>DWYT01000020.1 GCA_019118545.1 Candidatus Mediterraneibacter merdavium | reverse complement strand
CGAGATACTTTCGGAGATGAGGACGATGCCGGGCGGGTGACTGCGAAAGGGATTAATAAAACTTAAGGTTCTGGATTCGTCCATTAGGACTTCCGGTGGAATTGTCTGAGGCGAAGCCGAGTTATCCACCGGAACTCCTGCTTTTTGGACGGATTCAGAACCTCTAGTTTTCTTTATCTCTGTAGCTCGGAACCCGCCCGGCATCGTCCTCATCCCCGAATAGATCTTCGTAATCGTTCCCTGTTTTCGTCCGTTTGATCCAAGAGGTGTTAGTAAATTAAATGGCTGAATAGATACCCCAAAGTTGGCAAAATCCATGTCAAACTTACCATCTAAGCCTCTGATGTCCTGCAAAAGATTCCCCTATAATATGCTTAGAGCCGACGCAAAGAGACGGCATTGATCTTACAAAACAAAAGGGAGGCAAACGCAATGTTAAAGATCGAGCATTTAAGTAAAACATACCGGACGGGGACGAACGAGTACCCTGTGTTAAAGGATCTGTCCTTTCAGGTGAAAAAGGGGGAGTTTGTGGCGGTCATGGGGCCCAGCGGATCGGGAAAGACGACGCTGCTCAACTGTATTTCCTGCTTTATTCCTCATGATTCGGGGAAAATCATTCTGGGTGGGAAAGACATCTCTGGCATGAGCGAAAAGGGACTGGCAAATGTGAGGAATGAAAAGCTGGGGTTCGTATTTCAGGATTTCATGCTTCTTGACGGACTGACGGTATATGAAAATATCTGTCTTCCGCAGGTCATTGCCGCAAAACCTGCGGCACAGATGGAGGCGAAGGCGTCCAAGTTCTGCGAGGCATTCGGCATCGGGAAGATCAGGGATAAGTATCCGGCGGAGATCTCGGGCGGTGAGAAGCAGAGGACGGCTGTGGCGAGGGCAATGATGAACGATCCCTATGTTGTGCTCGCCGACGAACCCACCGGCAATCTGGACAGCCGTTCCTGCCGTGCGGTGATCGATTCCTTTCTTCAGGCAAAGGCACAGATGGGAGCAACGGTGTTCATGGTGACCCACGACAGCTATGCGGCGTCCTTCTGCGACCGCGTGATCGTATTAAGAGACGGGGTGATCTATGATGAGCTGACGCGAAGGGGCGGACGAAAAGAGTTCATGGATGAACTGCTCGGCGTTCTCAGGGAATTGGGAGGTGATCTGGATGACGCTGAATAAATTTTTTGACAAGCTGAGAAAAAAGAACAGAGGGCAGTACCGGATGCTGGCGTTTTGCATCTTTTTGTCCGTTCTGCTCCTCACGTCGTTCACTGTCATGTATTATGGGCCGACGGTGCAGGATTTCCTTCCGGACGGAGGAGACACGAGGAAAATGGCGTCGCTTCTGATGGCTGTGACCGCCGTCGGCTGCGTGATATTCACACTGTACGCGTCCTCTTTATTCTTCCGCTACAAGAGCAGAGAATACGGCATCTTTCTCGCGCTAGGAGTGGAGAAAAAGAGACTGAGCAGGCTTTTGTTCCGTGAACTTGCATTACTGATGGCAGGCGCTTCGCTGGCAGGACTTGTCGCCGCCGCTCCGGCTTCATGGCTGTTGTGGAAGTTGTTTATCCTGTTTTTGGTATCAACAGAGGAAATGCAGTTCCGTTTTGGCATCACGGGATTTCTCATCGGGATCGGTTTTATATTGTTACTGGCGATCCTGCTCGCCTTTGCCGGACGCAGGTTCATTAAGCGTTCTAATATCATGGATATCTTAAGGACTCAGCATCAACCCGAGATGGTAAATCGGATACCGGCGTGGACATTTGCCGCAGGCGTGGTGATGATCCCTCTGGGATTACTGATCACAATGGGTCTTCCAAAGCTCAGTGTCTATGTGTTCGGACAATCCTTGCCGTCCATCGTAAATCTGTTTTATGTCGTGACGCTTGCGGGTGTCTATCTTGTGCTCCTGAATATCGTAGGGCAGACCAGAGGAGCAAAGAACAGGAAGAAATTTTATAAAAACATGGTGTCTGTCAGTCTGATGCGCTTTTCCGCGAGGACGACGACGCGGAATATGTGCGTGATCGTCCTGCTTTTATTTGCCACGATATTCTCGGGATTTTATGCGATGATGTATCTGAACAGCTTGGGGAGCATGGATACAAAGAACGGGAAGGAATTTGTCGTACATTATCCTGCGGGAGAGGAGCAGATCACAAAGGAGGATATCTATGAGACTGCGGAGGAATACGGGATCGGGCTGTGTGATTATGGCGAGACAGAAGGAACAGACCTTGTCATTTCCTACAAGTATACAGACTACGAGGAGGACAGTGGACGTTATGTGCCTGTCAGCAAGGATAAGGCTAAGACCGCTCTCTTCATATCCTGTTCAGATTATGCGGCGCTCACCGGGCGGAATGTAGAGGTGGAACCCGGAACATACCGGACGGTCACGCCCACGGATCATGTAGAGAACATATGGAATTTTGTAGACGGACTGTACGGAGTATATAATCCGGACACCGGTGCAGAGAAGCAGCTTACTTTTGCCGGGACACTGGAGTACGATTCGCTGGCGTCTATATCAGAGCCTTATGCGTATGTGATCGGCGACAGTGATTATGCGCAGATGTCAGAAGGTGCGGGAGCGGAGTGGAGAGAGCATCTTGTCATGTTCAACACAACAGAGCCGGACAGCACGTATCCGTTTGCAAAAGCATTGTATGCGATGTATGTGGAACATGCCAGCGATCTGTCCGCGCATCTAAACTTGTATGACCGATGGGAGGAACAACAGGCAAAAAGCGTAGGGGAAGAGTATATGTATGGTGATCTGCTCAAGATGGATGCAGATGACACACAGCTTTTAAACGACTGGCGGTATGCTCCCCAGTTTCTTATCATGATCTTGCAGGAACGTCTGCAGCTTATCAGTGTCTATGTGATGCTCTGCCTGTATATCTTCATCCTCTCACTGGCGACGGCGGCAGTCATGAGCTATGTCCGCGGAGTCTCGGTGTCGGAGGATAACAAAGAAGTATTCTTAAGCCTTAAGAAACTGGGGGCGGACGCGCAGTATCAGAAACGGATACTGAACAGCCAGCTTGCGAAGATATTTGCCTACCCCGGTGTACTCGGCTTAAGCATCGGCATCCTATTCTCGGTGTTCATGTGCTGGATGAATGACGGAAGGTTCGTATCATGGGAAATGCAGACGTTAGGACTTCTGCTCATCGTTGCGGTTCTTGTCCTTGTGTTTTTATATGCGGTATATACGGCGGCGAGGAAGAAAGGGGAGAAGATCATAGGAATATAAGGATGAATAATGTATGATTTTTAAAGTCTCTAGCATATTAAATGAAGTTATTTTTTTGATTAGTAAGCCGATAATTATATTAGGATACTTTTGAGCGGAAATATGACGAGGAGGAAATGATATGAATTTGTCAGGCATTGGGGGCAGCAATAGTCTTTTTAATTCAGCGGTAATTAATCAAAAAATCAACAGGACAAACAATATTGAAGAAGACCGGCAGGGGACGGCGGCTCTTTTAAATGATCAGGATTCTGTTTTTATTTCCAGACAAGGTCGGCGGAATAATGTTATTTCGCAGCTTATGGATCAAAGGCAGTTCATACAGGAATGTAAGGACGCTGAAATGCAAAGAGGACTTGAAAGTGGATATATGAATCACGAAAAGCTTGATGAGTATGATAAGCAACTGGAAATGCTTGACCAGAAAATCACAGAGGCATTGTCAGAGGAAGCAGTCCAGAGAGAAGAAGATCAGGGTACAGACCGTTACGGAAAGAAGATTATGACGGAAGAAGAATATGAAAAGAGCAAAGTCATGGATATGATGGATCTGTCCGCCGGAATGGAGCAGTCTGAAGCTATCTTGTCTGTAAAAGAGAGGCTTGACGGAGAAGCAGGCGTCTTAAAGGCAGAAATTAAATTAGACAAAGAAAGAGGATATTCGTCAGAGAGAAAAATAAAGAGACTCGCAGAAATTGAGGCAAAATCGTCAAGTCTGTTAGAGCAGGCAGGAGAAAAGACCGCCGATATCAACGATAAGGTATCAGAAGCTAAAGAAATCATCCGTGAGGAAGGCGACGGGAACGAAAACGAATGACGGAAGGTTTATAGAGAGATAAATACAGATGAAACTGCCGATATGCGGAGATGTTTGAAAGCTCCATATATCAGCAGTTTCATGTTATTATATAGGAATAAATTCTCTCATTTTTTTGAGTATTGCTTTACTGGGACTGTCGGGTTCTTCCTGCACACGCTGATAGATACTGCGGATCAGGGCAGGATCTTCTCCGAGGAAATCCGCAATCTCTTCTGGCTGTGTGTTCTTCTGACGCTGTTTCTGAACGATCTCGATGAAGGTCAGAAGACGTCCCTTCTCAATTCCAAGTTCTTCAACATAATCGCTTAAGTTGCACATCTGATTCAACTCCTTTCCGATATGTACTTCCATCTGTCGTGTGTTTTAAGATCCACGACAAGATTGTCCGGTCCGCGAGGACTCTTTTACACTGTGTATCGTACTGACTCTTTCTCTCGGCCAGCGTGAGTTCTTTTGCAAGTTCATTATTCATATAGTGCCTTTCTTAGATTATAACGTAAAATGAAAACAACAACAAGTATCGCGAGCAGTTATTT
>DWYT01000003.1 GCA_019118545.1 Candidatus Mediterraneibacter merdavium | reverse complement strand
GGGGGCATAATGGTATTTGGAAAATAAAGGATATAGTTTTTTTGAAAGGAAAAAGGAGCATGAAAAAGAGACTAATGAAACGGGTATGCGCTCTGGCGCTGTCTGTCCTGCTCGCGGGAGCTGTGATTCAGCCTGTCGGGGCGTTGGCGCAGGAAGCGGATCAGACAGAACAGGGCGAAGACACAAGCCAGACATTACAGGGCGGAGATGCAGGTCAGTCAGGCCAGAACGGAGATGCAGGTCAGACAGGCCAGAATGGAGACGCGGGCCAGACAGGCCAGAGCGGAGACGAGGATCAGTCAGAACAGGGCGGGCCGCAGATGTTATCGCAAGGAGCGCCATCGGCTCAGGACGCTACTTATGACACCACAAAGCCGGTGATCGAGCAGGTTACACTTGTTCAGAATGGAAAGACAGTAACGACGGCAGATCAGATCGAACTGCGGGTAAAAGCATATGATGCCCAGTCCGGCATCAAGACGGTGACAGCGTTATACAGGATGGAAGGGACATCCTCCCAGACAATGACTCTGGAATACGATGAGGGTCAGGGACTGTATATTGGAACATTAGTTCTGGGAAATGCAGCTGCCGGGAAATTATATTTTAGCGAGATCAAGGTGGTCGACCAGAACAGCAATTATGCGTTGGCAGACTGCTATGACGCACAGGGAGAATGTTTGTACTGGGTAAACGTGGAAAATGCTTCGTCCATTAAGGTGACGGATATACAGTTCCCTATCAATGGAGAGACAATAGCTGAGGCGGATTTCTATGACAAAATGCAGGGTGTGTCCCTGACGGTTGATCAGGAGCTGCCGGAGTACAGCCATATTACTATGGAATTCAAGCCACAGGCAGGGAGCAACTGGACCAATTTAGAAATACGCCTGTATAACGGCGAAGGAGGAGCAGAGTTTACATACAACGACAGGTTTTGGCTTAACTATTTGGAAGATAAGACGGTAGAGTATACTCTGGAAAGAATCTATTTGGAAAGAGCGGTCGGGGAAGAGGATCTTATCTTTGACGACAGTGTCTCCTACTCTGTTACAGTGGAGCACAAGGGTTCTACATCGGAAAACGGGATCCGTGTGACTGGC
This sequence comes from Candidatus Mediterraneibacter merdavium, assembly GCA_019118545.1. Classification (GTDB taxonomy): domain Bacteria; phylum Bacillota; class Clostridia; order Lachnospirales; family Lachnospiraceae; genus Mediterraneibacter; species Mediterraneibacter merdavium. The sequence continues at coordinate 5,745 of DWYT01000003.1, read as the reverse complement.
ATTGAGATGACCCATCAGGGGGAGACTGTTAAACCGGGTGACAAAGTTGAGCTTACCGTATACGCTGAGTCAGACCGAGGATTTGGAGAGTATACATATGGCATCGCTTATATTTACGCGGCGGCCGATATTGCGGACAGCCACAAGAATGTGGATCTGATCTATGATAAGCAGAAGAATTGCTGGACAGGGACATTTGAGATCACAGAGGATACCTACCCGTGTGAGTGGTATTTGAATCAAATTTATATTTATGACGGTTACGTCGGCAAAGATTACCATTTGTATCAAGAAGGATATCCGTATTATGTGAATGTGTTTAACGGAGAAGCGTTTGTAGATCCTGTTCGGACTTTAAGCATCAATATTCTAAAGAGAAGCGCAAGTGGGTACTATGGAAATGTAGAGTACATTTACAAAGAAAATGTAGGCAGGAGAACGACGCTCAGGGAATTAGGGATCACATTGCCGGAATTCTCGTCTGAGATAGAGGGCGTCAATCAGATCGGATGGATGGATGAGTATGGCAATGCAGTTACAGAGGACACGCTGCTGCTGAACGATGGGGCTATATCAATTCATGCGTCCTATGATAAGATTGCGGTGCCAGTCCTGTACACTTATGCTGCTGATAGCGGAGAGCGAAAGACGGCATCTCAGGTGTGTCTTGTAGATAACGGCGCCACATACGGGGAGCTTTGGGAAAAAGTGTCCGCATACAGGCCGGACGACATGACGCGGCAGTATGAGTTTGAAAAATGGGAGTTCAGTGCGTCCGCCTCGGCAGATGAAGTGATTCCTGAAATCGGTTCTTACAATTCTTCTTACAATATTTCAATGCAGGCGAAATATGTAGGGAATCTGATGCTTGGAGTTACCTATTCTTATTATGACGAGGAAGGGTATTTGTCTTCTGAGTTGGAAGCATCCAAGACTTTGATGGTGAAAGAGGGAACTTCTGTTGAGGAGGCCATGGAGCAGCTGGAAGAGCCGGATGTAGCGATGTATGATGGCCTTAGATTCACAGGGTGGGAGACTAGATACTCTGGGAGTGGAGATAACACTGTTTTATCCAATGGCGGACATTTTTTAGTATCTGCGAACTATGAAAATCTCATGATCAGATATGTCATTGACCCAAGAGTTGAGGGTAGTAAAGTTATTCATGCAGAAGCACCGTATGAATCTTTGGTATGTCAGGTGGCAGAAGTAGGGGAGACGGTAACGATTCCTCAGACCTTTGACGGATATGATTCAGTACAATGGGTTTACAATCCGTACCCGGACGGTTCATTTGTAGCAGAGCGCAACATGACGTTCTATGGCTTCGGCGTGAAATCGGATGAGGAAAATACAGGCGGCGGGAATACAAACGGCGGAACGGAGAATCCGGGCAATACGGATAGTCAGCCGTCAGTGCTCCCGGGCGAGACAATTAACAGCGTGGTTGCCGCAATCAACGCGGCTGCGGCAGGAGAGAATATCACGGTAGCCATGGGCGGCGCTACGGTTGTTCCGAGGGAGATACTGGAAGCGGCAAAGGGCAAGGATGTCAATATTATTCTGGACATGGGAGGATATACATGGACCATCAATGGCAGAAACATTCTGGCATCAGAACTTAAGGATATCAATCTGGAAGTGAAGTTTGATACCAACGCCATACCGAGTAGTGTGGTGAAAGCGATGGCGGGAGATAACCCGGTGAGACAGCTTTCGCTGACGCACAACGGAGACTTTGGCTTCAAGGCGACTCTGACCATGAACGCGGGTGCGGAGTACAGCGGAAAGTATGGCAACCTTTATTACTATGACAGCGATGGCAAAATGGTATTCATCAACGCGGGCACCATCGATGAAAGCGGGAATGTGAGCCTTGAGTTCAGCCATGCGTCGGATTATCTGCTCGTCATGTCAGATAAGCAGATGAGTCAGGCGGATGTGCCGGATGAGTTCCAGACACAGGGAGAAGGCACAGGAGCAGAAGCAAACACAAATGGAGTGAAGACAGGAGACGAAACAAATACTGTGCCGTATTTTGTACTGATGATTTTGTGTGCAGGAGTTGTCGGAACGATTGTAGTTTGGAAAAAGCATTTTACAAAATAGAATATTCCTTGTCAGAGGGAAGAAGACCGGAAAATAAAGGGGCAGTCACATTGGCGGCCCCTTTGTTCCGGCGAATTATCGTTTCATACAATGTGGTCTGCAGCTGGTTCGGCGTATATTTTCCCACGCATAAAACCGTTCTTCCACCATCCGCCAGTTCACTACACGGAACCAATCGTCGATATATGCTGCCCGGACATTATAATGCTTTAGATAATATGCGTGTTCCCACACATCGATGTTCAGAAGAGGATGCCGGTTCTTTGACAGAGGAGTATCCTGATTGGCTGATGTAGTGATTACGAGACGCCCGTTTTCTATTATAAGCCACGCGTAGCCGGAGCCGAATACGGAGAGGGCGGCTTCTTTAAACTGTGCGCGGAACTGCTCGGGCGAGCCAAATTCACGGGACATTTCTTCGGAGAAAGAAGAAGGTCTGTTTCCGAAATTAAGGAGTTCATCAAAACATGGGCATGTCATGTCAAAATCTGCCGTTGTGCACTGTTCCCAGACGGGTGCCATGCCTTCAAAATAAAAGCGGTGGTTAAATACCCCGCCCGCGTTGTTTCGCACAGGCACTTGGAGATGCTTTGGGAGACGGCACCAATGGGTTATAAGCTCTTCTAAAGAAAACCTTCGGAGAGAGGGATTTTCTTCAAGGAGCTTGTTCAGATTGTCGATGTAAGTCTGGAGATGCCTGTCATGGTGGAGGTGCATTGTCTTTTCATCTATGAAAGGTTCAAGGGCATTATAGTCGTAGGGAAGAGGCGTGTTTACAAAAGGATAGAAATTATTCATAAAGTTCCTATGGGGTCGGTGTATTGTTCTGTGCGCCGATCCTGCTGTTTTTTATAGTATATGAGCAGAGAGCGGCGAAGTGTCAAAGAAATTTGCGCAGATTCCAAAAGGATTTGCTGGCAGTATGACGGGACATCTGATACGATACAGACAGAAAAATATGCAGATAAAGGAGAACAGGGTCTATGCTTGGCGAGAGATTGATGATATTAAGAAAAAAACACGGATACAGCCAGCAGGAAATAGCAGATATGCTCTCTGTCAGCAGACAGACAATCTCAAACTGGGAATCAGGACAGGGAGCTCCCGCATTGGATAAAGCGTGTGATCTTGCCCGTATCTATAAGATCAGTCTGGATGAGCTGGCAGGAAATGAGTCAGGAGTTTCTGACGAAAAAAAGAACAGTCAGGATCTTCATATTCTGGAAAGCCTTGTGGGGAAAACCTGCGTCTTGGACTGTGCGGATCTGGATATGATTACAGATAATGCGGAGCAGGATTTTGCGGGAAATACTAAGGTAAAGATTCTGGAAGTGAGCAAGGAATGGATAAAGATCGAGTATGTACGCAGAAAAGAGGGCACTGTTTTCAGCAAAGAAACCGTCCAGAAGCTGTTGGAGCTGTCTGTGATCCGCGGCATTGCGTTGGAGGAGGAATAGAAATATGGGGACATTTTTGGGGATTGTATTGGGAGGAATTTTGATTTATTTTCTCTGTATGTTCATAGAACATACAGAGAAAAAGAAGACGAAAGAAAAAGATATCTCATGGAACCGGGTTTTGCCGCAATATATCGGAAAGCACTGTGAGATCACAGTGAAAGATCCGCTGGTATATATAGACATTATGCACAGTGTGAAAGGTCTTCTTCTGGATGTTGACGATGAATGGATCATGCTGGAGTGTAAGGGGAAGAAGACCATAAAAAAAATACTGCGGATCAGTAATATTAGTTCCGTAAAAGAAATCATATAATTATTCTCTGCGCGTAATGGAAGGGTCGGATTCCAATTTCCATATATGTCTGCTGCGCCGGAAGATCAGGCAGGTAAGTACGCCTGCCCCCGCCAGAAAGAAGAACAAGAGTGCTGCTCCTGAGCCTTTGCCTGTCCCGAATATTAGGGCAGGAAGGCTGTCGGGGGACAGGGACGCCATGAACGGTTCGAATACTTCATCTACAAGTGCCCCGCCCAACAGATATCCTACAGGAATTGTGAAAAACTGTAGGGAATTGCGCGCGGAACATACCCGTCCCTGCACATCCAGCGGAATATGGGTGCGCATCAGTGCGTCCAAATTCGTGTTCATCACAGGGATGAACACCCAGCCAAGCACAGCGCCCACACACCAGATGGGAGTTGTGCGTCCCAGAGCAAGGATGAGATTTTCTGTGCTCATGGAAAACAGAAGGGAACGGCAGATCACTTTCACCCGGCTTTTCGGCACAGGAGAAAACGTGACGATCACACTACCCGCCACATTTGCCAGCCCTGTACATGTGTTTACAAGGGCAAGGGATGCTTCGCTCCCGCCGTTTCTTGACAAAAGCATTGCAGGAAGAGCGGCGTTGTAAACGGAAGCCACCAGATTGATCGCCGCGAGGAGGAGGATCAGATCCAGAATCCCACGGTTTTCTTTCAGCCAGACCAGTCCTTTTCCAATGGCCCGCAGCATATTTTCATGTCCGCTGAATGATTTTTGCTCAGGGTTACTCGGAATACGGATGAAAAATGCCAGAGCGCAGAACGCAGCCGCAAATGTGCACAGGTCAAAAAGGATCACTGCATAGATCCCCAGTGTTGTCAGAAGCACGGTGGCAATGGCCGGGGATAATATGGTGACAAGCGAACTGGAAAATGTGCGCATGCCCGCTGCCCGTTGGTACTGTTCCTTTGGTGTCAGCAGGCTGACTGCTACGTCAGAAGCCGGCTGCTGAAACGTGTTGCCCAGACCATTTAATGCGTTGATCAGATAAATATGCCACAGCTTAAGTTGTCCGGTCATAAGCAGAGCGAGAACAGACAGCGTACACAGGGCGGCAAATGTATCACAGATCAGCATTGTTGCTTTCCTGTTCCACCGGTCGCTGACTGCTCCCGCGAAAATGCTGAGAAGCACATAGGGCGCGTAAGAGCATACAGCTAACAATGACGTGGCAAGCGCAGAACCAGTCTGCTGATAGGACCAAATAATGAGCGCGTAGCTCGTCATTGAACTGCCGAGCGCAGATAATCCCTGAGTGGACCACAGGATCATGAATGAACGTAAACCTCTAAATGTATTTTTTAAATATTTCATATGACTTTGCTCCTTTTCTTTTTCTGAGAGAAGAAGTGCAAAGCCTGAGACTGACACCGGGTACGGCATTATGCTGCAGCGGTGTCAAAAGTGCCGGACGGCGGTGTTTTGCTCCATGTAAGTCCCGTCCGGGATCAGACTTTGCACGGAGCATATGCAATACAGAGTATCATGGTGATGTCCTCCTTTGCGAAATGATCATGGGGATATTATAGGCTTTAGGAAGGGGGAAGTCAAACAAGATTCAGGAAATTATCAGCGGGATGTGACACTGCAAAGCGGGGGAGCATCTGCCGCAAAAATTTGGGCATTATGCCGGATTGTTTTATTTTTTTCGTATGGTATAATTTTGTTACATTACTTTCCGCTCTGGGAAAGTGAAGTAATGATTTCATTGATAATCTTTTGATTCGTGGCTGATTCAGCAGATATTCACAATGAGGGAATGTGAACTGTATGCGAAAGGAGTGGTTGAAGGAATCGTATAACTTTTATTGTAAAGCAGAGTTAAAAATACTATAATCAAAGGAGAAAAATGCT
>DWYT01000019.1 GCA_019118545.1 Candidatus Mediterraneibacter merdavium | reverse complement strand
CCTGTGCAATTTTAAACCACTTCATGGCAAACTCATCCTGCGACGCAAGCTCCAAACATCCTTTTTCAATGCCTGTCATGATCCCATGTGCCGTGATTTCAGACATAATACTCACGTTGGAAAGATTCTTTCCGCCGCTAAGCGGGGGAAAAACAAAGCACCATGCAGATAAGCCGTCCTTTGGCGTCATGATCATCAGATCCGCATCAAGACTGTCGTCCCCGGCATCTGCCTCCATTCTTCTGTTTCTCTCCTCAAGCAGTTCCTCCGCTTTCTTAGACGCCTTTTCCATCCATTTTAAAATATCCTCCTTAGGTATATCTTCACCATGGATAAAGTTACGCAGTGGAACCGCGCCTTCCGGCTGTGTCATTTCTTTCCATTTCATACGGTAAAAAAGAAGCTCACTGGCTACCGGTGTATCAAGTATATCCGGCAGGTCATGTTCAGCCTTTTCGGCCGTCTCAACATCTTTCGGTTTTTCCTGTTCTTCCGCAGCATCAGACTGTTCTTGTTCTTTCGTGTTCATCAGCCTGTGGAACAGTGAAAAGAGAAAGCTGTCAGAACCACGATTTTTTGCATTTTTCTGATCTTTCATTCATATATCCGCCTTTCTGTAATTTGACAGTATTTATATCAAAACGGTCTCCTCTTTCCAATCTTAACATTATTTTAGCGCATATCTGTAACATAATCAAGACCATAGAAATACCAGTTCTATTTTCCTATGGCGTGGGCTTCTCAACTGCTTGTGTTTCGTCAGCCTCTTCCGATATTTCTACCTGTTCTCCGTCAATCTCAGCAGAAGCTTTTCTTACCTTTGCCACACTGGCAACTTTCTCATGCTCCGGCAGATTGATGAGCTTCACTCCGGAAGTGATCCTTCCATATTGGGAGATATCCGAACACTTCATGCGGATCACGATTCCTTCTGTATTGATGATCATAATTTCGCTGTCCTCATCCACAGCCTTCATTCCCACCACATTACCTGTCTTTTCCGTGATCTTATAGCATTTTACACCCTTACCGCCACGGTTCTGTCTGGTAAATTCTTCCATTGCGGTACGCTTGCCCATACCTTTTTCGGATACGATGAGAATGTCTTTACCCTGACTGCTCATCTGCATTCCAATGACCATGTCACTATCGCTTAAGTTCATACCGCGCACACCCATAGAAACCCTTCCTGTGGATCTTACGTCTGTCTCATTGAAACGGATACACTGTCCATATTTTGTGACAAGCAGGATATCCTGCTGATTATCCGTCACTTTTACTTCAATGAGCTTATCATCTTCGCGAAGGACAATGGCCGCAAGACCTGTTTTTCTCACATTGGCATATTCCCGGATAGGCGTTTTCTTCACGAGTCCCCGCTCTGTAGCCATAAAGAGATATTTACCTTCCTCATACTCATAAATGGGGATCATAGCCGTAATCTTTTCCTCCGGCATAAGCTGGAGCAGGTTGATGATCGCTGTTCCTCTCGCTGTTCTGCCTGCCTCCGGGATTTCATATCCCTTCAGGCGGTATACACGCCCTGTATTCGTGAAGAACATAATATAATGGTGGCTTGTCGTAACAAAGAGTTCGCGGATATAATCATCTTCCAACGTCTGCATACCTTTGATTCCTTTGCCGCCCCTGTTCTGGCTCTTGAAGGTATCCATGCTCATGCGCTTGATATATCCAAGATTTGTCATGGTGATAACTACATTCTCTCTCGGGATCAGATCTTCCATGGAAATATCGAACTCGTCATATCCAATATGCGTCCTTCTCTCGTCCCCGTATTTTTCTGAAATCACAAGGATTTCTTTCCTGATCACACCGAGCAGCAGCTTGCGGTCTGCAAGGATCGCCCTATACTCCTCGATCTTCTTCATCAGCTCCGCGTATTCCGCTTCCAGCTTCTCTCTCTCTAATCCTGTGAGGGCCCGCAGACGCATATCAACGATAGCCTGAGCCTGAACGTCTGAAAGCTCGAATCTCTCCATCAACTCCGCTTTCGCGATCTGCACGGTCTTTGATCCTCGGATGATCTTGATTACTTCATCAATGTTGTCCAGCGCGATCAGTAATCCCTGTAAGATATGTGCTCTTTCTTCCGCTTTATTGAGGTCGTATTTTGTTCTTCTTGTAACAACCTCCTCCTGATGCTGAAGGTAGTAATTCAGCATATCTAGGATGTTCATGACTTTCGGCTCATTATTTACAAGAGCGAGCATAATCACGCCGAAAGTGTCCTGAAGCTGCGTGTGCTTATAAAGCTGATTTAAAATGACATTCGGGTTCACGTCCCGGCGAAGCTCAATGCAGATCCTCATTCCCTCACGGCTGGACTGGTCGCTTAAGTCTGTGATCCCATCAATCTTTTTATCTTTTACAAGCTCCGCGATCTTCTCGATCAACCTTGCTTTATTTACCATAAACGGAAGCTCAGTCACAATGATCCTGTTTTTTCCGTTCTGCATTGGTTCTATATTAGTTATGGCGCGGACTCTGATCTTGCCTCTCCCTGTGCGGTAAGCCTCCTCGATACCTCTTGTCCCAAGAATCTCCGCCCCTGTCGGGAAATCAGGTCCTTTGACAATCTGAAGGATATCCTCGATGGTCGTCTCACCGCTTTCATCGATCTGATCGTCGATGATCTTCACCACCGCTCCGATAACCTCTCTTAAATTGTGCGGCGGGATATTGGTCGCCATACCGACGGCAATGCCTGAGGTGCCGTTTACGAGCAGATTCGGAAATCTGGACGGCAATACAGTCGGTTCCTTCTCCGTCTCGTCAAAGTTCGGCGCGAAGTCAACGGTATCTTTGTTGATATCCGCAGTCATCTCCATGGAGATCTTGCTTAAGCGCGCCTCTGTATAACGCATTGCCGCGGCCCCGTCGCCGTCAACGGATCCAAAGTTTCCGTGACCGTCAACGAGAGGATATCTTGTAGACCATTCCTGAGCCAGATTTACCAATGCCCCGTAGATAGAACTGTCTCCATGGGGATGATATTTACCCATCGTATCACCGACAATACGCGCGCATTTGCGGTGCGGCTTATCAGGCCCGTTGTTCAGCTCGATCATAGAATAGAGGATTCTTCTCTGTACCGGCTTAAGACCGTCCCTGACATCGGGGAGGGCGCGCGCCGCGATCACGCTCATCGCGTAATCGATATAGGAAGTCTCCATCGTCTTTTTCAGGTCGACCTCGTGGACTTTATCAAAAATATTATCTTCCATTATTTGTCTCCTTTTTCAATGCCAGCCTTTATGCTCCCTCTGAGACAGAAATCCGAGTAAACTCGATTTCTGCCTCACAGTGACCATCAGGCAGTCGCTGGTAAAGTGCTAGATATCCAGATTTCTGACATACTTTGCGTTTTCTTCGATAAATTCGCGCCGTGGTTCAACCTTGTCTCCCATCAGGGTGGTAAACGTCAGGTCTAGCTCTGATGAGGTTTCTTCGTCCATCATCACACGGAGCAGGACTCTGTGCTGCGGATCCATTGTCGTATCCCAGAGCTGTTCTGCATCCATCTCTCCCAGACCTTTGTATCTCTGGATCTTATTATTATTGTCCCGGCCGACTTCAAGGAGGATGTTATTTAACTCTTCTTCACTGTACGCATACCATACCTTTTTATTCTTTTCCAGCTTAAAAAGCGGCGGCTGCGCCAGATATACATATCCTTCTTTAATAAGATCAGGCATAAAACGATAGAGGAACGTCAATAATAAGGTACTGATATGGGCGCCGTCTACATCGGCATCAGTCATGATGATGATCTTGTGATACCTTAATTTTGAGATATCAAAATCTTCATGGATTCCTGTACCGAACGCCGTGATCATGGCTTTGATCTCCGCGTTTGCATAGATCTTGTCAAGGCGCGCCTTTTCTACATTCAGTATCTTTCCGCGAAGTGGGAGAATCGCCTGTGTTGCGCGGTCTCTTGCGGTCTTGGCGGAACCTCCGGCGGAATCTCCCTCTACGATGTATATCTCGCAGTTTGCGGGATCTTTATCAGAACAGTCGGCAAGCTTGCCCGGAAGGGACATTCCCTCAAGAGCTGATTTTCTTCTTGTCAGATCTCTTGCTTTTCTCGCGGCTTCCCTCGCACGCTGCGCCATCACTGACTTTTCAACTGTCATCTTGGCCACGTTTGGATTCTGCTCAAGGAAAATCTCGAGCTGTGTGCTTAAGATGCTGTTTACCGCTCCCCTTGCCTCGCTGTTCCCAAGCTTTTGCTTTGTCTGTCCCTCAAACTGGGGATCTTCAATCTTGACACTGATAATCGCCGTCAGGCCTTCCCTGATATCCTCGCCGGAGAGCTTGGGTTCATTCTCTTTTATAAGCTTATTTTTCTTTGCATAGTCATTAAATGTTTTCGTAAGCGCGGCGCGGAATCCCTCCACATGGGTTCCGCCCTCGGGAGTTGTAATATTGTTTACAAAACCGTAGGTATTTTCACTGTACGAATCATTGTGCTGCATGGCGATCTCCACGGCCACGCCGTCTTTCATTCCCTCACAGTAAATAATCTGCTCGTAGAGGGGGGTCTTGCTTCTGTTTAAATAGGTGACAAACTCCTTGATACCGCCTTCATAGTGGAAAGCATGTTCTCTTAATTCTTCTTCTCTCCAGTCTCTTAGTACGATCCTCAGGCCTTTTGTAAGGAAAGCCATCTCACGGAAACGCTGCTTTAATGTATCATAATCAAAGACAGTATCCTCAAAGATTTCCGCATCAGGGAAAAATGTTACTTTTGTCCCTGTACGTTCCGGCTCACACTCTCCCACTACTTTCAGCTTGTAGATTACCTTGCCCCGCTCATAGCGCTGTTTATAAATTTTCCCTTCGCTGAATATCTCGACTTCCAGCCATTCGGAAAGGGCGTTTACAACAGATGCACCTACTCCGTGCAGACCACCGGATACTTTATATCCCCCTCCGCCGAATTTTCCGCCTGCATGGAGAACTGTAAATACAACCTCTACGGCGGGAAGTCCGGCCTTGTGATTGATACCTACCGGAATACCCCTTCCGTTGTCGCTTACTGTCACGGAGTTATCCTTGTTGATATCGACCTGTATCTCATCGCAGTATCCTGCCAGAGCCTCATCCACAGAGTTATCAACAATCTCGTAGACAAGGTGGTGGAGTCCTCTCGTGGACGTACTTCCGATATACATACCCGGCCGCTTCCTCACGGCTTCCAGACCTTCTAATATCTGGATCTGGTCCGCTCCATATTCAGCGTCAAATTCTGTGTTTGATGCACCCATTTAATAACCTCCTAATTTGCGTTTGCTGCATGTCCATTTTTTATGTGGAATATTTTATTGATAGAAAACCTGTTATTCACAAATTCATCTAATCCGGTACACGTGATTATGGTCTGTATATCATGAATACTGTCCAATAAATAGTTTTGCCGATGTTTGTCCAGTTCAGACAAAACATCGTCAAGTAACAGGACAGGGGTATCCCTGATCACTTTCTTTACCAGTTCTATCTCAGATAATTTCAATGACAGCGCCGCTGTTCTCTGCTG
>DWYT01000018.1 GCA_019118545.1 Candidatus Mediterraneibacter merdavium | reverse complement strand
CCGTTTTTTGTCAATAGCTTTTTTTTAGTTTTTGTGATAGAATGTAACAGTTCAAGCATTTGATTCGACGGCATTTCTTTGTAATAACGGCAGGAAGCGAAAATGCCACCGAATTAAAAGGCTGTTATGATAGAATAACAACTGCGGCTTATTCAGAGCGGCATATAATTAAGGAAAGAGTGAGTATATTATGAAGACAAAACGTGAAGATGTAAGAAATATTGCGATTATCGCCCATGTGGACCATGGCAAGACGACGCTTGTCGACGAGCTGTTAAAGCAAAGCGGTGTGTTCCGTGAGAATCAGGAGGTTGCCGAGCGGGTCATGGACTCCAACGACATTGAGCGTGAGCGCGGGATCACCATCCTCTCTAAGAACACGGCTGTCCACTACAACGGAGTGAAGATCAATATCATCGACACCCCCGGCCACGCAGACTTCGGTGGCGAGGTGGAGCGTGTACTCAAGATGGTCAACGGTGTGATCCTTGTTGTGGACGCATTTGAGGGAGCCATGCCCCAGACAAAGTTCGTCTTAAGAAAGGCATTGGAACTGGATCTGCCTGTCATCGTGTGCATCAATAAGATTGACCGTCCGGAGGCTCGCCCTGACGCGGTTATCGATGAGGTTCTGGAGCTTTTTATCGATCTGGGCGCTTCTGACGAACAGATCGAATGTCCCTTTGTCTACGCCTCCGCCAAGGCAGGGGTCGCTGTCTTAGACCTCTCCGGGGATGAGCAGAAGGACATGAAGCCTCTCTTTGAGACAATCCTGAACTACATCCCGGCTCCCGAGGGAGACCCGGAAGCCTCCACACAGGTACTTATCAGCACTATTGATTACAATGAGTACGTCGGGCGTATCGGAATCGGCAAGGTGGAAAACGGAACAATCGCCGTCAATCAGGATATGGTGCTTGTAAACCACCATGATCCTGACAAACAGCAGAAGGTAAAAATAAGCCGCCTCTATGAATTTGACGGTCTGGACAAAGTAGAAGTAAAGGAAGCGTCCATCGGATCTATTGTCGCCATCTCCGGCATCTCGGATATTTCCATCGGGGATACGCTCTGCTCACCGGAGAACCCGGAAGCCATTTCCTTCCAGAAGATCTCCGAGCCGACCATTGCCATGCAGTTCCTTGTCAATGACAGTCCCTTCGCAGGGCAGGAAGGAAAATTTGTCACCTCCCGGCATCTGCGCAGCCGTCTCTTCCGCGAGCTGAACACAGACGTCAGCCTCCGCGTGGAGGAGATGGAAAATACAGACAGTTTCAAGGTATCCGGACGAGGCGAGCTCCATCTGTCCGTCCTTATCGAAAATATGCGCCGCGAGGGTTATGAGTTTGCGGTCAGCAAAGCAGAGGTTCTCTACCATACTGACGGGGACGGGAAAAAGCTGGAACCCATTGAGACTGCGTTTATCGATGTGCCGGATGAATTTACCGGTGTCGTCATCGAAAAGCTTGGGCAGAGAAAGGGAGAACTGCGCAGCATGGGCGTATCAAACGGCGGATATACACGCCTCGAATTCTCCATCCCCTCCAGAGGCCTCATCGGCTACCGGGGAGAATTTCTCACAGATACAAAAGGAAATGGAATCCTGAACACAAGCTTCGAAGGTTACGCTCCGTACAAGGGAGATATCCAGTACCGGAAGCAGGGGTCTCTTATCGCGTTTGAGACCGGAGAATCTGTCACTTATGGATTGTACAGCGCTCAGGAGCGTGGTACACTGTTTATAGGACCCGGAGAGAAGGTTTATTCAGGAATGGTGATCGGACAGAACGGAAAGGCTGAGGACATTGAACTCAACGTATGCAAGACGAAGCACCTGACAAACACCCGCTCCTCCAGCGCGGATGAGGCACTCCGCCTCACCCCGCCAAAGATCTTAAGTCTGGAGCAGGCTCTGGACTTTATCGATACGGACGAGCTTTTGGAGGTGACTCCCGAATCCCTTCGCATCCGCAAAAAGATACTGGATTCCAGAATGCGCAAAAGAAGCAGCATGAATCCGCAAAGATAAAGGAGAACGAATATGGCGAAATACGCACACCTTTTTTTGAAGTACCTGACAAAAGTATTGGAATTTGTCATCGCCGCCCTGCTGGCCTGCGCGATCATCATCATGACTGTGCAGCTTGCATTTTCCATGGAGCACATAACTGATATCAGCACCTATCCGAACTATGAAGACCTGCTCACCTCATGCTTTAACCTCATCATTGGGGTGGAGCTGATACGCATGCTTTATCTGCATACCCCGATCACAGTGTTCGAGGTGCTCCTGTTCGCCATCGCGCGCCAGATCATTATCGACCACACCTCGCCGCTGAACAGCCTGCTTGGTGTTGTTGCCATCGCTATTTTGTTTGCCACGAGAAGATTCCTCTTCTCCTCCTTTGATGAGACGGATAAGACGATCTTCCGCGCCACACAGAAGGTTCATCAGATCAACCGCCTGTTCCATATGGATATCCCAAGCAGCGACAAAGACGACACCCTTCTGGATGTCATGCTGCATAAGATGCACGAGGACGGCACAGAGATCGGCACCGGGGCATGTGTATACTTCTCTGATCTCGGACTGCGCGTCGCCAAGATGCGGGAAGGAAAAATCACACGCATCGAAGTGATCCGCTCTATACATTAGCGCTGTTCCGTGTTATAATATTTACATAATATAGCCACTATTTTCCAGTGTGTTTATGTTAAATATCGACAAAAGGAGTTGAACAGCATGAATTTTATTATCAGCGGAAAGAACATTGAGGTAACGCCCGGGCTCAAGGACGCGATTGAGCAGAAATTATCAAAACTAGAAAGGTACTTCACTCCTGAAACAGAAATCATCGTAACTCTCAGCGTGGAGAAAGGCCGGCAGAAGATCGAGGTCACGATCCCCGTCAAGGGCAACATCATCCGCTCTGAGCAGACAAGCAATGACATGTACGTATCCATTGATCTGGTAGAGGAGGTTATCGAACGCCAGCTTCGCAAATATAAGAACAAGCTGGTGGCTAAAAGTCAGGGACACGCCACTTCCTCCGCTCCGTCAGGCAGCATCCGGACAGAGTTTATCGAGTCCGAGGAGGAGGCTCCCGAGGACAACGAGATCCGCATCGTCCGCACGAAAAAGTTTGGCATCAAACCCATGTTCCCCGAGGATGCCTGCATCCAGATGGAGCTTCTGGGACACAGCTTTTTCGTATTCTCCAATGCAGAGACAGACGAAGTAAATGTGGTTTATAAGAGGAAAGACGGTTCTTTCGGACTGATCGAGCCGGAATTTTCCTAAAAATACAGAGAATATTCTAACCATAATTGTCAGTGAAGGGCAGGGTGAAACCATATCACCCCGCCCTGTTTTTATGCCGCTTTCTTATTTCCCTCCTGATTCTTCCCGCGAATGCCAGCACTCTTCCACTATTTCCATCACTGCCTGTCCGTTCGTGCCCTCCATAATCTCTTTCTTTAACGCGCCTTCCTCATCGTCAGGCACAAACACGAAAATATCAACCTTGTCCGTGTACGCCGTATCCATCACATGAATTCCTTTTTGTCCGAGAATATACTGGATTTTCCCCAATCCTGTGTAATCTGTCGTGATCTTCATCTTATAACCAAAGATTCTGGCAATGACAGTACTGTGCGCGATGCCTTCCGCCGCCGCCGCTGTGTACGCGCGCACAAGTCCGCCTGTGCCGAGCAGGGTCCCGCCGAAATACCTAGTCACTACGATAAATACATCTGTCAACCCCCGTCCTCTTATCACCTCTAATATAGGCTTTCCCGCCGTTCCTGCGGGTTCTCCGTCGTCGCTCATCCGCTCGGAGGCAGGGTTGCGCCCGATGACATACGCCCAACAGTGGTGCCGCGCGTCCCAGTAGCGCTTTTTCACCTCCTCGAGGCGGGCAAAGGCCTCCTCCTCATCCGCAGCCGGATATACCTCAGCGATAAATCGCGATTTTTTCTCTGTGATCTCTCCTTGTCCTCCTGCGGATACCGTGTAATAGCAATTCATTTTCAGCCTCCCCTGCGGATCATGTCCGCCTGAACTTCCCTTACTATACCAGACCTCTTCTCATCAGACAACTGCATCCGGGTATAATATGATGTATTCATTAAAAAAATATAAGAAAATGTGAAGATTTTATTTTTTCCTTTATTTAAAAGATCTTATTTGGTATAATCATAAGAGTTGAAAAGGAGGATGTATTCGTGAATTACGGAAAAAATAATCTTTCTACAAAAAAGAAAAACATTTCTTCAAAAAAGAAAATGAAGCAGAAACGTGTGGGGGTCCGTTTCTTTAAGGCTCTTATCATCTGCATATTGCTTCTTGCAGTGATCTGTGTGATCGGCGGGGTCATATTCGCCAAGAAGATCATAGACGACCGTCCCGATGTGTCAGCGGATGATATTCTTCCCAAAGGATTCACCTCGTACATCACGGACCAGAACGGAACCGTGCTTGAGACATTGAAGGATTCGGACTCTAACCGCGTATACAAAACCTATGATGAGATCACAACGACCACAGAGTACCTTCCCCACGCATTCGTGGCGATCGAGGACGAGCGTTTCTACGAGCATAACGGCATCGACCTTCAGGGTATCATAAGAGCCGGAGCCGTGGGCGTTATGAACGGATTTAAATTCTCGGAGGGCGCCAGTACGCTCACCCAGCAGCTTATCAAGAATAATGTTTACGACTTTGTCAACGAGGAGACCTTCTTTGACAAGGTAGAGCGTAAGCTTCAGGAGCAGTATCTCGCCCTTGCCTTTGAAAAAGAGATGAGCAAGGAACAGATCCTTGAGGCGTATATGAACACCATCAACTTAGGACAAGGCTGCTACGGTGTGCAGACTGCCTCCGCGCGGTATTTTAATAAAGACGCGGCGGATCTGACACTGTCTGAGTGCGCGGTCATCGCGGCGATCACGCAGAACCCGACGAGATTTGATCCGGTTAAAAATCCGGACAAAAATGCTGAAAGACGGCAAAAAGTATTAGACAATATGCTGGATCAGGGATACGTTGATCAGGCGGCTTATGATGAGGCTGTGGCTGATCCCGTTTATGAACGCATCGTCCAGACAGCGGCCATCACGGAAGATACTTCTCCGTACTCTTACTTTACCGACGCCCTGATCGAAGACGTAATCCAAGACCTTATGGAAGAAAAGGGATATTCCGAGACGCAGGCATACAACCAGCTATACAGCGGCGGCCTTACTATCAAATCGACTCAGGATACCTACATCCAGCAGATCTGTGATCAGGTAGTTGCGGACGAGTCCAATTATCCGATCGTAGAATACGGGGTAGAATACGCGCTGACCATCCACCGCGCTGACGGCACGGTAGAAAATTACAGCAAAGAAAATCTTGGCTCCTATCTCAGAAATGCGCACAATGACTCAAATCCTCTTGTATTCAGCTCCGAGGACGCTGTGTACGCTTCAATAGAGGAATATAAGAGTACGCTCGGCATCAACACAGAGGCCGGAGATATCGTGGATGAAAACCTTCATATCACTTTACAACCCCAGACTTCTGTCGTGGTCATGGACCAGCGCACCGGGCAGGTCAAAGCGATCGTAGGCGGACGCGGGGCAAAAACGACCAGCCGTTCCCTCAACCGGGCGACAGACTCTCCGAGACAACCCGGCTCCTGCTTTAAGATCGTGTCCACCTATGCTCCCGCCCTCAATGAGTGCGGCATGACCCTTGCGTCAACGATCACGGATGAACCGTATTCTTACGCCAACGGCAAAGAGGTGAAAAACTGGGACGGCAAATATATCGGGGACACAACAGTCCGCTACGCGATCCTGCACTCCATGAACGTGTGCGCGGTTCGCACTCTCACAGAGGTGGTCACCCCGGCAAAGGGATATCAGTATCTCCAGAAATTCGGGTTTACAACCCTTGTAAATGACGATCCCAATTATCCGGGCATGTCTGACATCGCACAGGCTACTGCTCTCGGCGGTATCACCCGCGGTGTTTATAATCTTGAGATGACTGCCGCTTACGCTTCCATCGCAAACGGCGGCGTGTATACAGAACCGGTTCTCTATACACAGATCCTTGACCACGACGGGAATGTTATGATCGACAAAACAACACCGGAAACCCACGAAGTGATCAAGGAGTCCACGGCTTATCTTCTTACGAGCGCGATGCAGGATGTAATCACCAGTCCCAACGGTACGGGAAGCGCGGCAAGATTGAGCAATATGCCCGTCGCTGGGAAAACAGGTACAACAAACGACAGTACTGATTTATGGCTTTCTGCTTACACACCATATTATACTGCTTCTGTATGGGGCGGGTATGATGAGAACAAGAGCATGAGCAGCCTTAGCCAGTCATGGCACATGAGGATATGGAACCAGATCATGGAACAGATCCATTCCGGCTTTGCATATGCAGATTTCCCAGTGCCTTCCTCTATCGTCCAGAAAACGATCTGTTCAGAGACAGGAAAGCTGGCCGTATCAAGCTGCCCTGCAGTCACAGAATTTTTTGACGCGGACACCTTAACGGACGAAGTCTGCGAAGGACACTATGTTGAAGAAGAGGTTACGGAAGAGGAAAATACAGAGGGAGAAGCTGAGGGAGAAACTGAAGGAGCTGAAGGAGAGGTTATAGAAGGCGGAGAGGCTCCGGTTGAAGAGCAGCCGCCCGTGGAACCGGAACAGCCTGTAACTCCAGAGCAGCCGCCTGCAGAAGAAATAAACCCTGATCAGTTTGTGGATCCCTCAGAGCGTCCTACACATCCGAACCAGCCGACAGATCAAGTTCCGGCACAATAGTCCGGTCATTACAGCAATCTATATTTCAGGCATTATTTAAGCAGCAGAGGAAATTCACTCTGCTGCTTTTGTCTGTTCACATATCACAACCGTTGTCATTGGTACAGCCGTTACCATCGGCGCACTCATTATAATTCGCGCGGCCTTCCTTACCGTGCGTCCAGCACCAGCTTCGCCGCGCCGCAGATCCCCGCGTCATTCCCCAGCTCCGCAAGCACGAACTTAACCTTCCTGTCCGCGAAGAATGCTCTCTCCATGTACGGCTCTCTTATGTATGGGATCAGCACCTCTCCCGCCTTGGAGACGCCGCCGCCGATCACGAACACCGCCGGGTCTGCTACTGCCGCGAGGTTTGCAAGGCCGTAGCCTAAGTATCTCCCGAATACAACGGCGATCTCCTTCGCCACCTCGTCACCTGCTTTTACCGCGTCGAACACGTCCTTTGCCGTGATATCCTCCTTGTTGAGAATCGTCGGGCGCATCTCCTGCCCTAGCTTCTGCTTTGCCAGACGGACAATTCCCGTAGCGGAAGCATACTGTTCAAGGCATCCCCTGTTCCCGCAGCCGCAGTGGTCTGTCTCTTCATAGTTGACACAGAGATGACCGATCTCCCCGCCTGCCCCGTTCTGTCCGACAAGCATCTTTCCGTCGATGATAACGCCGCCGCCGACACCTGTGCCAAGGGTTACCATGATCATATTTTTCTCACCCGCGCCGCCGCCTTTCCACATCTCTCCTAACGCGGCTACATTAGCGTCATTACCGATCTCTGCATGAAGTCCCGTAAGCTCCTCCAGTTCCTTTTTCACTTCCTTATAATTCCAACCCAGATTCGCGCTGCCATTAACTACTCCGTCTGATGTTACCGGAGCGGGCACCCCTACTCCAATTCCCGCGATATCGGTTTTCTCAAGCTCATGCTCCTTGATCTTTGCGGCAATGGATGCGGCTACATTAGGAAGGATCGCCTTCCCTTCATCCGAAGTATCCGTGGTGATCTCCCATTTGTCAATGATCGTCCCGCTCTCCTCGAACAGACCCATCTTCACTGTCGTTCCTCCGATGTCCACTCCAAAACAATACTGCATAACCGTCCTCTCCCTTCCTTATATAATATACTTTCCTAATTATAATCCTTTTGTATATTACTTCATTTTTTTCGCCAGATTTTCCTGTACTCTCTTGTAGAGCTCCTGAGCCGCATTGTAACCCATCTGTTTCTGTCTGTGGTTGACGGCGGCAGACTCAACGATGATGGCAAGATTACGTCCCGGACGGATGGGGATACTGTGGCAGACAACCTTATTTCCGAGGAACTCTGTATATTCCTCCTCCAGTCCGAGCCTGTCGTACTCTTTTTCCCTGCTCCAGTCCTCCAGTGTGATGACCAGATCGATATTCTGTGTTTCCTTGACGCTCTGCACACCGTACATGGACTTCACATCCACGATACCAATGCCTCTCAGCTCAATAAAATGCTTCGTGATATCCGGCGCGGAACCTACCAGAGTCTCGTCGCTCACCTTGCGGATCTCCACCACATCGTCCGTGACAAGACGGTGCCCCCTCTTGATCAGTTCAAGTGCTGCCTCGCTCTTGCCGATGCCGCTCTCTCCCATGATGAGCACACCCACGCCGTACACGTCCACCAGTACGCCGTGGATGGAAATGCAGGGCGCAAGCCTTACATTCATCCAGCGGATCACCTCTGCGGTAAAGTCCGATGTCTGCTTTGATGTCTTGAAAACCGGAACTCCCCTCTCCGTTGCAAGTCTTAGGAACTCTTCCTCCGGTTCCATATCCCGGCAGAATACAATACATGGAATCGGATGCTCTAAAAGCTTTTTATAAATATATTCCTGCCTTTCCTTTGTAAGCGTATTCACGTATCTGTACTCTACATTTCCTATGATCTGCACTCTGTTTGAGTCAAAATGATCGAAAAATCCTGCAAGCTGCAGGGCCGGGCGGTTGACGTCCGGTACATTCACTTCCTTTTCAACCATCTCCACCTCCGGAGTGAGAGTTTTCAGATCCATTTTTTCAACAATCTCAGTTAATCTGATTCCTTGTCCCATAATCTTCTCCTTTTCTTTTATACGGCGGGTTCATCCCTGACGCCTCCCGCAAATCACCGCGCAAAGCTTCCGCCGCTTATCGCTTATATCTTACCACTAATGCAAAAACTTGTATACCGATTCCGCGGCTTTTTCGTTCATGGAAGGGATTTTTGCCAGTTCCTCCACGCTTGCCTCCCTGATCGCGTCCAGACTCAGATAATGCCTCATAAGCGCCTTTCTCCTTGCCGGCCCGATTCCCTCGATATCATCGAGGATAGAATGTACCTGCCCTTTGCCCCTGAGCTGCCTGTGGTACTCGATGGCGAAGCGGTGCGCCTCGTCCTGTATTCTCGTGATCAGGCGGAAAGCTTCTGAGGAACGGTCGATTGGTATCTCGACATTGTTGTAATACAGTCCCCGCGTCCGGTGGTGGTCGTCCTTTACCATGCCGCATACCGGAATATTCAGACGCAGATCCTCAAGCACCTGAAGCGCCACATTGACCTGTCCTTTCCCCCCGTCCATGAGGATGAGATCCGGGAAAACAGTGAATTTCCCGATCTGCGCGTTCTCCTCTCTTTCTCTCAGGCCGTGGGTGAAGCGACGTGTCAGCACTTCTCTCATGCTGCCGTAATCATCCGCGCCCTTGATCCCCTTGATCTTAAACTTGCGGTAATCGTTGCGCTTCGGCCTTCCCCTCTCATATACGATCATCGAACCCACGGATTCAAAGCCGTTCGTGTTGGAAATGTCGTATGCCTCCATACGGCTGACATTCTCCAGATCAAGCAGCGCCGCGATCTCCTTTACTGCCCCGATCGTGCGGCCTTCCTCCCGTTTCAGCCTTTCTTTATCCTTGCTGAGCACGAGCCTCGCATTCTCCGCAGCCAGTTCAACCAGCTTCTCTTTCGTTCCTTTCCTTGGGATCCGCAGCGTGACCTTCTGTCCCCGCTTCGCGGTCAGCCATGTCTCGATCAGCTCTTGGTCCCCAACCTCCTCCTGAAGCATCAGTTCACCGGGAATATACGGCGTTCCCGCATAGTACTGCTTGATAAAGCTGTCCAGTATATCCGAAGTGCTGTCTCCTTTTGTGATCCGCAGATAGAAATGATCCCTGCCGATGAGCCGTCCTCCCCGGATAAAGAATACCTGAACGACCGCGTCCTCTTCCTCCGACGCCACGGCGAGCACATCCCTGTCCTCCCCGCTGGAATCCGTAATCTTCTGCTTCTGCGCCACCTTTTTCACGCTGTTCAGCAGTTCCCTGTACTCGATGGCCCGCTCAAATTCCAGTACTTCGGAAGCCGCGTCCATCTTCTCCTCCAATTCCTTTAGGATACTGTCATAATTGCCGTTCAGGAAACGGATCACCTCATCAATGGCCTTGCGGTACTCCTCCTGCGAGATGTATCCCTGACAGGGCGCGTCACACTGCTTGATATGATAGTTCAGGCATGGGCGCTCCTTCCCTATATCTCTGGGAAGGTTCCGGTTGCAGCTTCTCACATGGTACAGCTTGTGGATCAGATCAATGGTGTCCCGCACCGCCTGCGCGCTCGTGTACGGCCCGAAATACCTCGCCTTGTCCTTGAGCATCTTCCTTGACAGGATCACCCTTGGATAAGCCTCGTTTGTCGTCACCTTGATGAAAGGATACGTCTTGTCGTCCATGAGCATCGTGTTATACTTCGGGCGGTACTCCTTGATCAGATTGCACTCTAATACAAGCGCTTCCAGCTCCGAGTCTGTCACAATATACTCAAATCTGCGGATGTGCGTGACCATCTGCTCGATCTTGACGCCCTTGTTCCTGCTTGTCTGGAAATACTGGCGCACACGGTTCTTTAAGCTGACCGCCTTTCCCACGTAGATGATGTGATCCTTCTCATCGTGCATGATATAGACCCCGGGCCTGCCGGGGAGTTTTTTTAATTCTTCCTGTATGTCAAAATGATTATTTTCCATGGGTTTTATTATAAGCTTTTACAGAAAAAAGGACAAGGTCTTTTTCCTTGCCCTTTTCCGTGCCTTTTTGTGCAGCCGGTTCGTCACTTTTATCTTTTAGCGCAGTGTCTGCCCCAGAAACAACAGCGTTGTACTGTATATTCCCACAAATGAAAACAGCACCATGCAGCAGCCTCCTATTATCATACTTTTTCTTGGCCCGCGCTCTAATAGCTTCCCTGTATCTATATCGCGGTAAAGCATCACTTTTTTCCCTTTTTTCAGAAAAGACTCTGTGCTTGAATTATAGCGGCTGCGCATCCTTCTTTCTTCCCCATTTGTTTCGTATTTAATGACAGGATAATAGGAAGCCGCCGGAGAGTACCACTTTTTCTTTGTACCCGGCTGCCATTTCAGCACTTCGTCAATCTCTGCCTCTATTTCCTCTGTCTTTCTGCATTTTGCTTTCACATATGCCATTATCAGAGCAGCGCCCGCAACAAACAGCAATGCAGACAAAATACCAGAGACATATTTTTCTCCAAGCTGATCCCATGCCAGTGGAAGGGCCGCAATCAACATCCCGCAGATAATTAAGGCTCCCGGAGCAAAAACTGCCTCCCGCTCCTCGCCTGAAATCCTTATTTTCTGTTTCCGATCCACATCCTCTGTCAGGTGAACCTGATCTCCGCGGCAATATTCATCTATACTGTTTACACTCATTTCTTTTCTGTGACCCTCTTTTGAGTACTCGACCTGAAGCTCATAATAATTTTGTATCAGGTGTCCGTCCTCATCTCTTTTTTGAATATGTCTGGAACGAAGTACCCTTCCCTGCCCTTTCATCCCGGCTTTTCTAAGCCGACGCTGACGATTGAGTCCCGTTGTTCCGGTTACCAGCATCACCGCCCCGATTACAACCAGAAATACCATTTTTACAGTCATACGATCCTGCCTCCTTCGAAAACGCCCCCGCCACCTGCCTATGGCTGCCCATAATATGCGTCAGCGCCATGTTTCCTGTAATAGTGCTTGTCCTGAAGCTCTTTTGGCGCGGGAGCAGCGGATGGATTAATCATCTCGCACCGGGCCGCCATCTTGGCCACTTCCTCAGTTACAACCGCATTGTGGACAGCTTCATCCGCGTTTGTTCCCCATGTGAAAACTCCATGATTCTTGCACAAAGCGGCAGGAACCGCGTTATAATCACAGCCTCTTTGCTCAAATTCATCCGCGATCAATATGCCTGTATTGCGCTCATACGCTTCTTTGATCTCATCTTCTGTCAGATTTCTTACGCATGGAATCGGCCCATATATATAATCCGCATGTGTTGTTCCATAGCATGGGACATCCCTGCCCGCCTGTGCCCAGCTTGTCGCCCATGAAGAGTGTGTATGCACGATTCCCCCGATTCCACGGAACCGGTTATAAAGCACAGCATGTGTGGGCGTATCTGAAGAAGGCTTGTATTTTCCTTCTACAGTATTGCCGTCAAGATCAACCACCACCATATCTTCCGGGCGAAGCGCTTCATATGCCACACCGCTTGGCTTAATGACAAATAAACCCTTTTCTCTGTCAATTCCGCTTACATTTCCCCATGTAAACGTAACCAGTCCGAACTTGGGAAGCAGCATATTAGCCTCATATACTTCCTTCTTTAATTTTTCCAGCACCTTTCTTCCTCCTGCCTGATCCATGCCTTATTTTTCAAAGGTATACATAGCAATCTCATTCGTCTCGCGGTTAGCGGAAACTAAGACTTCCTCGCCGTTGTGCTCAAGCTTTTGCACATTTGCCGGCCCGCATCCGTGATCGATGATCTCCATTTTATATGTCCTGTTCTTCTGATCCCATGTAAAAACCATCAGATCGCGCGCGCCTTCTCTGTGTCCGATAACGACTGCCTTTTGCCCCATAAGCGTACCGCCGTAGATTGCATGGGCGAAATCAGCCGTAGTGTAGCTGTACACCTTTTTGTACTCATTTCCCGCTTTTTTATAAAACTCAATATTTTTACCGTGAAAAGGCGAGATCACTACAAGTTCTTTTTCTCCGTCGCCGTCAAGGTCTGTCAATACCGCGTCGCTTGCCGGTTCGTTTATAAGCTGCCTGATTTCCCATTTTCCTCCATCCTCGGGCGGAGCGAATGTATATACCCCTTTTTCACATGAGATCAGACAAGTCTCCACGCCATCCGCCATGACTTTATAATAGCCGTGGTTTTTTGGCATCTGATCCTTGATTACGTCTAGCTTAAGCTGCTTTTCCACGCTGTATTGGCTTAAATCGTCCGGCAGTATAGCCGCGTACACCTTCCCGGGAGCAGACCAGTCGTCTTTATGCTCATGCCCTGATTTAATGGTACAGGCAATCAGATACCTGACGCCGTTCCTTGTCACAATATCAAACCTGTGTACATGCGGAAGACGGACAAGGGTTTTTATATCCCATCCTCCCTGCTCTTTCGGAAAAACGGTAACTATCTCGGCGTCTTTTGAGTCATTTGGAGAATAGAATTTATGCGTGGCAAGAAAAACGCCGTCACTGCCCGGCACCTGCACCATGCTCATCACACCGCCCGGCTTCTCCCATATGACATCTTTCTGTCTTCCCGACAGATCAAAGAGCAGACAGGGGTCTTTCTTTTCTGCTGCCACGAGAAAATAATCTTTTCCACCATATGTAAGAGGAGCTATGGAATAACATTTATTGAGATTCGATATCACTTTTTTCTTAATTTTCATAGTCAGTCCTCCTCAAGACGTCTGCCTGTCCAGAATATCGGTCATCTTTCTTACGGCAAAGTCCACGTCTTCCTTCCAATTCGGACTGCCCGTGTACCAGAACTCTGTCACATACCGCCTGACGCCCAGCTCCCACGCTTTTTTTATTCCGCTTTCGAAATCCACGTACCCGCTGCCAAATGGTATCTCCCTGAATTTCCCCGGAAGCGCCTCTTTTAAATGTATGGCCACAAGACGCCCTTTCCCTGTCTCCAGATCATCCAGAACATCTTTGCCATATGTCGCCGCAGCATTTGTAATGTTCCCCAGATCCGGGTATACATTCAGATATGCCAGATCAACCTTCTTCACATACTGCATTGCCTTTTCCACTGTATTCATAAATTCCGTTTCCATTGTTTCGAATCCCATCATAATTCCTCTTGCAGACGCCATCTCTGCGGCTTTTTGAAGATTCTGCAGAAACAATCTCCTTGTAGCTGCGTCGCCCGCCTCGTAATACACGTCATATCCGGCAAGCTGGATGATCCGTATGCCCAGATCCTCAGCCAGAACAATTGCTTTTTCCATAATTTCCATCCCTTTTGAACGTATCCCCGGATCGCTGCTGCCGATCGGATATTTCCTGTGCCCGCTCAGACACATCGTGCGGATAGGAATACCGGTATTGTGCATTAGAGCTACCAGCTCCAGACGTTCTTTGCCGCTCATCTCAAGACGCCCTAACTTTTCATCTGTTTCGTCTATGCTGATCTCGATAAAATCGTACCCTGCCTCCTTTGCTGCCATCATCTTCTCTTTCCATGAGAGATTTCCCGGCATCGCTTTCTCATATAACCCTATTGTGTAAGGCTTCATATATTGGTAAAATCTCCTTTCCGTACCAGATGGACCTTAACACCTGCTTCTGTCAGTTCGTCAAGGATCTGCTGCGGAGCTTTCTCGTCTGTAATCAGATGCCCGATCTTCTGAACCGGTGAACTGGTGAAACTGCTTTTCTTCCCGATCTTCGTGTGATCCGCTAGGACATATACTTCTCCCGCATTTTGAATCATCAGTTCATTTATCTTAACTTCTCCCGCAATTTCCGTGGTCATCCCGGACACCGGCGAAAATCCCGAACATCCGATAAACGCTTTTTTCGGAAAGACATTCTGAACATTTCGAATGGCAAAATCCCCTACCAGCGCCTCTTTTGGATGTCTGATCTCTCCGCCTGTCAGTATAATGCTGATCCCGTCATTGTAGTCCATCCGCATCACTTTCCCATTGTTCGTAATCACCGTCACATTACGGCTTTTGACGTATTCCAGCATCTGAAGCGCATTACGGCTCGTATTTATGAACAGGGAGTCGCCTTTTTCCACAAGTGTTGCGGCATACTGGGCGATCAGCCGCCGGTACATCTGTATCTCGTTCTGCTCAATGTCCTCCGGAAGTACCGGCTCGGCTCCCCCGTGGAAACGAACCAGAAGTTTTTGATCCTCAAGGTATTGTAAATCTCTCCGTATAGTGATCAGCGACACTTCAAACTTCTGTGCAAGCTCGTCCACCATCACCCTCGGATTCTCTTTTACAGCCTCCAGAATCTGCTTTCTTCTCATTTCCACGTATATACGTTCCCGCTTCATTTACTGTCACCTCACTACTACTTAATTTATTTGATGATTCCGCTTTCTTTTAATTTTGTCTCCATCTCCTGCGCGGACATCACATTTTTCAGCGGAATAATTTTAACGCCCTTTTTCTCGGCGTCAGTGAACATGCCCGAAAAATTCTGCGAACAGAGCACCACATCATACTGAACCGCACTGCTCTTCCCCTCTGACAGCGGACAGTGATGCACCATTCCCGGCCTGATTCCGGCCTGTTTCAAAACTTTTTCCAGAGTTCTCTGC
>DWYT01000002.1 GCA_019118545.1 Candidatus Mediterraneibacter merdavium | reverse complement strand
AAGAGATAAATTTTGTGTCCTGCAAGGCACTTGAATGAAGCGTACCGAGTGGTACGCTGATTGAAAGTAACGCAGCAGGGCGCAAAATTTACTCTTTATCGACCGTGTGTGCTCTTGTAAAGAGAGGGTATGAAATCAAAAGCACAAAAGACGCAGCCGTGATACGCTCGGCTGCGTCTTCTTTTATAACGGAATATGAGGAGACTGGCAAGGAATTTCTGCACATTGCAGAAGGATGCGAGTCAAGGCAGGACAGCGTGTGTCCTGATACAGACCGTAAAGCGGCGTCGGCACTTGGCTCACGTCTTTTGTGAGCCTATGTACCGTTACGCAGCTTTCCGAGCGGGAGCGTGTCTGTGAAGGATACACGCTGCCCTGTCTGTCCTCATTCTTACTCTTAGCTATTAAACCCGTTCGGGTTCTGGCTCTGCCATCTCCACGAATCCTCACACATCTCGTCCAGACCTCTCTCGGCTGTCCAGTGAAGCTCTTCCTTCGCCTTTGTGGCGTCACAGTAGCATGTGGCAATGTCCCCGGCACGGCGCGGCTTGATCTCATAGGGAATCTCTTTTCCGCATGCCTTTCCGAAAGCTTTTACCATGTCAAGCACAGAGTAGCCGTTTCCTGTCCCGAGGTTGTAGACAGATACGCCCGCTTTCTCTTTCAGCTTCTCCACCGCGCGCACATGGCCAACCGCAAGGTCTACCACATGGATATAATCGCGTACTCCGGTTCCGTCGTGGGTGTCATAGTCGTCTCCGAATACGCCCAGTTTCTCAAGCTTGCCGATGGCCACCTGAGTGATGTACGGCATCAGGTTGTTCGGGATTCCCTTCGGGTCCTCTCCGATCAGTCCGCTCTTGTGCGCCCCCACCGGGTTGAAGTAACGCAGAAGCACAACGTTCCAATCGGGATCAGCGGTATGCAGGTCTGTGAGGATCTGCTCCAGCATCCACTTTGTCCAACCATAAGGATTGGTGCATGTTCCCTTCGGGCACTCCTCTGTGATCGGGATGAACGCCGGATCTCCGTATACTGTCGCTGAGGAACTGAAAATGATGTTCTTCACGCCGTGATCTCTCATGACGTCGCAGAGAGCGACCGTGCCGCCGATATTGTTGTCATAGTATTCGAGGGGTTTGTGCACGGACTCTCCCACTGCCTTAAGTCCCGCAAAATGGATGACAGCCTCCACTTCCTCTTTATCGAACACTTCATTCATGCCTTCTTTGTCACGGATATCTACCTTGTAAAACCTGACGTCCTTTCCCGTGATCTCTTTCACTCTCTCCAGTGCCTTTTCCGACGCGTTGTAGAGGTTGTCTACTACCGCTACGTCATAACCTGAATTTAAAAGTTCCACGCATGTGTGGCTGCCGATGAATCCGGCTCCTCCTGTTACTAAAATGGACATGATCGCTTCCTCCTTAACTGATCCTGTTTCTCTGTTTTCTGTGCACATTATAGCATTTTGTCTGATCGATTGCTTTATATTTTTAGTTCATCTTATGGTAAAAATGTTGCACACATCGTTTTCATACAATGTGTGCATCCACCTTTTCCTGTCTTTGATTTTCTGTCTGTATCACTCTGTCCACAGCTTCTGCGGATATAAACCTTTGTCTTTTAATGCCTGTACCGCCGCAACGACCACCGGCTTATCCTCCTTATAGGTAACCCCGTACCACTTATCTTCAGACTCCAGCACCTTGACCGTGGCGCGCCCTTCCTCAAGAAGTCCGCTGACGACCGCCGGAAGGAAATATTCACATTTCAGCGGATTTTCTTTTAATCCAGTCTCAAGGAACGCCGGGAAACCGTCCCGGATCTCCTCCAAAATGCTGTGCGTAAATCCCCACATATTCATGGATACAAGCGTATCCCCGTCAATTGCTGTCCATGTCTTTCCATCGTCCTCAGAATACTCGATGCTGCCGTCTCTCTTTTCAATGCGGGTGCGCTCCGTCACATTGACCAGCTCGTTATTCTCATTCAGTCCGCACACACCTCTTGCCACATGTCCGTTATCCGTCACTGTATTCTTCAGGCGGTATCCCACCATTGTATAGCGGTATTTGCAGTCGTCCTCATGGGTCGTGAGATAGTCATAGATCGCCTGAAACGCGTGGCGGCCATAGTAGTCGTCCGCATTGATGACCGCGAACGGGCCGTCGATCTCACCGATGGCGCTCAAGACCGCATGCGCTGTCCCCCAAGGTTTTACGCGCCCTTCGGGAATATCAAACCCGTCCGGAATGTTCGTCAGTTCTTGAAAAACATACGCCACTTCCATTTCTTTTTCTATGCGTCTGCCAACCGCCTCTTTAAAGTCCGCTTCATTTTCCTTTTTAATAATAAAAACGACCTTCTCGAATCCGGCGCGCTTCGCGTCATAAATGGAAAAGTCCATAATGATATGTCCTTCTTTGTCCACGGGATCAATCTGCTTAAGTCCGCCGTACCTGCTTCCCATCCCTGCTGCCATAATGACTAAAACCGGTTTTTTCATAAACTGCTATCTCCTTTATATCTCATTTCATTACATATCTTATTCATGCTCTGCCCCATGCAATCCATGACGCTACCAGCATCTCCGGTACCACGGACTGCCGTACACAGATGCAACCTTCACAACATCTCCCGGCTCCGGCGCATGGATCATCTGCCCGCCGCCTATGTATATCCCCACATGACCGACATAGCATACGATATCCCCCGGCTGCGGACTGCTGACCGCCACGCCGGAAGCGCCCTGCGCCCCTGATGTTCTCGGCAGTGTGATCCCTGCCGCCTTATGGGCATACTGGACTAATCCCGAACAGTCAAGTCCGACCCCCGGCGATGTCCCGCCATATTCATAACTAACGCCAAGCTGACTGTACGCGGCATTTACAATGGCCTGTGCTGTCGCCGTATTTCCGCTGGAAGCTCCCGAATCCGCCCCGCCGCCGGAGCTGCCCGATGAGGTTCCGCCGGAAGTGCCGCCTGTCGAAGCGCCTGCGTTTTCCGTTCCATTTGATACAGTACCCCCGCTAGTCGTTCCGTCTGATGCAGTCCCTCCATCCGTTGTTCCGCCTGACGCTGTACCGCCATTCGTTGTTCCGCCCGACGCTGTACCGCCACCCGTTGTTTCTCCTGACGTAGTACCGCTGCCCGTTGTTCCGCCCGTCGCAGCGCCGCTATCCGCCGCTGAACCCGCAGCAGTGCCGGAACCTGCTCCTGATGCCGCAGAACCGCCGGACTCACCGCCTGTATCTGACTGTGCGCCGCTGCTCTGTGAAGCCTCTGCCGCCGCAGCCGCCTCCGCTGCTGCCGCCTCCGCCGCTGCCTGCAGCAATACGTCAAAATTAGCCACCTCTGAACGCTTTGCGTCAAGCTGTGCATTTACGCTTGCCTCTTCTCTTTCATATGTGGCCTGAGCCTCTGACAGCGCTTTTTGCTCTTCCTCAAGAGATACCTTCAGAGCTTTTATCTGTTCCTGTGTCTCTTGAAGCTCCTGAAGCTTCTGCCTGTCATATGTATGGATCATACTGGCATACTCCGCCTTGTTCAGAAAATCCGTAAAATTCTCCGCAGCGAGAAGCATTGACAGCATGTCAGCCTGACCGCCCTCATACATGTATTTAATGCGGTTTTTCATGTCCTCGTACAGCTTTGCTTCTTTTTCCTCCGCTGCGCTTAAATCTGCTTCTGTCTCAAGGAGCTTCTCCCCGTTCGCGATGAGCTGTCCCTCCAGCTCATTGATCTGTGTCAGAAGTGCCGTCAACTCGTCCTGCAGAGCCGCAGCCTCACTCTCTGCCTGCGCCTTGCTTTCCTCCAGCTCATCAACGGCAGGAGCCGCAGATACGGATGTGGAGATCAGGCATGGAGCCAGTACTGCCGCAAGAAATGTGTTCCTTATTCTTTTTTTCATACTCGTCCCTCTTTAATTATGTATACTTTAGTTTGAATTTTCCCCTAATAACACCTTAACAACCTAGCCGCGATTTGTCAATATTCTTCCGTTTTTTCCATCAAATCCCTTTTTACTCCTTAATCCTATACTATAAACAAGAGATGGGCCGTTTATACCCATCTCTTCTAACAGTCAAATCAAATATGATTTAGATATTCTGTTTCTTACGTTTGAACCCGAGGAAGCCAAGCACCATCGCGGAGACAGAAAGCAGTCCTGCCCACAGGGTTACCTGTGAAGAATCTCCGGTCTGTGTGCTGCCTGTGTTTTGATTTCCACCGTTTCCAGTGTTTCCCTGATCCGGTGTGGGTTCTGACGGGGTCTGTCCGTCATCCGGATCAGTCGGGTTTCCATCTCCCGGATTAGTTGGATCTCCATCTCCCGGAACAGTTGGATCTCCTTCTCCCGGAACAGTTGGATCTCCTTCTCCCGGAACAGTCGGATCTCCATCTCCCGGAACAGTTGGATCTCCATCTCCCGGAACAGTTGGTGTTTCCTCTTCATCTGTCGTACCGTCCGGGAAAACAGTTGCTCCCGGTGCGACCGGTTTCTCTGTCCCATCCGGTTTTATAATGCTGCCGCCGTCCGGCAGGAATATGTTGCCCTCGCCGTCGATCTGTACATCGCCGTCAGGTTTGACTGTATCCCCGTTGCCGATGGTAACGGAACCGTCCGGGTTGACCGCTATGTCCCCCTTAGGCCATGTGATCGTGCCGTCCGGGTTGACCACCGCCCCGCCCGGAACCGTTAAGGTCTTGTCTGACTCCACATAGGTCACGTCGCCCTGAG
>DWYT01000168.1 GCA_019118545.1 Candidatus Mediterraneibacter merdavium | reverse complement strand
GTGAACCCATAACGGATCAAGACATGACGAATCAGTCCTCTGCCAGTCTTTTCGTCATAAGCGGAAATTCGATTTTCTTTCATAAAATCAAGGATAGTCTCCAAGATCTCCCGATTGACAGGCACGCCAAGAGCACAGTCTGTATTGGCGATGATATCGTGGGTGCGTCCGGCGTAGAACCCTGCCACCGGATTTCCTTCTTTGTCCGTGCCAAAGGGAAACTGTGCCTTGTTGCGGTAGAAAAACGGCTCGTCCATGCCGACGATAGGTTCTGTCACCCTGTTCAAAAGCTCCGGAGAGAATCCGCCGATCCGTTCCAAACTGTTCCTGACTTTCTGGTTCTTGAAAACAAGCTGTCTTTCATAGGACATTTCCTGTATCTGGCAGCCTCCGCATCTGCGGGCAAAAGGGCACTTAGGCTCTACGCGGTCGGCGGAGGGCTCAATAACTTTCATAAGTCTTGCATACCCATAGTTTTTCTTTGCTTTCATGACCTTGGCTTCCACCGTATCTCCCATCACAGCATCTTTGATGAACAAGGGATAACCGTCCGACTTTCCGATCCCTTCCCCGTTCACTCCCATATCCATGATCTTCACAACCGCCATATCATTCTTCTGCATATCTTTCTCCTCTTAGAAAATCAGGGACATAGCCCGCGTGATATCCTCCGCGTTTTACGTCCCCTGACTCCTGTGTTCTCTTAATTTTTGTATGTTTATTCCCCGGAAGTTCTCCTTAAATTTGACTCGAACAACTTATTATATCCCAGCCAGTCCGTCCCTGTCTTTCCTTTAAATATCTCCGTCAGCGTTTGCATTTTGGCATCCGCATTGTCAGCGAGATTAAGAGCCAGCGCTTCTGCCAGAGCTGGCTTCTTGGGCGAGCCGTACTCCAATTCCCCGTGATGTGCAATAACGCAGTGCTTCAACTCATTAGCAAGCCTCTCTGGGAAGTCCGGGATCGAACGCAGTGCGTCCCCGAGCATCTCCACACCGATCACAATATGCCCAATTAGCTGCCCTTCATCTGTATAGTCATTATCAGGAAATGCAGAAAGTTCCCTCGTCTTTCCAATATCGTGGCACATTGCCGCCGCAAAGAGCAGATCTCTATTCAGTATGGAATATGCCCTCGCAAAATACTCACACATATGGAGCACGCTCAGCGTGTGCTCCAGAAGGCCTCCTGCAAACCCGTGATGCACAGTTTTTGCCGCCGAATGTCCTTTGAATCTCTTAATAAACTCACTGTCATTTACAAAAAAATACTCCAAAAGCTGTTTCAAATATGGATTGCTAATCTGACGGATATAGGCGGTCAGCTCTTCATACATCCCGTCCACGCTTTTTTCCGTAGTTGGCATGTAATCCGCAGGCTCATACTCGCCTTCATCAACCTTGCGGATCTGTTTGATATTCATCTGCAGATTGCCATTGTAACTAATGATTTCGCCGTATACCTCAATGAAATCTTTTTCATCGTAATCGGCAATTCCCTGAGAATTAGGATCCCACACTTTTCCGTCTAGTATCCCTGTCTTATCTTGTAAGAGCACATTGTCATACGGTTTCCCGTTTCTTGTCTCTGCGGAACGCTTGCTCTTGCACAAGTATACATTCCTGATCGTCTCGCCTTCATGAAGCCCGTTGATATATCTCATGTCTTTCCTCTTTCTATTTTTATTCGCTGCTTCCAATCGTCACGGTAAAGTCGATATCCACATAACCTTCCACTCCCATCCGTTTCCCCTTGAACTTAACCTCATCTCCGGTCTTGGTCTCAAGAACCGTCCTCTGGTATGATACGATACTCCCTATATCTTCTCCTGACACTGTACAAATCACATCTCCGATCTGGATGCCTGCCGCCATCGCCGGAGAATCCGGATCAATATCTACTACATAAACCCCTGACGGTATGCCCTGCTCCTCTGTAAGCTGTGATGTAACTGTCGTTCCATACACCCCTACGTATGGCACACTCTGCCCATTTGCCAGAAGTTCAATCACTGATTTCAGATCTGAAATGGCATATGCGTTTGCCATGGAATTTTCAGTCTCCGTCCAGACCGACGAAGAGATCATGCCAATGACTTCCCCGTCCATGTTAAACAGGATTCCTGTTCCTTCCTGCTCTGCCGGGATATCAGTCGCCAAAATGTCATACTCCCCATCGAAGAGCGCTTCTTTATAATCTGTTGAACTGATCACCCCGTATGCCATTCCGTCAGCATATCCGAACATATTTCCCAGAGCGATCACTACATCCCCCTGTTTTACCAGATTCGAATTTCCGAGAGTCGATACATTAACCGCAGACCATGTAGAATCTGAGATATTTCCCCTAAGCACACTGAATACCGCCAAATGGGTATTATTGTCCCGTCTTTTCAGAGAGGCGCTGTATGTCTTGCCATCCTGAAACGTAACTGTCCACTTCGACGCCATCCCGCACACTGAACTATCCGCAAGGATCAAAAGTTCCTGTCCATTGTCTGCAGTTATCACTCCGGTAACTCCGTCTGATATCCCAGTCATATCCGCGTCCCAATCCTGTTCTTCCATGACCGGTTTTACTGAGACAAGTCCTTTTCCCGCCTCCTCCGCGCGTTCCTTCATGCTCGCCATCATTTCCTCATATGTCCCGGCGTCAGCTGCAGGCGCCAAAGCTTCCTCTGTGTCTACGCTCTCCGCAGTCTCCTCAGATGGTTCTTCATCCTCAGGAATATTTACAGTCTCTAGTTCCCCTCTAAACCAGTTCTGCACCAGAGGTTTAAGCGCAAAAAAACCAAGGCAGGCGAACACTCCCAAGATCACCCCGTATATAGCAATCCTCACGAACTGTTTTCCGAGCTGTTCCCTGCTGATCGGTTTTGGTTTTATCGTCTCCCTCAAGAAGGAGTATTTCTTTTCTTCTGAGCCCTCTTCCTGACTCAGATCGTGATCTTTGTCGTTCGGCATGGACATCCTTCTCCTTCGGATTCTAGTATAACCGATTCAGACTGATTGTTCAATTCCTTTTGGAAAAGCCTTTCCTTTATCCCCGGAATAAGGTAAACTATCTTCAGAAAGTTTTATAATATAGTAAGGAAGTATCATGAACCAGAAGACATTGACAAAACTTGAATTTGATAAGATTATAGATCTTCTTTCCGAAGAGGCGGGCTCCTTTCGCGGCAAACAACTCTGTCACCGTTTAAAACCTATGACAGACCTCGGAAAGATCAATACATTTCAGGAGCAGACCGCGTCAGCATTTACAAGGATCATAAGAAAAGGGAGAATCTCCTTCGGGGACGCAGCGCCTGTAGAAGAATCCATGAAACGCCTTGAGATTGGAGGCGCCTTAAATATCTCGGAGCTTCTGCGTATCCGCCGGCTTCTTGCCAACACCGCCCGGGTAAAATCCTACGGGAGGCACGACACACAGGAAGACTCCGCAGATTGTCTGGATGTTTATTTTGATCAGCTTGAACCGCTCACGCTGCTCTCCTCCGAGATTGAAAGATGTATCATCTCAGAGGATGAAATCAGCGATGACGCCAGCAGCGCGCTAAAACATATCCGTCGGAGCATCAGCAACCTAAACGGCCGGGTGCACACCACCTTGTCCGGACTTGTGAACGGATCCTTGCGGACATATCTTCAGGATCCGATCATCACCATGAGAGGCGACCGCTACTGCATTCCCGTGAAAGCAGAGCACCGCGGACAGGTACAAGGGCTGATCCATGACCAATCCTCCAGCGGCTCCACTCTGTTCATCGAGCCTATGGCTGTGGTAAAACTAAACAATGACTTAAAAGAACTCTACGCCAAAGAGCAGGAGGAAATTCAAGCAATTCTCGCCCGGCTGAGTGAAGATGCCGCCCAGTATATCGAGGAAATCCGCACAGATTACCGCGCTCTCACTGATCTGGACTTCATCTTCGCACGAGGTGCGCTGGCGCTTTCCATGCGGGGAAGCCGTCCGATCTTCAATGAAGAGGGACGCATCCGCATCCGGGAAGGACGTCACCCCCTGCTGGATCAGAGAAGCGTCGTCCCCATCACAGTATCTCTGGGAGAAGATTTCACACTTCTGATTATCACTGGCCCGAACACCGGTGGAAAGACTGTTTCTTTAAAGACAGTCGGACTGTTTACTCTGATGGGACAGGCTGGGCTTCACATTCCTGCACAGGACCGCTCAGAGCTCGCCGTATTCCGCCATGTCTACGCGGACATTGGGGACGAACAGAGTATCGAGCAAAGTTTAAGTACGTTTTCTTCTCATATGACAAATATTGTGTCCTTCTTAAAAAAAGTAGATGAGCGTTCCCTCGTCCTCTTTGACGAATTGGGAGCAGGCACCGATCCCACAGAGGGCGCTGCCCTTGCCATCGCGATCTTGTCCTATCTGCACGCACGGGGCATCCGCACGATGGCTACCACTCATTACAGCGAACTGAAGGTATACGCGCTCTCCACTCCCGGTGTAGAAAACGCTTGCTGCGAGTTCGATGTAGAGAGCCTTCGGCCAACTTACCGGCTTCTTATCGGTATTCCTGGAAAAAGTAATGCTTTCGCTATCTCGAGCAAGCTTGGTCTGCCGGATCATATTATCGCCGATGCGAGAAAACGCCTAAGCGAACAGGATGCCTCTTTTGAAGATCTTCTGACGGATCTTGAAACAAGCAGGCGGACCATTGAAAAGGAGCGGGAAGAGATTGCCGCATACAAGCGCGAGGCAGAGAGCCTGAAACAGCAGGCAGCACAGAATCAGAAAAAACTGGATGAACAACGTGACCGCATCATTCGGGAAGCAAACGAAAAAGCAAACGCCATTCTGCGGGAAGCAAAAGAAGTAGCGGATGAGACCATCCGCAATTTCTACAAATTTGGGAAAGAAAACATCTCCGCAGCTGAGATGGAAAAGGAGAGGGAGCGCATCCGCAAAAAGATCAAAGACACCGCTTCTTCCTCTGATCTAGGCGTAAAGAAACAAAAAAAGCAGCATAAGCCCTCTGATTTCAAACTAGGGGAATCCGTTAAGGTACTGAGCATGAACCTGACCGGAACTATCAGTTCCCTGCCCGACGCCCGGGGTAATGTGACCGTACAAATGGGAATCCTGCGCTCGCAAGTCAACATCTCAGATCTTGAGATCATTGAAGAGCCGTCCCCGTACGCGCCAAAGAAATTTTCCCGGACCTCCAAAGGCCGGATCGGCATGAGCAAATCCCTTTCCGTAAGCACAGAGATCAATCTGCTTGGCAAGACTGTGGACGAGGCCGTGGCGGAACTTGACAAATATCTCGACGATGCCCTGCTCTCCCACTTAAATACCGTCCGGGTGATACACGGCAAGGGCACGGGCGCCTTAAGAAAAGGCATCCATGAATATTTAAGACGGCAGAAACATGTAAAATCCTATCATCTTGCCGAGTTCGGCGAAGGAGACGCGGGGGTGACAATCGTAGAACTAGGATAAGAATAACAGGTATATAGACGCACGGGAATTCCCCATTCACATTTACAACTTACAAGGAGGTACTGAAAATGATCGGGAAACAAAAGATCCTCATCGTCGACGACGATGAGAACATCGCAGAGCTGATCTCGCTCTATCTTACAAAAGAATGTTTTGATACGAAGATCGTATACAACGGAGAAGACGCACTGGACGCATTCGATTCATACCAGCCTAGCCTGATCCTCTTAGATCTGATGCTCCCGGGCATTGACGGTTATCAGGTCTGCAGGGAGATCCGTGCGAAAGCGTCCACTCCCATCATTATGCTCTCCGCCAAAGGAGAAGTCTTCGACAAAGTTCTTGGTCTGGAACTGGGCGCTGATGATTATATGATGAAGCCTTTTGACTCCAAGGAAATGGTCGCCCGGGTACGCGCTGTGTTACGCCGTTACCAGCCTTCCAGATCGGATGCGCTGGAGCGAGAGAAGACGAAGTGCGTGGAGTACGACGGCATTACCATCAATCTGACCAATTATTCTGTTGTATGCGACGGGCAGAATGTAGAAATGCCCCCGAAAGAACTGGAGCTTCTCTATTGTCTTGCCTCCTCTCCAAATCAGGTTTTTACAAGAGAACAGCTTCTTGACCGAATCTGGGGTTATGAATACATCGGAGATACAAGAACAGTAGACGTGCATATCAAGCGCCTGAGAGAAAAGATAAAAGATCACCCCCACTGGAGATTGAGCACCGTCTGGGGCATCGGATACAAATTTGAAACGAAGTAAAAATAAATCCTGCGCGCAGGATTCTTGCCAAAAGGGCAAAAAATCCGCTCAAGGAGTAAAAAGCATACATGAAAAGCATACTGCATTTAAAATTTATCGCCTTATACATTATATTTGGGTTTCTTTGTTTGTTTACAACCGCGACGCTCACAACACAGCTTGTGGAGGATCGCATCGCGGAAGATACGTCGCGCACACTTTACAGAGAAGCCTCGCTGATCGCAAGCGACTATCTTCCATCCTATTTTACGAATGATTCACCGCTCTACGCGGTTCAATCCCAACTTGCCGCCATGCGCCTGTATCTAGACGCCTCCCTCTGGTTTGTGGACAATACAGGAACTCTGATCACTTCGTCCAACATCGAGGGAACATCAGCGCCCGAGGCGATCGAAAAGTTTGATCCCGCGGAGATTGGCGGAAATCAGTATATATCTGGCACCTATCATGAATATTTTGATGAGGATGTTATCACTGTCATGGCTCCGGTAACACAAGGATTTCATACAGAAGGATATCTCCTGATCCACAGCCCAGTCTCCAATATTGTGGAGCGCTGCAATTCCATCATGATTTCAGTTTACATCACCTTAGGAGTCATCTTCCTGTTATCCTTTATCTTCCTTCTGGGCGTTCATTTTATCGTGTACCGTCCGATCAAGCAAATATCAGAAGCCGCAAAACAATATGCTCTGGGAAACTTAGATTACGAGATCCCTGTCACCACCCACGATGAGGTCGGTTATCTCTCCGCTTCCTTAAACTACATGGCGGCACAACTGAAAGATATGGACGATTATCAAAAAAAGATTGTGGCAAATGTATCTCACGACTTCCGTTCTCCCCTCACCTCAATTAAGGGTTATGTGGAAGCCATGGCTGACGGAACGATTCCACCGGAACTGTACGGTAAATACTTAAACATTATCCTTTTTGAGACCGAAAGGCTGACCGATCTGACAGGAGATCTTCTGACACTGAATGAATTTGACACCAAAAATCTCCTTTTGAATAAAGAAGAATTTGATATTCAGGAAATGATTAAAAACA
The DNA here is from genome assembly GCA_019118545.1 of Candidatus Mediterraneibacter merdavium. GTDB lineage: Bacteria > Bacillota > Clostridia > Lachnospirales > Lachnospiraceae > Mediterraneibacter > Mediterraneibacter merdavium. The sequence continues at coordinate 1,296 of DWYT01000168.1, read as the reverse complement.
CAGCCCAATCCTTCGAGGGTGCATGTACCCGAAAACACATCTCCATCGAATTACTCCTCATGCCGGGCGCTATCCTTGTATTTGCTGACAAACGTAAAATCCAGCAGGTACTCTATAACCTGCTGGACAATGCCATCAAATTCAGTGAAAATGAATCTTCCGTCACCGTGGAAGTGACTGTAAAGGGCGATAAAGCCTTCATCTCCGTAAAAGACCACGGAATCGGCATCCCCCGCAGGGAGCAGAACAAGATCTGGGAGCGTTTTTACAAGTCAGATCTCTCCCGTGGAAAAGATAAAAAAGGGACTGGTCTGGGACTTTCCATTGTAAGAGAAGTGATACAGGCCCACGACGAGCACATCAATGTCATAAGTACGGAGGGCGTAGGCACAGAGTTTATCTTCTCTCTAAGCCGCGCCAACTAAAGGTATCACTCTATAGTATTTACTTGTACAGCATCGCCTGCACAGACGGACTATCCATGTTGTCACGATCCACCCACGTATACCCAGTATCTACAACTGCCTCGTTTCCGATCTCTAAAACTGTGCGGGCGGCGGCGACGACTGTGGCATATCCCATCCCAAAGGGATTCTGTACAACAAGTCCGTCGATCACTCCGCTCTCCAGAGCCGCAATCTGGTCTTCTCCCGCATCAAATCCCATCAGAACAATATCCTCTGTCTTTTTCATGTTTTCAAGCGTATCTGCTCCAAGCATAACCGCATCTGCGTTCGTCCCAAAGCATCCCGCCAGATTCGGATGCTTTTCCAGATAATGGCTGACTACTTCCTCATCACTCATCTGATCCGCGATGGAATTGACATCCTCCAGCTTTGCCTTGGCAGTCTCTGAGATGTCTGCCTCCTGATCTGTATTACCTGCGTTTTCATCTCCGCTGGAATCCTCCAGACCCGCAGCCGCTTCCGCCCATGTGGCCAGTTCCTCTGCCGCCACACCGAGTTCTTCCGCTGCTGCCTGACGCTTCAGCTCATCTAGACGATCCATGTAAATGGTCTCCACAACCGACACATTCGGATAATTTTGGGCAATAGCATTTTGAAACGCTTCCGCCCTCTCTCTGGCATTCGCGGACACGGAATCCTGAACGATCAGCGCCACCTCGCCACTATCCTCAATAGCCGTGCAAAGTTTCTGGGCTCCCGTTCCCGCCGCCTCAGTATTGTCTGTCATACATGTGCACTGGATGCCCTGATAGCTGTTACCTGAATCAAATGCCACAATAGCAATCCCGTTCTCACTGGCAAGATCGAACTGGACAGCAGATGCGTTCTC
>DWYT01000167.1 GCA_019118545.1 Candidatus Mediterraneibacter merdavium | reverse complement strand
CCTCTATGAGGCGGCAAATAAAGCGTTTACGAAATGGGTATATAAAGGTGTGTTATTTGAATATCCTGACCCTGAGCTAAGAAGCTGCGAGTGCCCTAACATCGTTAATCTGGGAGATAAGTGGGTCCTGTTTGTCTCACCGTATGGATGTCAGGTGGAGTATTTTGCAGGAGAACTTGACGCGGAAAATTGCAGGTTTGAATGGAATAACCACGGGACTGTGGATTACAGTACCCATTTTTATGCCACAAATGTGATTGAGGACGGCAAGGGAAGAAATCTTTTGTGGGGAGCAGTGGAAGGCTTTCAAAATACATCAGGCTGGAACGGAGTCAACTCGCTTCCCCGCGAGATATCTTTAAACAATGAAGGAAAACTTGTACAGAAAATCCCGGAAGAACTGAAAATGCTGCGGGGAGAGCACTATTCCCTGCGCGGCAAAGAGACGGCTGTGACAAGGACAGGTTGTATAGAACTGTGTGTGCGGTGCGAAGCAGGGAAGACGGGAGAGATAAGAATAGGTGATACTGTCATCAGTATAGGAAAAGAAAACATTATCATAGAAGAAAACAGCATTGACAGAAAAGAGGCAGAACAGTGTGAGATGAATATTTTCCTAGATAAGAGCATGATGGAAGTTTTTATCAATGAGACGGGATGTTTTACGGCAATGGTGCCGCCGGTCACCGGAGAATGTGAGATTCAGCTTATGGGAGAATCATTTGACGCGGAGATATGGCAGTTGAATACGGAAAACCTTTTCTCAAAATATGAATAAGGCTGGGGAAAGCAATGAAGGATGGACGTTATGTAATCGGAGTTGATTTTGGGTCAGACAGTGCCCGGGCGGTTCTGGTAGACGCTTTTGAGGGTGAGACACTTGACGAGGCGTCAATGGCATATCCGCGTTGGGAACAAAGGCAATATTGCTGCGAGGAGACTGCCCAGTACAGACAGCATCCGAAAGATTATCTTGAAGTGCTGGAAGTGATACTGAGAGAGGTACTTAAAAATTTAAGTGCCAAAGAGTTATCAAAAGTCGCGGGAATAGCGGTCGATACGACGGGTTCCACAGTGTGTCCTGTGGATAAACAGGGAGTCCCTTTGTCAATGATGGAGAAGTTTAAGGATGAACCGGATGCGATGTTCCACCTTTGGAAAGATCATACTGCGGTCAGAGAAGCGGCGGAGATGGACAGAGGCCTGTCATCAGGCGAGACCGACTACACTCAGTTTCAGGGGAAGTATTCCGCGGAATGGTTCTGGGCAAAGATTCTGCATACAAGCAGGAAAAACAGGAGGATCAAAGAAAGTGCATATACGTGGATAGAACATTGTGACTGGATAGCAGGAGTGTTGGCGGGAAGGACAACCCCCGGGGAACTTATACGCTGCTCCTGCGGAGCCGGACATAAGGCTTTGTGGAATAGTGCGTTTGACGGGCTGCCGGATAGAGAATGTCTTATGAAGATCGATCCCTATCTGGGAAATATTTATGATACTTATTCCCAGATTCCCCAAAAAGCCGGGACAATGATCGGTACTCTCTGTGAAGAATGGAGAAGAAAAACCGGACTTTCTGAGAAAGTCTGTGTGTCGGTAGGCTCTTTTGATGCCCATGCCGGAGCCGTGGGAGTCGGTATTTCAGAGCATATGCTGGTTAAAGTCGTGGGTACTTCGACAGTAGATATGCTTATCGTCCCGGATAAAGAAGCCATAGGGAAAAAATTGAATGATTTTTGCGGTATGGCACAGGATTCGATTGTTCCCGGATACTGGGGGTGTGAGTCGGGGCAGAGCGCCTTTGGGGATACATATGCGTGGTACAGAAAAATACTTATGTGGCCTCTGGAACATATGAATATACCGAAAACCATTCTTCCGCAGAGCATAAAAGAAGATTTGAAGGATTATCTGGAAAGGAATCTGATCTGTTCTTTAGAAGAGGCCGCCGAGGCAGATAATGATGTCGGCATTACAGCATTAGACTGGCTGAACGGCAGGCGTTATCCGTATTTGAATGAAACGGTAAAAAGCGCGGTTGCCGGACTTACGCTGGGGACAGAAGCCCCTGACATATATCAGGCATTTGTCAGGGCCACAATCTTTGGAAGTAAACAGATATATGACTCTTTGATTGATTCAGGCATATTGATCGACCGTGTGGTGTGTGTCGGCGGTGTTGCATCAAAATCAAGATACATCATGCAGATGATGGCGGATGTGTTGGGAATACCGATCATGGTATCCGCTGAGAAACAGAGCTGTGCGAGAGGAGCATGTATTTTCGCGGCCGTGGGGGCGGGACTGTTCACATCCGTACAGGAAGCCCAACAGGCGATGTGCGCTCCTTATAAACCGGATTTCTTCCCCAGAGCGGAGTTCCACGATTGGTATATGAAAGAATATCAGAAATATATTGAGCTTGGAGAATACATGGAAAAAGGCAGGGAAAGGAGGACATATGTCACCAGAAAGAACTAATTTTTTAATGAAAAAAGCGATGGAAATACGGATCACGGGACTAAAGATGGTACAGAAAGCCCACTCCGGGCATATAGGCGGAGCATTTTCGTTATCCGAGATTATGGCTGTGCTGTATTTTGAAAAAATGCGTATCGATCCGCAGAGACCGCTCTGGGAGGACAGAGATCGGCTCGTCCTTTCGAAAGGGCATGCAACAGTGGCTCTTTACCCTACATTAGCGCTTAGGGGATATTTTCCGGCAAAAGAGCTTAATATGTTCAGGAGACTGGAAGGCCATCTCTCGGGACATGCGGAAATGAACCATGTACCGGGGGTGGATATGTCTACAGGATCTCTTGGTCAGGGTTTGTCGGCCGCGCTTGGAATGGCTTTGGGTGGCAGACTGGCGGGGAAAGAGTTTTACAGCTATGCGGTTCTCGGGGACGGAGAGATAGAAGAAGGGCAGATATGGGAAGCCTGTATGGCGGCAAATAAGTATAAGCTGGATCATTTGATCGTGATTCTTGATTCGAATAAAGTGCAGCTTGATGGAACAGTAAAAGAAATCATGGACAGCGGTGATCTTGTAAAGAAGTTTGAAAGCTTTGGGTTTTATGTCCAGAGTATTGACGGGCATGATGTCGCGGCGTTTTCGGATGCGATCGAATCCGCAAAGCAGAATGTGGGTTGTCCGTCTATGGTCATAGCCAATACGGTTAAGGGGAAAGGTGTATCCTTTATGGAAGGAAAATCTAAGTGGCATGGGAAACTTCCTGATGATGAACAGTTTGAAGAAGCCTTTAAGGAACTGGAGGACAGATTAAAAGAACTGGAGATGCAGGCATGAGTGAGAAGATTGCAACGAGATATGCGTATGGGGAAGAACTTGCCAAAATCGGAGCTGCCCCGGAGATTGTTGTTTTTGACGCTGATGTGTCAACGTGTACAATGTCGTGTATGTTCGGAAATAAATATCCGGAACGATTTTTTAATATGGGAATTGCGGAGGCAAATATGGCAGGAACTGCGGCAGGTATGTCGACACTTGGGTATAAGCCGTTTATCAATTCGTTTGCCATGTTTACGGCAGGCCGTGCGTTCGAGCAGATCAGAAACAGTATCGCTTACCCTGATCTGAATGTGAAGATTGTAGGAACACATGCCGGGTTGGGCGTAGGCGAGGATGGTGCGACGCATCAGTGTCTGGAAGATATCGCGCTGATGAGATCAGTGCCCAATATGACAGTGATCTGTCCGGCAGATGCCAATGAGACGAGACATGCGGTCAGAAGTCTTGTGGAATATGACCATCCTGCCTATTTAAGACTGGCGCGGCTTCCGGGAGAAACGGTTACCGAAATCGATGGGTACGAGTTTCGGATCGGAAAGGCGGTCTGCCTGAAAGATGGAACCGATGCAACACTGATCGCTGTCGGTATGATGGTGGAAAGAGCGGTGAAGGCTGCGGAAATATTAGAGAAAGAAGATATCAGGGTCCGCGTTCTGGATATGCACACCATAAAGCCGTTGGACGAGGAGGCAGTCATAAAAGCAGCCGAAGAAACAGGACGCATTATAACTGTCGAGGAACATAATATTATGGGCGGACTTGGATCGGCAGTGGCGGAATGTATAGGAGAGAATTGTCCTGTTCCGGTACGCAGGATCGGGGTCAGGGATGTTTTCGGAAGATCAGGAAATGGTGAGAAACTGTTGGATTATTACGGACTAAGCGTAGAAAATATTGTTATGGCAGTAAAACAAAGCTGCCGTGAAAGTCAATGAAATTGCTGTTTGAGATTGTAAAACAAATTATTTTACTATTGACACACCACCCCGGTTGTGCTAAACTTCAACATAATTTAATAAGCTAAACCGATGAAGCGGAGATAACGGCAGATATGCCTTTACAGAGAGTCCGGGTGGCTGAGAGCCGGGTGAGAAACAGTTTGTCAAATGGACCGCGGAGGGTGCAGTCAAATGCGCGATAAGCGCAGAGTATTCTGCAACGTGTGGGCATACGTCAGTTGCCGGGGATATGCTGGTATCCTGCTAAGCGCACGGCGTCATTGCCGTGAATCAAGGTGGCACCGCGGATAAGCTGAATTATTCGTCCTTGGCAGAAATAGATATATTTCTGCCAAGGACGTTTTTTATATCATCACTCAAGGAGGTAACTGCCATGAAGATTACACCAAACCTTAACAAAGTCAAAGAGATCGCTGCTTCCGGCGAATACAAAGTAGTTCCGGTAAGCTGCGAGATCCTGTCTGATTTCTGCACACCCATTGAGGCGCTTCGGATTCTGAAAAATGTATCCGCCCACTGTTACATGCTGGAGTCAGTAGCGGAGAATGAGCGATGGGGGAGATACACATTCCTCGGATTTGACCCGAAGATGGGAGTGACCTGTACGGACGGCGTGATGAAGGCCGGGGATATCCGGCTTAAGACGGACGATCCGGCAGGTTTCCTGCGGCAGCTCTTAGCAGAGTATAAGAGTCCGCGGTTCGCTCATCTTCCGGCGTTCACGGGAGGTCTGGTGGGGTATTTCGCCTATGACTACATCAGGTACAGCGAGCCTTCGGCAGCGGTGGCGGTAGAAGACAGCGAAGCGTTTAAGGACATTGACCTCATGCTCTTTGACAAGGTGATTGCCTTTGACAATTACCGCCAGAAGATGGTTCTCATCGTGAATATGTGTCTGGATGAGCCGGAGACAGGGTACAACAAGGCAGTGATGGAGCTAAAGCAGCTCTGCGCACTGTTGAGGACAGGGGAGAAGAAGCAGGAGCCGGGAGGACGTCTCCTCGGCGAAGTGACGCCGCTCTTTGACAAGAAAACCTACTGCGGTATGGTTGAGAAAGCAAAGCACCATATCCGTGAGGGAGATATTTTCCAGATCGTTCTCTCCAACAGGCTGAGCGCTCCCTTCGAGGGAAGTCTGCTGAATACATACCGCGTCCTGCGGACAATGAATCCGTCGCCCTATATGTTTTACTTCTCGGGTACGGATGTGGAGGTCGCGGGGGCGTCGCCGGAGACACTGGTGAAATTAGAAGACGGCGTCCTCCACACATTCCCCCTTGCGGGCACAAGGCCGAGGGGGAAGACGGAGGAAGAGGATAAGAGACTGGAAACGGAACTGCTCTCGGATGAGAAGGAGCTTGCCGAGCACAACATGCTTGTGGACTTGGGGAGAAATGACTTGGGAAAGATCAGCCGTTTCGGAAGTGTGCAGGTGGAGACGCTACATTCCATCGAGCGGTATTCTCATGTGATGCACATCGGCTCCACGGTGCGGGGAGAGATTCGGGAAGGATACGACGCTTTGGACGCCATCGGGGCGGTGCTCCCGGCGGGGACATTATCCGGGGCGCCGAAGATCCGGGCCTGCCAGCTCATCGGAGAACTGGAGAACAACAAGAGAGGTATCTACGGGGGAGCCATCGGATACATTGATTTTACGGGAAATATGGATACCTGCATCGCCATCCGTATCGCCTATAAGAAGAACGGAACCGTGTTTGTGAGGAGCGGTGCGGGTATTGTGGCGGATTCGGTGCCGGAGAAGGAATATGAAGAGTGTATCAACAAGGCAAGGGCAGTGGTCAATGCCCTGAAATGCGCGGAGGAGGCGGACTTATGATCTTACTGATAGACAATTATGACAGTTTTTCTTACAATCTGTATCAGCTTATCGGAGAGATTGATCCGGCGATCAAAGTCATCCGCAATGATGAGATGGATATCGAAGAAATACGGAATTTGAATCCAGAGCGCATCATCCTTTCGCCGGGGCCGGGGCGGCCGGAGGATGCGGGCGTCATTGTAGAGTGTGCAAGGACATTGGGAAAAGAGATTCCCTTGCTGGGCGTGTGTCTCGGGCATCAAGCAGTCTGCGGGGCATTCGGCGCGACAGTTACTTACGCGAGGGAGCTTATGCACGGGAAGCAGTCGGTTGTGGAATTTGACACAAAGTGCCCGCTGTTCAGGGGTTGCCCGGGAAAAGCTCCTGTGGCGAGGTATCACTCGCTGGCGGCAGCGCCTGACACGATCCCGGACTGTCTGAAAGTTACAGCGGTGACAGAGGACGGGGAAGTGATGGCAGTACAGCATAAGGAATATCCCATATTCGGCGTACAGTTCCACCCTGAATCCATCATGACGCCGGACGGAAAGAGGATGCTTGAAAACTTTCTTACCAAGATAGTTCGGATAAAATAAGACAGACATAGAGGAGAGGGAATATTATGATCAAAGAAGCAATCGTAAAAATCGTTAACAAGCAGGATCTTACATTCGATGAGGCGTATACCGTGATGAATGAGATCATGAGCGGCGAGACGACACCCACGCAGAACGCGGCCTTTCTGGCGGCGCTGTCCACGAAGAGCGCGAGAGCAGAGACGACGGATGAGATCGCGGGATGCGCGGCGTCAATGCGCGCCCATGCCACGAAGGTTGAGACGGGTATGGATGTATTCGAGATCGTGGGGACAGGCGGTGATAACGCCCACAGTTTTAACATTTCCACAACGTCCGCGCTGGTGGCGGCGGCAGGCGGCATGAAGGTGGCAAAGCACGGCAACCGTGCGGCGTCTTCACAGTGCGGAACCGCGGACTGTCTGGAGGCGCTGGGGGTCAATATCAGCCAGAGTCCGGCGCGCTGTCAGGAGCTTCTCAAGGAAGTGGGGATGTGCTTTTTCTTCGCGCAGAAATATCACACGTCCATGAAGTATGTGGGCGCCATCCGCAGGGAGCTAGGGTTTCGTACAGTGTTTAACATCTTAGGCCCCCTGACCAATCCGGGAAGTCCGAAGATACAGCTGCTCGGGGTCTATGACGAATATCTGGTAGAACCGCTGGCACAGGTTCTTATCAGCCTTGGCGTGAAGAGGGGCATGGTCGTGTACGGACAGGATAAGCTGGATGAAATCTCCATGAGTGCGCCGACCACGGTGTGTGAGTTTAAGGACGGATGGTTCAAGTCCTACACCATCGCACCGGAGGATTTCGGATTCGAACGCTGCACGAAAGAGGATCTTAAGGGCGGAACGCCGGAAGAGAACGCGGCCATCACGCGGGCCGTCTTAAAGGGCGAGCGAGGCCATAAGAGAAACGCGGTTTTGATGAACGCAGGGGCGTCCCTGTATCTGGGTGGGAAAGCCGACAGCTTCAAAGGCGGAGTGGAGCTGGCAGCGGAGCTTATTGATTCCGGCAGGGCGCTGGAAGTATTGGAGAAACTGATCGAGGTCAGCAACCGGCCGGAGGTGGAAGAATGACAGTGTATTTGAAAAGAGAGGACGTGGTCTCTCCTACCATACTTGACCGTCTTGCCGCCCATGCGTGTGAGCGTGTGCGGCTGGCAGAAGAGCAGCAGCCATTTGAGGAAGTAAAAGAAAGAGCGCTCGCTCTTCCGGCGGGGGATTTTGCCTTTGAGCGCGCGCTTAAGAGGCCGGGAATGTCCTTTATCTGCGAATGCAAGAAAGCGTCCCCGTCGAAAGGACTGATCGCGCCGGAATATGCCTCTGCGGCGATCGCGAAGGAATATGAGGAGGCGGGAGCAGACTGCGTCTCCGTGCTCACAGAACCGAAATGGTTTTTAGGGTGCGATGGTGATTTAAAAGAGTCGGCAAAGACCGTATCCATCCCCTGTCTGAGGAAGGATTTCACCGTGGATCCATATATGATCTATGAGGCAAAACTGCTGGGCGCTTCTGCGGTACTGCTGATCTGTTCTATCCTGTCGGATCAGGAGCTTAAGGACTATATGGAAATCTGCGGCCGACTGGGGATATCCGCGCTTACTGAGGCGCACGACGCGGAGGAAATAAGGAGAGCGCTTAAGGCGGGGGCAAGGATCGTGGGAGTAAATAACCGGAACTTAAAAGATTTCCATGTGGATACAGAGAACAGCCGCAGGCTGCGGGAGCTGGTGCCGCCGGATGTGGTGTTCGTATCCGAGAGCGGCGTACAGAGTGCGGAGGATGTAAGCAAACTGCATGAGATCGGCGCGGACGCCGTGCTGATCGGTGAGACGCTGATGCGCGCTCCTGATAAGAAAGCAAAGCTGGCGGAATTAAAAAGTCTGCTGTGAAAAAATGAGAGGACAAAAAGTATGACAGAACTCATGCAGAGAAAAACGAAGATCAAGCTGTGCGGGATGATGCGGGAGCAGGACATTGAGGCCGCAAACTTGCTTTGCCCGGAATACATTGGCTTTGTGTTTGCATCGTGGAGTAAGCGCTATGTGACGCCCGATGCAGCGGAGTTACTTAGAAAGCGGCTAAGGCCGGAGATTACGGCTGTGGGCGTGTTTGTGGATGGGGATTTAACCCTTGTCGCGAAGCTTCTTGAGCGGGGCGTGATTGACATGGCGCAGCTTCACGGGCAGGAGGATGAGGATTACATCCGCGAATTGAAAGCACGAACAGGGAAGCTGCTTGTGAAGTCAGTGCGCATGGAAAGTGAAGAGGATATCCCGAAAGCTGAGAACAGTCCGGCCGACTATGTGATACTGGATTCCGGCGGAGGCGGGACAGGCAGGCACTTTGACTGGCGGCTTGCCGCGCGGGTGAAGAGGCCGTATTTTCTGGCGGGCGGACTGACCGCTGACAGTGTAAAGCAGGCGGTGGAGATGCTTCATCCTTACGCGGTGGATGTAAGCTCAGGTATTGAGACGGATGGCAGAAAGGACAGGGAGAAAATGTGCTCTTTCGTCTCTGCCGTGGATTCCGTGAAGGACGGATGACAGGGATGAACAGTGCGGAACACAATAGTACAGAATAAAGAGAGAGGGTGAAGACAATGACGAATCCAAACGGAAGATTCGGCATACATGGCGGACAGTATATTCCGGAGACGTTGATGAATGCCGTCATAGAGCTGGAAGAGGCATATAATTATTATAAAAATGATCCCGAATTTAATCGGGAGCTTACAGAACTTTTCAACGAGTACGCGGGCAGACCGTCAAGGCTTTATTACGCGGAGAAGATGACAGGGGATTTGGGCGGGGCGAAGATTTATCTGAAAAGAGAAGATCTGAACCATACGGGAGCCCACAAGATCAACAACGTGCTGGGGCAGGCGCTCCTTGCGAAGAAGATGGGGAAGACAAGGCTGATCGCGGAGACCGGAGCCGGGCAGCACGGTGTCGCGACCGCCACCGCGGCGGCATTGATGAATATGGAATGTGTCGTATTCATGGGTGAGGAGGATACAATCCGTCAGGCACTGAACGTATACCGGATGCGGCTTTTGGGGGCGGAGGTCATTCCGGTTAAGAGCGGCACGGCCACATTGAAGGATGCGGTCTCAGAGGCCATGCGCGAGTGGACCAGCCGCATCGCGGACACGCATTACTGCCTTGGTTCGGTCATGGGCCCTCACCCCTTCCCCTCCATTGTGCGCGACTTTCAGGCAGTGATCTCCAAGGAGATCAAAGAGCAGATGATGGAGAAGGAGAGCCGCCTTCCCGACGCGGTTATTGCCTGTGTGGGCGGCGGCTCCAACGCGATTGGAAGCTTTTATCACTTTATTGGAGATGAACAGGTGAGGCTCATTGGATGTGAGGCGGCGGGAAGAGGCATTGATACCTTTGAGACCGCAGCCACCATCAATACGGGAAGCCTTGGTATTTTCCATGGGATGAAATCTTATTTCTGTCAGGATGAGTACGGACAGATCGCCCCGGTCTACTCCATCTCAGCGGGACTGGATTATCCGGGCATCGGGCCGGAGCACGCCCATCTGCATGATATTGGTAGGGCGGAATATGTCCCAGTCACGGATGAGGAGGCGGTCTGCGCCTTTGAATATCTGGCGAAAACAGAGGGCATTATTCCGGCTATTGAGTCCGCACACGCCGTGGCTCATGCGATGGAGCTTGCGCCGAAGATGCAAAGGGATCAGATTATCGTCATTACGATATCGGGGAGAGGCGATAAGGACTGCGCGGCCATCGCAAGGTACAGAGGGGAGGATATCCATGAGTAAGATAAGGACAGCATTTGAAAAGGGAAAAGCATTTATTCCATTTATTACCTGTGGGGACCCTGATCTGGAAACCACAGCGGCTGTTGTGCGCGCCGCTGCAAAAAACGGAGCTGACCTGATCGAGCTGGGGATTCCTTTTTCTGATCCCACGGCAGAGGGGCCTGTGATTCAGGGGGCAAATCTGCGCGCCTTAAATGGCGGCGTCACCACGGATAAGATATTTGAGCTGGTGAGAGAACTGCGAAAGGACGTGACAGTTCCCATGGTATTTATGACCTATGCGAATGTCGTGTTCTCTTACGGGACGGAGAAGTTTCTCTCCGTCTGCGCGGAAACCGGCATAGACGGACTGATCCTGCCGGACGTGCCGTTTGAGGAGAAGGAGGAGTTCCTGCCGCTGTGCAGGCAATACGGAGTTGACCTGATCTCACTGGTCGCGCCCACATCGGCGGATCGCATCGCCATGATCGCCAAAGAGGCGGAAGGGTTTCTGTATATTGTCTCCAGCCTTGGCGTGACAGGCGCGAGGACAGAAATTAAGACAGACCTTGCGTCCATCGTCAAAGTGGCGCGGGAGAATACAGACGTGCCGTGCGCCATCGGGTTTGGCATCTCTACGCCTGAGCAGGCGAAGAAGATGGCGGCTGTGGCGGACGGGGCCATCGTAGGCTCCGCCATCGTCAAGCTGTTGGAGCAGTACGGAAAGGATGCGCCTGCGTATGTGGGAGAGTATGTAAAACAAATGAAGGACGCGGTGAGAAGCCTGACGCAGGACACTGTGAGAAGCTGAGAGGACTTTTAAGCGGGCAGTCGTGAAAAGTGACAGATAAAACAGCACAAAAATCCGGGGCGCGCATATACTTTATTAGAGAAATGTGTGGCGGAGGATTGTATGGAAATTACAGACTATATTAAACCGGAGCTTATTGTCGTCGCGGCTGCCCTTTACTTCCTTGACATGGGAATCCGCAAAAGCGGCGTGGTAAAGGAAAAGCTGGTTCCGCTTATCATCGGTGTGTCGGGAATCGCCATCTGCGCACTCTATGTGTTTGCAACGTGCCAGTGCGCGGGAGCCGCGGGTGTGGCCATGGCTGCCTTTACGTCCGTTACACAAGGACTTGTCGTGGCGGGTGTAAGTATTTTTGCAAAGCAGATCATAAAGGGAAAAGAAAAATAAATCGGATTGCCGATGTAATACATTGGAATTTTCACGCTTTAAAGCATTGAAGAACTCTTTTTCATATGCTATACTGTACCCAGTCCTTTTTACACAGAGGCACTTATCATTTTGAAAATACGTTCAGGAGGACAGACAACAATGGAAAGACGAATCAACGGACATACACGGCTCTACGCGCTCATCGGTTCTCCGGTGGGACATTCGGGATCTCCCGCCATGTACAATTACAGCTTTGAGAAGCTTGGAATAGACGCGGCGTATCTTGCGTTTGACACACCGCTTGAAAAGACAGAGGAGACGGTGAACGCACTTCGGACTTTGAATGTGGGCGGGTTCAATATCACCATGCCCAACAAGACGGCAGTGGCGCAGCTTGTGGACAGGCTTTCTCCCGCTGCGGAGATGGTCGGAGCATGCAACACGGTCGTTGTAGAAAAAGACGGCACCATGACCGGGCACATCACGGACGGGACAGGCTTCATCCGCAACTTAAAAGAGCATGGAGTGGAGATCAAAGGGACAAAAGCCGTGCTCTTAGGGACAGGCGGCGCTGCAACCGCCATCGCGGTGCAGGCGGCGCTGGACGGTGTGAAGGAGCTGGCAATCTTCAACAAGAAGGATGAGTTTTATGCCAACGGGGAAAAGACAGTGGAGAAGATCAAAAAAGCTGTGCCCTCTATCGGAAAAGTGTATATCGAGGATCTGGACAACACGGAGCTGTTAGGGAAGGTGCTGTCCGAGAGCGATATCCTCATCAACGCGACCCGTGCGGGAATGAGTCCGCTTCAGGATGTGATCCCGGTTCCGGCGGAATTCTTACATAAAGACCTCGCTGTGGCTGACGTCGTCTATAATCCGAGAGAGACGCTTCTTGTGCAGAAGGCGAAAGAAACCGGCTGCCGGGCCGCCATCGGCGGGATCGGTATGCTTCTCTGGCAGGGCGCAGCGGCATTTGAGCTGTTTACGGGAAAAGAGATGCCCGCGCAGGAAGTGATGGAGAAATTCTTCGACTGACTGGCTGCTCCTTCCAATTCACCGACCGCTTCCTGCTGTACAAAGCGGAAATGCCGCCGAATTAAATGGCTGAACTGTTACAATAAATCAGAAATTCAGGAGACTTGAATGAAACACAGATCGACAAATAATTTTCTTCTGGCGCTGACCGCATTTATCTGGGGCAGCGCCTTTGTGGCGCAGAGTGTAGGCATGGATTATCTGGGCCCGTTTACTTTTAATTCCATCCGCTGTCTGATGGGCGGGATCGTGCTGATCCCGGTGCTCCTCTTCTTTAAAAATAAGGATAAAGGTGAGGGGGAAGGGGAGAAGGAGCCGGGAGACAGACGACAGGAACATGTAACTGTGGAATCCAAAGGACGGAAAACACTCGTGGTGGGCGGTATCTGCTGTGGACTCGCTCTTGCGGTGGGAAGCTCGCTCCAGCAGATCGGACTTGTGTATACGACTGCCGGAAAGGCAGGGTTTATCACGGCGCTTTATATTGTCATCGTGCCGGTCATGGGAATCTTTTTGAGAAAACGCATTGGACTTAAGGTGTGGATCGGAGTGGCCCTTGCGGTAGTTGGAATGTATTTTCTCTGTATCACGGAAGGATTTTCCATAGCAAAAGGAGACTTCTATGTATTCCTGTGTGCCATTGCGTTTTCCGTACATATCCTTGTGATCGACTATTTTTCCCCCAAGGTGGACGGGGTGGCTTTATCCTGTATCCAGTTCTTTGTATGCGGTCTTGTGTGCGCTGTGCCTATGCTTGTGTCGGAGCAGCCTCAGATCAGCAGGATCCTCGCGGCGTGGCTGCCCCTTGCCTACGCGGGGGTATTATCCTGCGGTGTGGCATACACGCTTCAGGTTGTGGCGCAGAAAAATACAGACCCCGCAGTGGCATCCTTGATCCTCAGTCTGGAATCTGTATTCTCCGTACTCGCCGGATGGGTGATCTTAGGTGAACGCTTAAGCGCAAGAGAGCTTTTCGGCTGTGTTCTCGTATTTGCCGCTGTAATCCTCGCGCAGCTTCCCGAAAGGCGCAGGACTGGCTGAACTGTTATGCAAGCATAAATCGCCCTGCGCCATTTCTGATGGCTGAACTGTTACGATCACATTTCGATGATCTTTGTCGCGATCTTCTCCCGAAATGCACGGTCGTGCTCCACGAAGAGCATAGTCGGACGGAAGTTCAGGATCAGTTCTTCCAGTTGGATGCGGGAGAAAATATCAATAAAATTCAAGGGTTCATCCCAGAGAAAGAGATGTGCCTGTTCGCAGAGCGACGCTGCGAGCAGGACTTTCTTTTTCTGTCCTTCGCTGTAAGCCTCGATCCTTTTTTCAAACTGTACACGCTCCAGTCCCAGTTTTTTCAGCACGGTATAAAATAAAGTTTCCTCAAGTCCGCGCTTGGCGGCAAATTCGTGCAGAACGCCTCTCAGGTGAGAGGTGTCCTGAGAAATATAGGATATCTTAAGTCCGCCGGCAATATAGACTTCCCCGGTGTGGGGGATGTCTTCACCAAGGATCAGCCTGATGAGACTGGATTTGCCGCAGCCGTTTTTCCCGGAGAGGGCAATGCGCTCTCCCCTTAAAATCTCCAGATCAAAGTCTTTTAGAAGAGGCTGGGA
Organism: Candidatus Mediterraneibacter merdavium; assembly: GCA_019118545.1. GTDB lineage: Bacteria > Bacillota > Clostridia > Lachnospirales > Lachnospiraceae > Mediterraneibacter > Mediterraneibacter merdavium. Next base: position 15,033 of record DWYT01000167.1, on the reverse strand, counting down.
GATGCTTTTCTCCTGCGGATTCCCGCTGTCCGGGGTGTGAACCTGATAGTCTATGGTTACATTTTTAAGAGAGACCAGTCTGCGGCTGTGATGTTCCAACACATTGAGCTTTAGGCTGTCTGGTGTTTCGACATCCTTGAGAAGTCTTTCTTTTTCGCGGGCGGCATGTTCTTTGCGGTGTTCTAGCGTTTTGGCGCGTTTCATCATCTTTGCCGCCTGATGTCCGATGTATCCTCGGTCTATCTTTGCTCCCGGAGTTTTTCCGGTCTTCGTGCCCTCTACCTTGTCTGACCAGCGCGCGGCCTGACGGGCGGCTTCTTTCAGCTTGTGAATGTCTTTTTTCAGGCTTTCATTCTGCCTTATTTCCAGATTATCCCGCGCTGTTTTGTCTGCGTACCATGAAGAAAAATTTCCCTTCCGCACTTCGATCGTCTGTCGGTTCAGGACAAGGACATGATCCACGCAGCGGTCGAGAAAATCCCGGTCATGGGATACAAGGATATATCCTTTCTTTTGGGCGAGATAGTCCGCTACCTTCTCCCGCGCGAGTACGTCCAGATGATTGGTCGGCTCGTCGATCAGGAGAAATGCGTGATCTTTTAAGAACAGCGCGGCAAGGAGCGCCTTTGTCTGTTCTCCGAAGCTCAGTGTGTCAAAGGGGCGGTAGAGGATTCCGGCATCTGTATCCAACAGATTTAATTCACGGATCAGCTCCCATTGCTCCATGAGCGGATTTACCGTCTCGAGAAGTTCATAGGTCATGCTCGAAGGCTCTTCCACAGGAAATGGAAAATATTCAAATTCTTCCGAGGATGAGATGGAGCCTGTGTATTCATAAGTGTTCATGAGAAGCTTTAAAAATGTAGTTTTGCCCTTGCCGTTTCTGCCGATGAAGCCTAACTTCCAGTCAGTGTCAATCTGGAAGGTGACATTTTCAAAAACAGGGTCAAAGCTGCCCTCATAAGTAAAGCTCAGGTTATTGATCTGTATGACTGACATAATTTTCTGCCTCCTTATCCGGAATGTGCAGACGTACACAGGGACTTGCGCTTGTCTTTCATTGATGCGCTAAACCTTGTACGCTGACGCTGATTTTGTGGGAATAGAAAAGGACCGCGGGAAAGTCATTTCCGTGGTCCTTGTGTCTGCATACAATGTCAATTACACTGTAATAAGGATACGCTCTCTTGTAAAGAGGGTGTATTCATATAGGGATCAAGAAGATGGGATTACTTTCCTGCGCGCTGCACGAAAAATAGACAGATCGTGCGGTCTGGTATCAGCAGGAAGTAATAATCATCTTTTCAGCTCCAATCTTGCGGGAGAGGTCTTATGCGCTCCCTTATTTCTGAAAAAAAGATAACAGAAGAGAAGGGAAATGTCAAGAAGCGATGATTAAGTCAAACAGACGAAAACAGGTTTGATCACTAAGACATATTCTGAGAGTGGGCAGGTACAGTTGGATTCCGCTACAGGGAATAACTAAAACTAGAGGTTCTGAATCCGCCCGAAAAACAGGACTTTCGGTGGACAACTCGCGTTTGCTCAGACAATTCCACCGAAAGTGCCTAATGGGCGAATACAGAACCTTAAGTTTTACTAATTCCCTTCCGAAGTTATCCAACTGCCCCCTGCCCACTCTCAGAAAGATTTTCGCGATATCAGACCTGTTTTCTTGTTTAGCCAATGCGGAAGTCAGTGAGTAAAAAGCGGATAAACTGCATGGGAGCAGCAGGAACGCTATCCGCAAGACGGGTGTCTTCAAGACGCGCCTCCCCGTTGTTGACTATATTTCAAAATCACCACCGTTTCTGGACGTTTTCACAAAGAAATGCTCCTGAATTAAATGGTCGAATAGTTGCGATACAAGAGCATTCTCTGAGTGGCATCAGAGATAATAGTATTTCGCAGTTGCATATGATATAATGTCGGCAGACATTATATCTGCGCCGGTTTGCGGCCGACCAAGGGGCGGCAATCCATTGCAAACCGTGTGCATCCTGCGGAGCATATCATGTCCGAAGGACATGATATAATATCACCGTGTGTTATGTGAAACCATCACTTGTATAGGAGAAGCATTATGTCACTGCAATTTATTTTTGGGAATTCAGGCAGCGGGAAATCCCGCTGCCTCTATCAGAATATCATAGAGGATTCGATGCGTCATCCGAAGAAGAATTACCTTGTCCTTGTGCCGGAGCAGTTTACTATGCAGACGCAGAAGGACCTTTGCTGCCTTCATCCCAATGGCGGGATCATGAATATCGACGTACTGAGCTTTGGGCGTCTGGCGCACCGTATCTTTGAAGAAGTGGGTCAGGACAACCGTCCTGTACTGGACGATGAGGGGAAGAATCTGGTGCTCCGCAGGATTGCTGGGAACTATGAGGACGATCTGACTGTTTTAAAAGGGAATCTGAAAAAACAGGGTTATATCAGTGAAGTAAAGTCCGTGATATCGGAGTTCACCCAGTATGGCGTGGATCTGGAGCGCATCGACGGGTTTATGAAGGAACTGGAGACGGACAGCTACCTATATTATAAGCTTAAAGATATCCGCAGGCTTTATGAGGGATTCGAGGATTATCTGCGGGAGAGATACATCACGAAGGAAGAAATGCTCGACGTGCTGAGCGGCGTGGTGCCGGAATCAGATATATTAAAGGGAAGCATTGTCGCCATGGACGGTTTTACAGGGTTTACTCCCGTACAGGACCGTCTTCTCTGCGAACTTTTAAAAGTGTGCGAAAAAGTGATGGTGACAGTGGAGACAGATAAGCGGGAAGATCCTTTTGTATATAAGCATCCGTACCAGCTTTTTGCGCTGAGTAAGCAGATGGTGACGTCCCTTGTCAAAATTGCCCGCGAGGCGGGCGCAGAGGTGGACGAGCCTGTCTGTATGTGGAAGACGGGCGTTGATCTGGAAGAAGCCGCCGCACAGGGCAGACAGGATGCTTCCAGCGGGCAGGAAGGAAGCGCTGCGGCGGGGCGGGATGGCTCCGGCGCACAGAGAGAAGACACTGCGGCAGGGCAGGAGTATGTGCCGTACCGTTTCCGGGGCAATCCGCAGATGGCGTTTCTGGAATCAGAGCTGTTCCGTTACAGCGGGCGCACATACGGCGGAGGAGAACAGAAGCGGCAGACCGGGGATACGGACTGCGGCAGCGGGGCGGCGCGGGAACATCAGGACAGCGCGATCTCCCTCCATGAAGCTCGTGACCCGAGGGGGGAAGCGCAGTTCGTGGCAGAGAGTATCCGGCGTCTTGTCAGGGAGAAGGGATACCGCTACCGTGACATCGCGGTCATTGCTGCGGATATGAATGTCTATGCGGACGGGTTGGAAAAGGCGTGTGGGATGTTTGACATCCCGGTATTCATGGATCATAAAAAGAGTATTTTGTTAAATTCTTTCGTAGAATATGTCCGAAGTCTGCTGGCCATGGCAGAACAGAACTTTACATACGAGAGTGTGTTCCGCTATCTGCGTACCGGGTTGTGCGGATTTACGGATGAACAGATCGACCGTATGGAGAACTACTGTCTGGCGCTGGGGATTAAGGGATATAAAAAATGGCAGCAGGCGTGGGTGCGCAGGACTGCCGGGACAAGTGGGGAGGAGCTTACAGAGCTGAACCATCTGCGCGTAAGGTTTATGGAGAAAACAAGCGCCCTCATGTATGTGTTAAAGCAGCGCAGAAAGACCGTGCGGGACGTGACTCTCGCCGTGTATGAATATATTGCCGGGGAAAAGCTGCAGGAGCAGCTTGCGGTCATGGAACAGGAGTTTCAGGCAGAGGGTGAGCTTGCCCTTGCCAAAGAGTACGCGCAGGTCTACCGCATCGTTCTGGAATTGTTTGACAAGTTCGTGGAGCTTCTCGGGGAGGAGAAGGTTTCACTGAAGGAATACTGTGACCTTCTGGACGCGGGACTTGAGGAGGCGAAGGTGGGCGTGATCCCGCCCAGTCTGGATCAGGTTGTGATCGGTGATGTGGAGCGCACGAGGATCAAGAACATCAAGGCATTATTCTTTGTGGGAGCCAATGATGTTCTCCTGCCCGGAAACACAGGCGCGCGGGGACTTCTCTCAGAACGTGACAGGGAGCGCTTTGCTAGGGAGGAGATCGCCCTGTCCCCGGGGCCAAAGGAGAAGATCTATATTCAGAAATTCTACCTCTACATGAACTTGACGAAACCCACGGAGAAGCTGTTCCTCTCATGGTCAAAGGTATCTGCGGACGGAAAGACACTGCGCCCGGCATATCTTGTTTCAGATATCCGCAGACTGTTTCCGGGCATTTCTCCTGTGGAGGAAGAGAAGCGCACACTCGCGGAGCGGGAAATGACAAGAGCAACCGGGATACGCAGAGTCGCGGAGGGCGTCAGCCGTCGGCGGGCCGGAGTGGACGATGAGTGGAAGGAACTGTACACGTGGTTTGTCCGCGACGGAAAGAGCCGTGAGGAGATCGGGCAGATTCTTCGGGCGGGATTTATCAGGAAGGAGCGCCCCAGACTTGGGGAAGCAAAGGCGGAGGAGCTTTATTCTGACAGAGAGCGCGTCAGCGTGACAAGGCTGGAGCAGTTTGCGTCCTGCGCTTACGCTCATTTCCTGAGTTACGGCCTGCGCCTTTCAGACAGGGAAGAATATGGATTCGAGGCGCTCGATCTCGGGAATATCGCCCACCAGTCATTAGAAAGGTTTTCCAGAAAGGCGGACCGTGAGAAGCTGCTCTGGACGGAAATGACGCCGGAGAAGCGGGAAGAACTGATCTCTGAGAGTGTGGAGGAAAGTGTGATCGACTACGGCAACACCGTGCTCTTTAGTTCCGCCAGAAACGAGCACATGATCGGGCGCATTAAGCGTCTGATCGGACGGTCGGTTTGGGCGCTGACAAAACAGATGGAAAAAGGCGATTTCGTACCAAGCGGGTATGAGATGAAGTTTGGGAGCGGGAAGATTGACCGAATTGACACCTGCGAAGAGGATCATTCCGTTTATGTAAAGGTGACGGATTATAAAACCGGGATGAAGAGCTTTGACATCACGGCGTTTTATCACGGACTGCAGATGCAGCTCCCGGTCTACTTAAACGCGGCTCTTTCCGTGGAGGAGAGAGCGTATCCGGGCAAAGAGATCGTACCTGCGGGCATCTTTTATTACCGGATACAAGATCCGGTGGTGCCGGATCAGGAGAGCGACGAGGCGGTGGAGAAGAGCATTTTAAAGGAGTTAAAGCTGGACGGCCTCGTAAACGGCGACGAGGCAGTGCTCTCCCATCTGGAGAGGGATCTGTCCGGGGCGTCCCTTTTGTTCCCCATGGGGCGCAACAAGGATGGCTCTCTTAGCAAAAGTTCGCGGGCGCTTCCCAAGGAGACCTTTGAGACTGTGCTGAAATACGCGCAGGAGAAGGAACGAAGTCTCAAGGAAGAGATGTACGCGGGGGAAGTACAGGCGTTGCCCTATGAGATGGGAGACGCCACGGGGTGCGATTACTGCCCGTACAAGGATATATGCGGGTTCGACCTGCACCTTGACGGGTGCGCGTACAGAAGGCTTGAGAAGCTGTCCATGGAGGACGCGGTGACGGCGATGGAGCGGGCAGTGGGCGCGAAGGAGCATCAGGAGGAAGAAGGGACAGGAGGTGATTGCCCATGAGTGTGAAATGGACGCAGGAGCAGCAGAAGGTCATTGATCTGCGGGAGAGGAATATCCTTGTGTCTGCGGCGGCAGGATCAGGAAAGACAGCGGTGCTCGTGGAGCGCATCATACAGAGGCTTACCGAAGAAACCGCCCCTGTGGACGTGGACCGTCTGCTTATCGTGACATTTACCGAGGCTGCGGCGGCTGAGATGAAGGAGAGGATCGGCGCGGCGATCGAAAGGAAGTTGGAAGAACGCCCGGGGGACGCTCGTCTGGAGCAGCAGGCCACGCTGATCCACAGCGCTCCGATCACGACCATTCACAGCTTCTGTCTCTCAGTCATCAGAGATCATTTCCATGTGATCGACATTGACCCGGGATTCCGCATTGCTGAGGAGGGGGAGCTGAAACTCTTGAAGCAGGACGTGTTGGACGAAATGCTGGAGGAGTATTACGCCGAGGGCAGAGAGGAGTTCCTCGCGTTTGTGGAGCGCTTCGGCGGCGGGCGAAATGACAGAAAGATCGAGGAGATTATCCTCAGACTGTATGAATATTCCCGCAGTTATCCCCAGCCGGAGAGGTGGCTAGATTCCTGCCTTAAGGCCTATGAGAGCGGGCAGAATGACGAGCTTGTCCGCCGGGCGGCGGCGAGGGTAAGCTCCCGGGCGGGGGACATCCGCCGTGTGCTGGAGCGGGGATTAAAGATTTGTGAAGAGGCGGACGGTCCGTATATGTACGGGGAGATGCTGGAAACTGATTTGGAGTGCGCAAAGAAGCTGGAGAAAACGGACAGCTTTGACAGTCTCTATGAGCTGGCCACGGGATTTACGTGGAAACGGCTCTCAGCCAAGAAGGACGAGACTGTCTCAGCGGATAAAAAGGAAGCGGTTAAAAAGCTTCGCGATCAGGCAAAAAAGCTGGTAAAGGACATGCAGGAGACTTACTTCTACGCCGCCCGGGAGAGCTGGACGAAAGATATGGAATCCGCATATCCATCTATGAGGATGCTCTCGGAGCTGGTCAGACGGTTCTCGGAGCTGTTCCTTGAGAAGAAGAGAAGCCGGAACATGATCGACTTTAGCGATATGGAGCAGTTCGCTCTTGCCATCCTGACGGTAGAACAGGACGGTGAGCTGGTTCCCTCGCCCGCTGCGCAGGAGTATCAGGAGCGGTTCGAGGAAGTGATGATCGACGAGTATCAGGACAGCAACCTCGTTCAGGAGACGATCCTTACAAGCGTGTCAAGGGTTTCCAAAGGAAGCTTCAACATATTCATGGTGGGGGATGTGAAGCAGAGCATCTACAGCTTCCGCCTGTCAAGGCCGGAGCTTTTCATGGAGAAATACAACGCGTACAGCCTTGCGGACAGTGACAAACAGCGCATTGACCTTCATAAGAACTTCCGAAGCCGCGCGGAAGTGCTGGACAGTGTAAATGAAATTTTCCGCCGCATCATGGGGACGGATCTGGGCGGCATCGAGTACGACGACAGCGCGGCTCTGTACATGGGGGCGGATTTCCCGGAGCTGCCGGAGACGGCGGCAGACGGCGGATTTACTGACCGCACGGAGCTTCTTCTTCTGGACAGGGAGGATACCGGGAAGGAGGACGCAAGGAAGGCGGAGGCGCGGATGATCGCCCGCCGCATACAGGAACTGATGAGAAACGGCGTAGTTATCGATAAGGCGTCCGGTGGATATCGGAGGATCAGGTACAGAGATATCGTGATCCTGACCCGGAGTATCCGGGGATGGGCAGAGGATTTTACGGCAGTGCTGGCGGAAGAAGGGATTCCGGCATACTCTGTGAGCAGGGAAGGATACTTTGAGACATACGAGGTCAGCGTACTTTTGGATTATCTGAAAATACTGGACAATGCAAGGCAGGATCTTCCGCTTGCGGCTGTGCTCGCCTCTCCCTTCGGTAATCTGACCACAGAAGAGCTGGCAGAGATCCGCATTGCGTACCCTAATCTGCCGTTTCACGAGGCGGCGGCAGAGTATGCGGTGGAGCACGAGACCCACAGTGACGCCGCCCTGCGGGACAAGCTGAGGCGGTTTTATGAGCAGACGGCGTATTTCCGCAGAAAAGTCTCATATACCCCCATCCATGATCTGCTGGGGGAGATTATCGGGCGTACCGGGTACGGCATCTGCATCGCCGCAATGCCCGGCGGCGCCCAGCGTACCGCCAATGTGGACATGCTGGTGGAGAAGGCGTCCGCATTTGAGGGGACGAGCTATAAAGGGCTGTTTAATTTCGTCCGCTATATCGAACAGCTTAAGAAATACGATGTGGATTACGGGGAAGCCGGGATCATGGACGAACAGGCGGACACGGTGCGCATCATGAGTATCCACAAGAGTAAGGGACTGGAATTCCCTGTCGTGTTCGCGGCGGGCATGGGGAAGAAGTTCAACATGCAGGATACGAAGGGAAGTGTGCTCCTTCATCATGAATGGGGCGTGGGACTGGATCATATTGACCTTGAGAGAAGGACAAAGAGGCCGACTTTCCTAAAGAAAATGATTCGGGAGGAGCAGCGCCTTGAAACATTGGCGGAGGAGATGCGTGTGCTCTACGTAGCGCTGACCCGCGCAAAGGAGAAGCTGATCATGACCGGATGCGCGGATATGTGCGCATATGGAATATCGGATGAAGAGGCAGGCTTACCGGGCGGTGGCCAAAGCTATGGCGGCAATGTGTTCCGCGCGGACGGGGCGAGCTGTTATCTGGACTGGATCATTCCGGCGCTGTCCGGGCAGGAAGAGGAAACTTCCGCCGATGGGGAGTCTTCTTCTGTGGATATCCGCCTCGTTACCGGGGAGGAGCTTTCGCTGGGGAGGGCGGAGGAGAAGGCCGAAGAGCTGGCTCTGGACGTCCTCGGAAACTGGGATGTATCGGGAAGCTATGTGCCGGGACTTAGGGAACAACTTGACGCGCAGATGGACTATATCTATCCATATGAAGATGAGGGAAGGATGAAGCTGAAATTCACGGTTTCCGAGCTTAAGAAGCGCGCCGCGCTCGCAGAGGAAGCCGGGCAGGAGATGTACGAGGAGCCGGAAGTAGTGCCTCTGATTCCGGGATTTCTAAAGGAAGAAGAGACGCTTACCGGGGCGTCCAGAGGAAGTGCGTATCATAAGTTGTTGGAGCTTCTCGACTTTGGGGTACAATACGACGAAGAAAGCCTCGGGAAAGCAGTAGAGGAACTGCTGGCAGAGGGCAGACTGACACAGGAGATGGCGGAGTGTATCCGCGTGGGCGACATCCTTCATTTCCTTGAGTGTGAGAGCGGCAGGCGGATGGGCGCCGCGGCGCGGCAGGGGAAACTGTTTAAAGAGCAGCCTTTCGTTCTGGGGGTGGATGCCTCTGAGATCTATCCCGGGAATCGCTCCGGCGAGAAGATACTTGTGCAGGGAATCATCGATGTGTACTTTGAGGAGCCGGACGGACTGGTCGTTCTGGACTACAAGACGGACAAGGTGAGAAAAGCCTTGGAGCTGACGGAAAAGTACCATGCGCAGCTTGACTACTACGCTCAGGCGCTGACACAGCTTACCGGGAAGCCTGTTAAGGAGAAGATCATCTATTCATTTACATTGGAGGAGGAGATTAAGGTATGAGCTTTCTGATGTATTATCTGGCAGTTATCAATTTCCTTACATGGGTCACATATGGACTGGACAAAGGGCGGGCCAAAGCAGGAAAATGGCGTATACCGGAGCGCACACTCCTTATCCTTACCGCTGCTGGCGGCTCGGCGGGAGCGCTTGCGGGGATGCTTATGTTCCGTCATAAGACACGCAAGGCAAAGTTCGTCGTCTCCGTTCCCGTGCTGCTTGTCGTGCACTGCGTGATCGTGGGACTTGTGTGGCAGTGGTCACTGAAATAGATTCACGGTGGCAACAGGTCAGCCATTTGATTCGGCGGCATTCCCGCTTTGTAATAACGTCTGGAAGCGGAGGCGGTTTTGAAAAGCAGCAAGCGGTCGGGGAGAGGCCACGCTGTTCCATTCCAGAATCTGGGAATATCTAACGGGATGAGAAGCTGTTTAAAGGCAAAGCACTGTGAGGGACAACTCGGCTTCGCCTCAGACAATCCCCTCACACTACTTAACAACATCTTCTCATTCCGATAAGATATTCCGTCAGATTCTTTCAAAGTCACAGCGAGGCTTCTCCCCGTCGCTAGCTGCTTCTTCCAATTCATCGTCCGCTTCCTACGGTGCAAAGCGGAAATGCCGCCGAATCAAATGGCAAACTGTTACACGGTGCATGGGTCTTTGAAATTGATATTGAAAAACGCACGGGTTTCTGCTAAGATACCCTTGTAGAAAATAAAAGCGGGTTCTGTTACTCTTGTCTGGCCGCAAAGGCGCGGCGCGGCAGGAGCAGTCCCGCTTTTCTCTTTTATATCATAGGAAAGTCCTTTGGACGGCCCATGGTAAAACCAAAGGCTCCGCAAGCGGAATTCTTGCGCGGGCGAGGTCGCTTAAGCAGTATACTGTATGCTGACAGGGGCATGATAGAAAAATAAGATAAAAAGGAGACAGGACAATGCCAAGATTAAATGAAAACTATTTGAATGTGCAGGACAGCTATCTTTTTGCCGAGATCGCCCGCAGGGTAAAATCATATGAGGAGGGACACCCTGACAAAGCGGGAGATGTGATCCGCCTTGGTATCGGCGACGTGACACGTCCGCTGACAAAGACTGCGCTTGATTCCCTTCATGAGGCGGTGGATATGCAGGCGGACTCAGGCACGTTTAAAGGATACGGGCCGGAGCAGGGTTATGGGTTCGCCCGCGAAGCAGTGGCGGATTATTATAGAAGAAACGGGGTTACAGTGGATGCGGACGACGTATTCATTTCTGACGGGGCGAAGAGCGACACCGGAAATATCACAGAGCTGTTTGCGAAAGATAATGTGATCCTTGTGCCTGACCCGGTGTACCCGGTCTACGTGGATACGAATACAATGGACGGCAAGCAGATCATTTATATGAACGGGACAGAGGATAACGATTTCCTTCCCATGCCGGATCCTTCCGTGAAAGCGGACATTATCTATCTGTGCTCTCCCAACAACCCGACGGGGGCCTGCTACAATAAGGAGCAGTTGCAGGCATGGGTGGACTATGCGCTGAAAAACGAGGCGGTGATCCTCTTTGACTCCGCTTACGAAGCATTTATCTCCGAACCCGGACTTCCCCGCAGCATTTACGCTGTAAAAGGGGCGAAGAAATGTGCCGTCGAGTTCTGCTCTCTGTCCAAGACAGCGGGATTTACGGGAACCCGGTTCTCTTATACGGTTGTTCCGAAGGAGCTTGTGTTCACCGCGTCGGACGGGCAGCGGATGAGTCTGCGGGACATGTGGAACCGCAGACAATCCACAAAATTCAATGGAACTCCCTACATCATCCAGTATGCGGCGGCGGCAGTGCTGTCTGAGGATGGGATGAAAGAGTGCATGGAGAACATCTCCTATTATATGGAGAACGCGCGCATGATCGCGGAGACGCTTCGCAGGAAAGGAATCTCCTTTACGGGCGGCGTGAACTCTCCCTATATCTGGTTCAAGTGCCCGAAAGACATGGAGTCGTGGGAATTTTTTGACTATCTCTTAGAGAAAGCGCAGGTGGTAGGCACACCGGGCGCGGGATTCGGAGTAAACGGGAAGAACCATTTCCGGCTGACGTCCTTTGGGACACACGAAAAGACAAAAGAAGCAATGGAACGTTTTGAGAAGCTGTTTTAGGACAGCTTCTTTTCTTTTGAAATTCTTTAGAAATCTTTGGGTATAAGTTAAGTAATATTATATTGACAATATATATTATATGAAATATAATATAGAAAACGGTACAATATTACTGAACATAAAATAAGGTTGCGGGACAACAGAAAGGGTGATTGCATGGTATTCAACACAGGTGCAGCTCTTCTGGATGCGATCGTGCTGGCAGTTGTATCCATGGAAGATACAGGCACATACGGTTACCGGATTACGCAGGATGTGCGCAGGGTTATCGACGTCTCTGAATCAACTCTGTATCCTGTACTGCGCAGGCTCCAGAAAGACGAATGTCTGGAAGTGTATGACAGACAGTTTGACGGCAGGAACAGGCGCTACTATAAGGTGACGGCACGGGGGATGGCTCAGCTTAATTTATACAAGTCAGAGTGGAAGAGCTATATCCAGAAGATTAACGAGATATTTGAGGGAGGTGTGACTGTATGAACCGTATGGAATTTTTGGCTGAACTTGAGAGGCTCTTATCCGGTATACCCGAAGAAGAGCGGCAGGCAGCGGTTCAGTATTATGCGGATTATCTGGCGGACGCCGGGGTTGAGAACGAGGCGGAAGCTCTTCGTGAGCTTGGCAGTCCCGAGAAGGTGGCCGAGACGATCAAAGCGGATTATTACGGCACAGAGTTTGACGAGACAAAATTTGACCGTAAGAACTACATGGAAAAATACGGGCAGCGATCCGGGGAGCACGGACAGAAAAACGCGGCGGGCAGCGGAGGAGCACAGGCTGGCTGGGACAGCAGACATGGCGGGACACAAGGAGACGCGCCGGGAGCAGATGCGGGCGCGGGTTATGGTCATGGGAATAACAAGGCAAAGGAGCCATGGACAAATAACGGACTTAAGCTTCTTCTGATCGTTCTGATCGTGATTGTGGCAGGACCGGCAGCCGTAGGAATAGCAGGTGGGATACTGGGGATAATCATCGGAATTATTGGTTTCTTCGTGGGTCTTGTGGTCGCGGCAGTTGCCATTACGGTCTGCGGGATCATCATGACCATTGCCGGACTGGGGTTGATCGTCATACCGCCGGCAGGGATGGTCGTCACAGGAATCGGGTTGCTGCTCTTTGTGTTAGGACTTATGGCAACAGCAGGGACGGTAAAGCTGTGTATGATCGTATTTCCGGCGATGATCAGAGGCTTTGTGGATCTGTGCAGGCGTCCGTTTCACAGAAAGGAGATGTCATAAAATATGGAGAATAAGGGATGGAAGGTATTTTGGATTATATGTGCGATTCTTGCGGCTGTCGGGATATTTCTCACAGTGGCAGGAGCGGCTCTGGGCGGTTTTGGCATTCTCCGCAGCAGAGAGGATGAGGGGATCATCCGGCAGTGGCTGAACCGCTTTGGTATTCGGACCAAAGTGACAACGACCGTGAAGATAGATGATCCGGGAGACTGGGGGACTGTTGCAGATTCGGGATACGTACCCGGGGAAGTAAATGGAAACACAGTGATCGCTTTCAGAGGGATCGACGAACTGGATATCCGCCTTACCGGACTGGGGGTAAGTGTGCTGCCTTACGATGGGGACAGGATCATTGTGGATACCTCCTATTGCCGTGAGGATCTTCAGAATAAGATCAATGTACGGCAGGATGATTCGGAGCTGAAGGTTGAGATGGACGACTGGAGAAGGCTCAGCACTCAGGACTGCGGCATCATGTATATCAGTGTTCCGCAGAGAACATACTTTGAGAAGATATCTATGGACGCACAGGCAGGACTTATTGAGATAGAAGGCGTGGAAGCAGCGGAGATATCAGCGTCGGCTGACGCGGGTCAGGTGGTACTCACCTCATTTAATGCAGAGCGTCTGGAAGCGGACTGCGGAGCAGGACAGATCATACTGGACGGCGAGGTGACAGAGAAGGTTGAGGTTGACTGCGATCTGGGCGAGATACAATGCACCCTTCCGGGAAGCCTGAACGATTATGATTACGAGATTGACTGCGACTTGGGGGAAGTGGTCATTGACGGGGAATCATACAGTTCTTTCCTTAATAATAAAATGAAAGCGGATAACGGGGGCGGATGCAAGATCAAGGCAGACTGCAATCTGGGGGCCATTGAGTTTACTTTTAGATAGTACGCAGTAATGTATTTTATTTCATAGAAAGGAGAATAGTTATGACAGATAAGAGGTTATACAGATCAAGGAAACAGCGGATGCTCTGCGGTGTGTGCGGCGGGATCGGAGAATATTTTAACATTGATCCTACACTGATACGACTGGCGTTCGTGCTGTTCGGGTGCACGGGCGGAGGGATACTGGCGTATATTATAGCCGCCATTATCATACCGGACGGACCGATTTAAAAAGTATGGTCTGTGGGAAAAGCCGGGATCAGGTGCTCAGGGAAAGCGCCTGATCTTTTTGTGTGTCTGTATATCAGAGGGATTTACGGGCAATACTCTGGGTAAAACGGAAAGAAGGAATATTATGACAAAGAAAAAAGAAAAACCCATTGATCTGAAGAATCTGGAGCCGGAAGAAAAAATGAAATATGAGATTGCGGAGGAGCTGGGACTTCTTGACCGGGTTCTCGCCCACGGCTGGAAATCCCTGACATCAAAAGAGACGGGAAGGATCGGCGGTCTGGTGACAAAAAAGAAGAAGGAGGGCCGGTAAAACTTTACAAAAAAACAGATATTTGCTAAAATTATACAACTGGGGAGTCAAAAGGTGATGTAATTATGACAGATAACATAGAGGTCATGGGCATCAGTCTGGACTGTCTTACGGCAAAGGAGACGATGATCCGGGCGATGCGGTTTATAGATAAAGACTCAGTTGATATAATAGGGATTTTGTCCATGGATGTGCTGATGAAAAACAGCGGAGACGAACAGTGGAGGGAGCTGGTAGATGGGTTTGATCTCGCCCTTCCGGGTGATCCGGAGATCCTTAAGGCTGCGGACATTGGCGACAGGGTTCGTTTAAAGGAGACGGAGAACCATACGTTTTTCAGGCTGTTTATGAAGTATCTCCAGAAAAACCAGAAGAAAGTATTTCTTCTGGCGGAAACAGAAGAAAAGCTGAACCGGACAGAGGAAATGCTGGCGCGTTACGGTCGCGGACTGAGGCTGGCGGGCAGAGGACTTCTCGAGGATGACGGCAGAGAGGAAAATGTGATCAATGAGATCAACGGCACAGAGACAGACTGTATCCTGTCCGTTCTTTCTTCCCCGTATCAGGAGCAGTTTATCGACAGAAATAAAGCGCTGCTCAACGCGAACGTATGGTTTGGGTGCGGAGCTGTATTTGGCGGGGAACAGGAAAAGAGTGTGCCGATCGGGAGAGTGAAAAGGTTCTTTCGAAAAAAGCTGTTCTGGTGGAGGGCAGGGAAGGAGCAGTAGATTTTCTTCCAGTGCTTTTGTGAACAATGTATAGGTACTTAATTGTGAATTTTTTGTAAAAATATTGAGGAAGTGCATAAAAAAAACGCATTTCCTCTTTCTTTTTTTGCTGTTTTGCCTTAATATAATACATGAGTATGTGAACGGAAGGAAGTTTTTCATTAAAATTTTGTGAAAAATGTACATGAAACAATCCAAAGGAGCGGAGGGAAAAGTAT
>DWYT01000166.1 GCA_019118545.1 Candidatus Mediterraneibacter merdavium | reverse complement strand
TCGGTACGCTTCATTCAAGTGCCTTGCAGGACACAAAATTTATCTCTTTTCGACTCTGCGACCTCAACCATGAAGATTTTCGTGCTTTGCAAGGCAGACGATTGAGGTGTACTGGGCGTACACCGATTGAGAATAACGCCGCAAATCACGAAAATATCATGGGTTGAGGCGTGTGTGTC
Organism: Candidatus Mediterraneibacter merdavium; assembly: GCA_019118545.1. Lineage (GTDB taxonomy): Bacteria > Bacillota > Clostridia > Lachnospirales > Lachnospiraceae > Mediterraneibacter > Mediterraneibacter merdavium. The sequence goes on along the minus strand of DWYT01000166.1, from coordinate 9,381 downwards.
CTTGTAAAGAGAGGGTATGTTCCTATGAAATCAAAAACGCTCCGCGGGGATCGCACTGCGGCGGAGATGAAGATGGCGCCGGAGCGCCCCGCCGTAGGCGGAGAATCCTGCATGGCAGGATTCGTTTTGATGTATTGCATACGAGGGATATGGCAGAAAAAAGTAGTTGAAAACCATTATCATTTATGCTATCATCACTATTGGTTAGTTGAAACTATTTAAAATAAGTTATATAAAACCAAAACTGGAAACAGGAGGAAAACATGAAGAAAAACCCGTTTAAGATTATCTGGCTGTTGTTCGCGTTTCTGTCTCTTGGCATCGGGGCAGTGGGAGTGATCCTGCCCGTCCTGCCGACTACGCCTTTTCTTTTGCTGGCGTCCTTTTGTTTTGCAAAGGGATCAAAGCGGTTCCACAGATGGTTCATGGGGACGAAGCTGTACAAGAACCATCTTGAGAGCTTTGTAAAAGAGCGGGCAATGACGTTAAAGACAAAGCTGTGCATCCTGCTCCCGGCGTCCGCGATGCTCATCTGCGCGGGACTTCTCATGCAAAACCTGCCGGGGCGGCTGTTCATTCTGTTTTTGATCTGCTTTAAGTATGTCTATTTTTTCACCCGGATACGCACGGTCCGGCCGGAGGCAGCGCGGGGGCGCGTCTCGGAGGATAAGGCCGGACAGTGGATGGAACAGGAGGATGTCTGTGGATAAGAGCGTCAGGACAGAGAGTAAAAGAGAGAAAGAAAAGCGGGTCGTCGATATGATGATCCGTCTCTATTGCAGGAAAAAGCACGGCGGACACAGAGATAAGGGTGGACTGTGCGAGGAGTGCAGGGCGCTTAGGGATTATGCGGCGCTGCGGGCAGATAAGTGTCCGTTCATGGAGACAAAGACCTTCTGCAGCAACTGCCGTGTGCACTGTTACCGCCCTGACATGAGGGAGAAGATCCGTCAGGTCATGCGTTTTGCCGGGCCGCGTATGCTCCTCTGTCATCCGGTCATGGCCCTGCGCCATGTGATCAGCTCCGTCAGGGAGAAGAGACGGCTTGAGAGGGAGACATTTCCCCGGAAAGGGGAGCCTAAGGCGGGGGACACGCCCGGATAAGGGGTACAGACAGGAAATACACAGGAAAGGAATTGAAAAAATGATAAAGACAAGGCTTATGAAGCTGTTGAAAGGCTCGGGGAAATACATCGGCGCCAATATATTCTGGCAGTGGCTTGCCCTGCTCTTCCAGATCGCGTCGGTCTGTTCCGCGGGATATATGATTCAGAAGCTATATGAAAGAAATCTGGAGCCGGATACGATGTTGACGACAGGCGGGATCGTGCTGGCTTCTGTTGTTGTACGCTTTCTTTCAGAGAAGATGGCGGCACGGGCGTCATACCGCGCCAGCGCACAGGTGAAGTCCGTCCTTCGCCGCCGGATCTATGAGAAGATACTGCGCCTCGGAGCCTCTTACAAGGAAAAGACCGCGACTTCCGGGGTTGTGCAGGTGTCCACAGAGGGCGTGGAGCAGCTGGAGATTTATTACGGCAGGTATTTGCCGCAGCTTTTTTACAGTCTTCTTGCTCCGGTGACGCTGTTCGTCATCCTTGCCCCGATCAGCGTCAAAGCATGCGTTGTGCTTCTGATCTGTGTCCCCTTAATTCCGCTGTCCATTGTGGCAGTGCAGAAGTTTGCCAAGAAGCTGCTGAGCAAATACTGGGGAATATATACGGAGCTGGGAGACAGTTTCCTTGAGAATCTTCAGGGACTTACCACGCTCAAGATTTATCAGGCTGACGGACAGAAAGCGAAGGAAATGGACGAAGAGGCGGAGCGGTTCCGCAGGATTACGATGAAGGTGCTGACCATGCAGCTTAATTCCGTGAGCGTCATGGATCTTGTCGCATACGGCGGGGCAGCGGTTGGGATGATCGTCACTGTGCGGGAATATATGGCGGGGAATGTAAGCCTTGCGGGAGCGTTTTCCATCATCCTGCTTGCGTCGGAGTTTTTCATTCCCCTGCGTCTGCTTGGTTCTTTCTTCCACATCGCTATGAACGGGATGTCGGCAAGCGACAGGATATTCGCTATCCTTGATCTGGAAGAGCCGGAAGATGGATACAGGAGACTGTTCGAAAACGGCACGACAAAAGCAGAGACATCAAAAGAGGAACTATCGGAGAGGCAGATACAGGAAAAGCAGATCGCGGTCAGTCTGTCCGGCGTAGGTTTTTCTTATGAGGCAGAGCGCACCGTGCTGAGGGATATCTCTTTTGATATGCCTGCGGGCAGTTTTATCTCCCTTGTGGGAGTGTCCGGCTGCGGCAAGAGCACAATCGCCGCTTTGCTGATGGGGCGGAACAAAGGCTTCACCGGGGATATCAGCCTCAATGGATCTCCGCTTGGCGGGATTCGTGAGGAAGATCTGATGGAGAACATTACTTATGTAGGACACAACAGCTATCTCTTCAAAGGCACCGTGGAGGAGAACCTGCGCATGGCCGCGCCGGACGCTTCCCGCAAGGAGATGGAAAGTGTGCTGAAAAAAGTGAATCTCTATGATTTCCTGAACAGTCAAAACGGACTTGCGACGAAGCTGGAGGAGCAGGGGAGCAATCTCTCGGGCGGGCAGCGGCAGCGCCTGTCTATCGCCAGAGCGCTGCTCCACGACAGTCCGATGTACATTTTTGATGAGGCGGCCTCTAATATTGACGTGGAGAGCGAGGAGAAGATCATGGAAGTTATACGGGAGCTGGCGAAGAGAAAGACAGTTTTGTTCATTTCCCATCGTCTGGCGAATGCAGTGGGTTCGGATAAGATCTGCTTTTTGGAGAGCGGAGAGATCAAAGAGAGCGGTACACACGAAGAACTGATGGAACAGGACGGCGGCTACGCCCGGATGTACAGGCTTCAGAAGGAGGTGACGGCATGAGAGAAGAAGGAAACGAAATGAGAGCGGAAGGAAACGAATTGAGGACAGGAGACGGTATAAGGAGAGCGGACGATGGCATGAAGCCGGGCGCGTCAGGAAAGAGAAGGAGCGGTGTCCGCATCATGGGTCAGTTGATCGGACTTGTCCGTCCCCTTCTGCATGTGATGGCGGCGGCTGTTCTTCTCGGAGTATTCGGGTATCTTTGCGCCATCTTCCTGACTGTCCTTGCGGGCGCGGGACTGCTGCATGTGTCCGGACTGTCACACGGCATAGAACCGTGGAAAAATATATCGCTTGCGATGATATTTGCCTGCCTTGGCGTCATGGCTGCGCTGCGGGGCGTACTCCACTATGGGGAGCAGGCATGCAACCATTATATTGCCTTTAAACTCCTTGCCCTGATCCGCCATAAAGTGTTCGCGGCTCTGAGGAAACTCTGTCCTGCAAAACTGGACGGGCGCGACAAGGGGAATCTGATCTCGGTCATTACCTCGGACATTGAGCTTTTAGAAGTCTTTTATGCCCATACGGTCTCCCCTATAGCCATCGCGGTTATCACAGCAGGGATCATGGAGGCGTTTTTCTTTCATTATCATGCTCTCGCCGGGATATTTGCGCTGGCGGGTTATATTGCCGTGGGGGTTGTTGTGCCTCTGTGGAACTCTTCAAAAGGGGCGGGGAAAGGTATGGAGTTCCGCACAGAATTCGGAGAACTCAACAGCTTTGTCCTTGACTCATTGCGGGGAGTGGATGAGACGATACAGTACGGCGGCGGACGGGCGCGGGCAGAGCAGATGGACGAGCGGAGCGGCCGGCTGGACAGGAAACAAAAGGAGATGAAGGTTCTAGAAGGGACGCAGCGGGGTGTCACGAATATCCTGATTCTTATCTTTTCCTTTGGCATGCTCTTTCTGACCGCATGGCTTACCATAAAAGGCGAGATGGATTTCGAGGGCACACTGCTGTGCACGATCCTCATGATGGGGTCTTTCGGCCCTGTGGTCGCCCTGTCGAGCCTGTCCAACAACCTCATGCAGACCCTTGCCAGCGGGGAGCGTGTGCTTTCGATCTTAGAGGAGGAGCCTGTGATAGAGGAGGTACAGGGTATGCCTGAGCAGAAGTTCGGGGATGTGGAGTGTGAGCATCTTGACTTTGCCTATGAGGAGGAGCAGATATTAAAGGATTATTCCATCTCCATCCCACGGGGCGGCAGTATCGGCATCCACGGGAAGAGCGGCTCGGGCAAATCCACTCTCCTTAAGCTGCTCATGCGTTTCTATGACCCGGACAAAGGGGATATCCGCATGGAGAGCCGCAGCCTTTCTTCTATTAATACAGAGAACTTAAGAAATATGGAGAGCTATGTCACACAGGAGACTTGTCTGTTCCATGATTCTATCGCCAACAACATCGCCGTGGCGCGTCCCGGCGCGTCCCGAGAGGAGATCATGGAGGCGGCGAAGAAGGCGTCTCTCCATGACTTTGTCATGAGCCTTCCCAATGGATATGACACACCGGTGGGAGAGCTGGGGGATACGCTCTCCGGCGGAGAGAGACAGAGGATCGGCATTGCGAGGGCATTTCTCCACGACGCGCCGATGCTCCTTCTGGATGAACCGACCAGCAATCTGGATTCCTTAAACGAGGGGATCATCCTCAAATCGCTGCGGGAGAGCTGTAGAGATAAGACGGTGGTTCTTGTGTCCCACAGAGAATCCACGCTGGCGGCAGCGCAGAAGATCTATCATATGAAGAGCGGGAGAATTTCTTAAAATATAGCAGCAGTTGTTCCTGTGCAAAGCCCGTGGGTTCAACCAACAGGCCGCCAAACTGGTATGTGAAAAATACATAAAATAGTTGTAATTTCTTTTGGATTTTAGTACAATATACCCATGATATGCATGGGTGAAAGATAAGAGCGCATGTAAAATAACTACATAACAAGGAGGCAGCAGCATGAAGGTTTACAGAACGGATGAAATCAGGAACGTGGTATTGCTTGGACACGGTGGAAGTGGGAAGACGAGTCTTGTGGAGGCAATGCTGTATGTATCAGGCGCCACGAACCGAATGGGAAAAGTCGATGACTCTAGCACGGTCAGCGATTTTGATAAAGAGGAGCAGAAACGCGGATTTTCTATCAGCACAAGTCTGGTGCCTATCGAGTGGGAGAAAGCAAAGATCAATATCCTCGATACGCCGGGATACTTTGACTTTGTCGGCGAGGTAGAGGAGGCTGTCAGCGCGGCGGACGCGGCGGTCATCGTCGTATCCGGCAAAGCGGGCGTTCAGGTAGGGACAGAGAAAGCATGGGAGCTGTGCGACAAGTACAATCTTCCAAGGATGATCTATGTGACAGAGATGGACGTGGACGACGCGAGCTTCCGTCAGGTGGTGGAAGACCTGACAGCAAAATACGGCAAGAAGATCGCGCCGCATTTCCAGCCGATCCGTGAAAATGAAAAGCTGGTAGGCTACATCAACGTGATCAAAAACGCGGGACGCAGATACACGGGAATCGGGCAGAGAGAAGAGTGTGAGATTCCGGACTACTGTAAGGCGAATCTGGAAATCTTAAGAGATTCCCTCATGGAGGCAGTCGCTGAGACGAGCGAAGAGTTCATGGAGAGATATTTCAACGGAGAGGAATTTTCCATCGAGGAGATCCGTGCCGCCATGCGTACAGAGGTTATGGACGGCGATATCGTTCCTGTGGCAATGGGTTCCAATGTGCAGGCGCAGGGCGTTGCAAACCTTCTGTCTGATATCGTCCGTTTCTTCCCAAGTCCGGACAAGAGGACGTGCGCGGGAATCAACCGCAGGACGAACGAGATCTTTGAGGCAAACTATGATTTCTCAAAATCAAAGACAGCTTATGTATTTAAGACAATGGTTGACCCGTTCATCGGAAAATATTCCTTTGTAAAGGTATGCTCCGGTGTGCTTAAGGGAGACGATATTCTCTATAACGCGGATACAGAGGCCGAGGAGAAGCCGGGCAAGCTTTACACGATGTGCGGGAATAAGCCGTCAGAGGTGAGCGAGCTGTTCGCCGGAGATATCGGAGCCATCGCCAAGCTGGCGAACACCCGTACAGGCGATACACTTTCTACAAAAGCATCTCCGATCTCCTACGCAAAGACCGAGTATTCCGCTCCGTATACATATATGAGATACCGCGTGAAGAATAAAGGCGACGAGGATAAAGTATCACAGGCGCTTGCAAGGATGACGGCTGAGGATGTGACCCTTAAGGCTGTAAACGACAGCGAGAACCGCCAGACACTTCTCTATGGAATGGGCGACCAGCATCTGGAGATCACTGCCAGCAAGCTTGCGGCCAGATATAAGGTAGAGATCGTGCTCGAGACGCCGAAGGTTGCCTTCCGTGAGACGATCCGCAAGAATTCAGATGTGGATATGAAGTATAAGAAACAGACCGGAGGACACGGACAATACGGGCACGTTAAGATGAAGTTCGAGCCGTCCCATGATCTGGATACTCCCTATGTATTCGAAGAGTGCGTAGTCGGCGGCGCTGTCCCGAAGAACTACTTCCCGGCAGTGGAAAAGGGACTTCAGGACTCCGTGGTGAAAGGCCCCCTTGCGGGATATCCGGTAGTGGGCGTGAAAGCGACGCTCTATGACGGTTCTTATCATCCGGTAGATTCCTCGGAGATGGCATTTAAGACAGCGACAAGTCAGGCGTTCAAGAAAGGCTTCATGGAGGCTTCCCCAGTGCTTCTTGAGCCGATCGCTTCCATTAAGGTCACAGTTCCCGACGATTACACAGGAGATGTGATGGGCGATCTCAACAAGAGACGGGGACGCGTGCTCGGTATGAATCCGATCGCGGGCGGCAAGCAGGTCATTGAGGCGGACATCCCGATGACAGGACTGTTCGGATACTGCACGGTGCTCCGCTCCATGACAGGCGGACGGGGAACTTACGAATATACATTCGCGAGATACGAGCAGGCTCCGTCTGACGTGCAGGAGAAGGAGATCGCGGCAAGGGCATCTGAGGAGTAATAACACATTCGACAGAAGTGGATGCAGGATACCCGGATATAGAAAATCCGGATACAGGAGACTGCAGGACTGATCAAAGTGTAAAAACATACAGGGAAATGATTCACCCCGGAGGGCATAATCAAGTGCTCTCCGGGGTGTATTTATGTCAGACGGCACATGAACTGTTACGGTTGAGTCCATCCTTGTACTTCCGGAATAAAAATGTTATAATTGCCCTATTATTTTGAGTAAGATATTTTTGGAAAATATCGTTAGTGAAAGTAGGAAAGGAAAAGGAAAATGAAAAGCATCAAAACAAAACTGCTCATTGCGCTCACAGTCATCATTGTGCTCGGCGTTTATTACTACGTCACGCTTCCGGCGATCAACATTCATTCATCGGAGACATGGTTTTTTCTGATCATACTGGGACTTCTGGCGGCCGCGGCATTTGTGCGGAGAAAGAGGCTGAACCGCTATAACATCCGGGAATCAAAAGGCCTTAAAGTGATATTGGGGATCGTCAGCCTTATCCTTGTAGTTTATTTGGTGGGGGCGCTTCTGTCATCGCCTATTATAAACGCAAAGAAATACCAGCAGCTTATGAATGTGGAGAGCGGAGAGTTTACAAAAGACATCGAGGAACTGTCTTTTGACCAGATTCCGCTTCTGGATAAAGATTCAGCGGAGCTTTTAGGCGACAGAAAGATGGGAAGCATGGTGGACATGGTTTCTCAGTTCGAGGTTGACAGTCTGTACTCACAGATCAACTATCAGGACCGCCCGGTGAGGGTATCGCCTCTTAGATACGCCAGCCTGATCAAGTGGTTCACCAATCAGGGGGAAGGTATACCGGCATACATTAAGATTGATATGGCGACACAGAACACGGAGCTGGTGAAGCTGGATCAGGGGATGAAATATACAACAAGCGACCATTTTAACCGCAATATATACCGCCACCTGCGTTTCCGTTATCCGACGTACATCTTCAACGACCTAAGCTTTGAAGTGGACGAGGAGGGGACGCCCTATTGGATTTGCCCGGTGAAGAAATATAATATCGGGTTGTTCGGCGGCGAGACAATCGGGCGTGTCGTATTGTGCAACGCCATCACAGGGGAGACTGAGGATTACGCCATCGAGGATGCGCCCCAGTGGATCGACCGGGCATATTCAGCGGATATGCTGGTACAGCTATATGATTATTATGGAACTTTGAAACACGGATTCTTCAACAGTGTGCTCGGGCAGAAGGACTGCCTGAAAACGACAGACGGATATAATTATCTGGCAGTTGAGGACGACGTGTGGGTATACACGGGTGTCACGTCCATCACCGGCGACCAGTCTAATGTGGGATTCGTGCTCATGAATCAGCGGACTATGGAGACGAAATTCTACGAGGTAGAGGGAGCCACAGAGGCCTCAGCAATGTCCTCAGCCGAGGGTCAGGTGCAAAATCTTCATTATACGGCCACATTCCCTCTGCTCCTTAACATCTCCGGAGAACCGACGTATTTCATCGCGCTTAAGGACGATGCGGGACTGGTGAAGAAGTATGCCATGGTAAACGTACAGAAATACCAGATTGTTGCCATCGGGGATACGGTCAGCCAGTGCGAGGAAAATTATACGACGCTGATGTACGAGAACGGCATTAAACAGACGCCGGAGGACACCCGGGATGTCTTAAGTATCACCGCGGCGATTACAAAGATCGCGCAGGGTGTCGTGGACGGAAATTCCCATTACTATATTATGGTAGATGGATCGGAGGCAATATTCGATATTCCTGTAGTGGATTTTATTGATATCATCCGTTACGATGTGGGAGATGAAGTGACCATTGAATACAAAGAAGGAGAACAGAGCAATACCGTGCTGTCTCTAAATGGAGTGGAGAAGCCGAGAGGAACGGCCTCACAGCAGGAGGCAGACAGTGGGGATTCCGCTGCGGCTGGCGCTGATGATACGGACGCGCAGGAGTAGTCAAAGATCCCGATGCAAGCATGCCCGCTTGGCCCGTTGCCTGCGGAAGTAAACAGGGGAAAGCAAAAAAAGGGATGTGCAAAGACCAGTGAATGAAATGGTCTTTGCACATCCCTTTCCTATGTGTAAGGTTATGGAATCTATGCGCCCCGTGATGCCGTCAGGATATCACGTTGCAGTCATTGGAATCTATACCCGGAATATCTTTCTTCTCGGCGCTCACGCTCAAGTAGAAATCTATGTTGTTTTCAGTGGAAATCTTGTTCAGTTTCTTAAGGAAAGCCGCAAGACTTTCAAGAGTGATATTGGCCTGCTTCAGAATGCTGTCGATGAAGACGGCTTCGATGTCGTGGTTGCCGGCTGCCATGCCGTAAAGGAAGCCTACAAATTCTTCAAGAGTGAGGATATCTGGATAATCTGCCATACGGATCACGCGGATATTGAAATCCACTGTG
>DWYT01000165.1 GCA_019118545.1 Candidatus Mediterraneibacter merdavium | reverse complement strand
GCTTCCAGAGGATTCTTCTATAAGAATCCCATTGTGAGGGCCGAAATTGACCGGGCTATGGAACAGCAGGCCGGAACCATCAATCCACGCAGAGGTATCCTAGACAAAGCAATGGAAGGACGGATCGATCTCCTTCAGGAAGAAATTTTCCGGCTCCGGCAGGAAAATCAGGCGCTCCGTGATGAAAACCAAAGACTTCAGAAAATCATTAGCAAGAAAAGCCGGAGTGAATTCCGAAGCTTGTAAATAACAAAATATAGGAAAATACATAGAGACAGCGGATCAAACAGCCGCTGTCTCTTATCATTCGCAAAACGTATGGAAAAGCATTAAACATAGGTATTTGTATAAACAGGTGAGCCAGAGTACAATGTAAATAGGAAAGGTCGGAGCAATATGCTACTAAAAAAGAACAGAAAACACACTTGTGTAAGCCGTTAAGCCCAGTGTTTTCAAGGGTTGGAGAGGACGGGCTACATTTTAATATCCTAATTGGTGGTACGGGGTTCCCATGCCTCTGCTGACATTTTTAGATAACAATGACTTATCCGGCAAACAGGTTTATCTGTTCTGCTCCCATGGCACAGGAGGACTTGCCAACAGCGTAGAAATTATTACAGAGGCGGCGGATGGGGCGAATATCTCAGATAACATCTTTGACTGTTATGAAGAAGACGCCTCGGGTTCACAAGAGGATATACAAAATTGGATTGGGAGTATTCAATATTAGAATTTGAAAATAAAAGAGGTGAGGGACATGACGATTGAAGAGGCGCACAGCCGGTATAATATTCCTGTCGAGATACTTAAGGAATATGAAAGCTGGGGATTGTGCGGCGCAGTCAAAACCGTGATGGGCGCATGGCAGTATGACGAGGAAGATATTGAGAGGCTCAGCCTGATCATGACACTGCACGATGTGGGTTTTTCAAAAGAAGAGGTGGAAAGCTATATGCGGCTTCTCTTAGAAGGGGAGAATACAGAAGCAAAACGGATGAAAATGCTGGATGCCCACAGAAACGGGACATTGGATGAAATTCATTTCAAACAGAGACAGTTAGACCGGCTGGATTATTTGAGATATAAAATCCGTCAGGATCAAAAGGAAAATGAAGGAGAGATGAAGCAATGAAAAAAGATTTAGGTTCAGTACTTGCATTGTATCCGACGCCATTGGTCGTAGTCGGAACTATGGTGAACGGAAAACCGAATTGGGTACTTGTAGGACATCTAGGAATTATGGGCCATGATCACATTATGGTGAGCCTTGCAAAACCACATTATACGAATCAGGGGATTAAAGAGACAAAAGCCTTGTCTGTCAATGTGGTAGATGAGGAAATGCTGAAAAAAGCAGACTATGCAGGCTGCGTCAGCGGCGCAAAAACTGATAAATCAGAGCTGTTCGACTACGAGATCGGCAGAAACGGTGCGCCGTTGATCAGTGAGGCAAAGCTGTCCATGGAGTGTACAGTAGAAGATAACTATGAGATGAAAACGTTTGATAATTTCATCTTAACAATCGACCACACCTATGCGGAGGAGGCAATCCTCAACGAAGCCGGGAAGATCGACTATGACAAATATAAACCGATCCTGTTTGAGATGCCGGGATATACGTATCTGAGAACCGGAGAAACAGCAGCAAAATGTATGGCTCTCGGAAGAGAGATGAAAGAAGAATAAGTTGAAAGATGAGATACTAAAATGTGTTTGTAAAAAGCGAAAGGAGTATTGTAATATGGATATTCAGAAAAAAATGCCGTCAGTGGCTCTTGGAACATGGTCATGGGGCACCGGTGCAGTCGGCGGAGATCAGGTGTTTGGAAACCGTCTTGGAGAAAATGAGCTCAGAGAAGTATTTGACACTGCCATGAAGGAAGGGTTGAATCTCTGGGACAGCGCGGTTGTATATGGGATGGGCGCCTCGGAGGATATTCTCGGCGCGTTCGCGCGGACATGCCGGAGAGAAGAACTTATCTTATCCACAAAATTCACCCCGCAGATCGCTCAGGAAGTGGAGGATCCGATGGCGCTGATGTGCGCGGGAAGTCTGGAAAGACTGGGCACGGATTATATCGATATCTACTGGATTCATAATCCGGCAGATGTAGAAAAATGGACGCCATATCTGATTCCGCTTGTAAAAAGCGGCAAAGTGAAACGTGTCGGCGTTTCCAATCATAATCTTGCAGAGCTTAAGCGGGCAGAGGAAATCCTCTCAAAAGAAGGTGTACACATCTCAGCAGTACAGAATCATTACAGCCTGCTTTACAGATCTTCTGAAGAGGGCGGCATTCTTGATTACTGCAAAGAAAATGGAATCGACTTCTTTGCATACATGGTACTTGAGCAGGGCGCGCTGACCGGAAAATACGATACAAAACATCCGCTGCCGGAAGGAAGCCAGAGAGGAGATACTTACAATCCGATCCTCCCTCAGCTTGAAGAACTGATCGGGACAATGAAAAGGATCGGAGAAAAGTACAGTGCATCCGTGTCACAGATTGCGATCGCGTGGGTTGTTGCCAAGGGAACGCTTCCGATCATAGGCGTGACAAAGGCTTCCCATGTAGAAGATGCAGCGAAGGCAGCCCAGATATCTCTTACGGCGGACGAAATGTCTGAACTGGAAACAAAGGCAGCAAACGCAGGCGTCGATACAAGAGGATCATGGGAGCATCCGATGGTATAACTTCCAAGTAAATTATACAGTATTTAAAAAATGTTAAAAAACTTTGCCTGACCGGAAGAAAAGTGGTATGATAATCGAAAATGAGTTTATTCTAACAACAGGATCAATAGATCATTCAGGAGGAAATGAAAATGAGAGATTATGTGATCACAGTCAACAGTACCATCGATCTTCCGAAGGAGTGGCTTGCCGAGAGGGGCGTTCCCGTGGCTCCGCTGAAATATACGATCGACGGGGAGACATACACGGATATGGAAGGACTTTCGGCAAAGGAGTTTTTTGCGAAGCTGCGCGAGGGAAAGATGTCTGTCACATCTCAGGTGAATCCTGAGGAGGCTGCGACAATGCTTGAGCCTTATGTGAAAGAGGGGAAAGACGTTCTTCATCTTGGCTTCTCTTCGGGACTTAGCGGAACCCTCAACAGTATGCGCATTGGGGCGGAGATGTTGCAGGAGAAATACCCGGACGCCAAAATCATCGTGATTGACACTCTCTGCGCGTGTCTCGGAGAAGGAATCCTTCTGTACTATGCTCTGAAAGAAAAGGCAAAGGGAAAGACCATCGAGGAAGTGGCACAGTGGGCGGAGGAGAATAAGCTCCATGTATGCCATAACGTGACTGTGGATGACTTAAACCATCTGCACAGAGGCGGAAGAGTGTCCAAGACCACGGCGGTCATCGGAACCCTTGTGCAGATCAAACCCATCATACATATGGATGATGAGGGCAGACTGCAAGTGATCGGCAAGGAGAGAGGCCGTAAGAAATCGCTCAACAAGATCGTGGATATGGCGGTAGAACAGTCCAAGGGTTGGGAGAACGACATCGTGATGATCACTCACGGGGACTGCATCGAAGACGCAGAATATGTGGCAAAGCTCGTCCGCGAGAAAATGGGGATTGACAATATCCTTATAAACAATATCGGTACTGTCATCGGAAGCCATACAGGCCCGGGAGTGGTAGCGGTGTTCTGCATGGGAAATAAGAGATAAATGTGCTGAGTAAAGACAGAGCCGAAGAGAAAACCATCTCTCCGGCTCTATTGCTGTGCTTATGATAAGCCGTTTTTTAAATGAAATTATAAAGCTATTCAGCCAGTGCCTCCCACATCTCATACAGTTCTTCCAGTCTTGCCTCATTGTCTGCCCGTTCTGCGGCAAGCTCCTGACATTTCACGGAGTTAGAGTACACTTGTTCCAGCGTCAGTTCATGGTCAATGGCTGTGTTGCGGTCTTCCAGACGGCTGATCTCGTCCTCTGTTTTTCTGAGGTCATTTTTTCTTTTACGTTCCTTTGCCTGCTGTTCTTTTTGCTCCTGCCAGCTTAACTTGGATCCTGTGGTAGCAGCGCCGCCCTGTTCCTGCGCAGAGGCGTTCTTTTCTGTGAAAGCGGAATTGTTTGCAGAGGCGTTTTCCCCTACGGAAACACTGTTTGCGGCAGTATACTTCCCGCCGACGTCTTTTCCGGCAGCCACGGCAGGACCGGAGGCGTAGGCGCGGGTCAGTTCATCCTTCTTTTCCAGATAGTAGTCATAGTTCCCGATATAATTTACAAAGGTTCGGTTTACCAGCTCCAGAATACGCGTGGCGGTGCGGTTGATAAAGTAGCGGTCATGGGATACATACAGGACGGTTCCGCTGTAATTGTTGAGCGCTTCTTCAAGGATTTCCTTTGAGGCGATATCCAGATGGTTGGTCGGCTCGTCCAGTATGAGGAAATTTGCCTCCGAGAGCATGAGCTTTGCAAGGGAGACGCGCCCCTTTTCACCGCCGCTTAAGGAGCGGATCTCCTTGAACACCTCGTCGCCCGTGAACTGGAAGGCAGCGAGAGTGTTGCGGATCTGTGTGTTGTTCAGCGTCGGATAATCGTCTGATATCTCGTCAAAGATTGTTTTATCATCGTGGAGTACATGGTGCTCCTGATCGTAGTATCCGATCTGTACCTTTGCTCCGAGGGTAAAGGAGCCGGTATCAGCTTTCTGCACCTGATTCAGTATTTTTAAAAGCGTTGTCTTCCCGGTTCCATTGTCCCCGATGACAGCCACGTGCTCGCCCCGTTTGATCTCAAAGCTTACATCGCTAAATAATACCTGATGTCCGAAGCACTTTGAAAGTCCATCCACAGAAAGTACGTCGTTTCCGCTGACGCAGGAAGGCTCTAAAGCAAAGTGCATCGCTTCCGGGGCGTCCAGAGGCTTATCAACAGGAGTCATCTTCTCCAGCATTTTTTCGCGGCTTTCCGCGCGGCGGATAGACTTCTCCCGGTTGAAGGAGCGCAGCTTGTCTATGACTGCCTGCTGGTGTTTGATCTCCCGCTGCTGATTTAGGTATTCTTTTAAACGGGCGTCGCGTATCTGCTGCTTTTTCTCGGAATACGCGCGGTAATTCCCCATATACATGCGGATCTCGCCGTTTTCGATCTCCACCACCTTCGTGACCACGCGGTTTAGGAAGAAACGGTCATGGGAGACGATGAACACGGCCCCGGGATAGTTCATAAGATAAGTCTCAAGCCATGCAATAGAGTTTAAGTCAAGATGGTTTGTCGGCTCGTCAAGCAGCAGGATGTCCGGGTTCGTCAGCAGGAGCTTGCCCAGAGCAACGCGGGTCTTCTGGCCGCCGGAGAGCGTGTCCGTCTTTTTGGAAAATTCGTCTTCCGCAAACCCAAGTCCTTTGAGTACGCCGACGATCTCGCTTTCACAGGCATAGCCGTTGCGGGCCTCAAATTCAGACTGGAGACGGTTGTAAGTTTCCAGTCTGCTCTCCAGTGCTTCTCCGCTAAGAGACTTTAGCTCATGTTCGATAGCGCGTATCCGCTCCTCCATCTCAAAGATGTCGGCCTTTGCGCTTTTTAATTCCTCATAAATGGTTCCATGGGGAAGAAGCGCCTGATGCTGGGCAAGGTATCCGATAGTCCTTCCCTTCGCAAGAAGGACATCCCCGCCGTCAAGAGGCTCCTCGTTTATGATCATTTTCAGTATGGTTGACTTTCCGGCTCCGTTCACACCTACAAGGGCGGCCTTTTCCCGTTCTTCAATATGGAAAGAACCGCCCTTTACGATGACGCGGTCGCCGAAAGATTTATCGATATTATGGCATGCGAGTATCATGGTATCTCTCCTCTCAGATATCCGTGTCACTGTCCACAGGAGCGCCATTCGCAAAACCGCACTGTGTGCTTATTGTGGCTGCCGCCACCGTTTTACTCATGAAAAGGCGATCCCAGCGTATGCCTACGGCCGTCTGCCCCTTATGCAGGCATAAAGCAGCCGTCCTTAGGCATACGTGTGAACTGTGACGTATTCATTATATCGAAAACAGATGAAAATACAAGAGCAGACGAGATATAGAACAGAGACGAAAATAAATTTCTAGTATTTGACATCATATTAACATTTTTATATAATAAAGCCTAGTGAAGAGAACGCGCTTGGCCGCGGTGGAAGGTGGTAAAAGTGGAACATAGAAAAATATCGAGGGCAGTAGTATCAAGGCTCCCGCGATACTATCGGTATCTCGGCGATCTGCTGGAGGCAGGAGTGGAAAGGATATCATCCAACGATCTCAGTAAAAGGATGCACGTCACAGCGTCGCAGATCCGGCAGGATCTCAATAATTTCGGCGGTTTCGGGCAGCAGGGATACGGCTATAATGTAAAATATCTGTACACGGAGATCGGCAAGATACTTGGTCTGGACAAGACGCACAATTTCATCATAATCGGCGCCGGAAATCTGGGACAGGCGCTTGCCAATTATGCTTCCTTTGAGAGAAGCGGATTCGTGTTAAAAAGTCTTTTCGACGTGAATCCCCGGCTGGCGGGAATGTCCATACGGGGCATTCAGGTGCGCATGATGGATGAGCTGGTGGATTTCCTTCATGATAATGATATCGAGATCGCGGCGCTCACTATCCCCAAGTCAAAAGCAGTGGAAGTGGCGGATATTCTCGTTGCAAACGGGATCAAGGCGATATGGAACTTCGCTCATACAGACCTGACGCTGCCTAAGAATGTGATCATTGAGAGCGTCCATCTCTCGGACAGTCTGATGAAGCTGTCGTACAATATCAGCCAGCGGGAGGAAGGACGAAAAAAATAACATAAAAACCACAGGACCCCGCAGCTTGCTGCGGGGTATGTTATGAAAACGGTACAGTCCGGCCACAATAAGCACAAAGCGCGGCTTTACGAATGGCGCGGACTGAACTGTAACAGGGGAAAGGACAGGTGACGCATATGAGATATCTCCCCGACGGAGAACAGATGAAAGCGGCAGACGCCTATACTATTGGAGAGCTTGGTATACCGTCTCTTGTATTGATGGAGCGGGCGGCGTTAAAGGTTGTGGAAGAACTCTGCAGACGGGAAATGGATCTTGCAAGAGTCCTTATCGTCTGCGGCAGCGGCAACAACGGCGGAGACGGTTTTGCGGTGGCAAGGCTTTTGCACGAAAAGGGAATATGTGCGGACGTGCTTTTTGCGGGGAAAGAGTCTTCTTTAAGCGAGGAGTGCGCTCTTCAAAAAAAGATCGCAGAGAGGCTGGGGATTTCCATATTCACCGATCTTCCGGACGGAGAATATACTGTTGTGACAGACGCTTTGTTCGGAGTGGGTTTAAGCCGGGAGATATCCGGGAGATACGCGGATATCATAGAATGGATGAACAGGCAGAACGCCCGGAAAGTGGCGGTGGATATCCCGTCGGGAGTGTGCGCGCGCACGGGACGGATACTGGGGACTGCCTTTAGGGCGGAGCTGACTGTCTCCATGGAGTGTGTAAAGCTTGGGTGCGAACTGTTCCCGGGGAAGGTTTATGCGGGGGAGACAGTGGCCGCGCCAATCGGCATTTCGAAAGGGATTTTTAAAGATAATAAAGACGTTTGCTTCACATATGACAAAGAGGAAATTCCTTCTTTGCTTCCCAGAAGGAGCGCGGATTCCCACAAGGGAAGCTATGGGAAGGTGCTTATGGTCACGGGCAGCAGCGGTATGGCAGGAGCCTGTTTCCTCTCTGCAAAGGCAGCGTACAGTACGGGTGCGGGACTGGTGCAGATCTATACGGCAGAGGAGAACAGACAGGTTATCCAGCAGCTTCTGCCAGAGGCGATTGTCTCCTGTTACGACGGATACGACGGGGCAGAACTGTCTAGGCTGCTCAAGTGGGCGGATGTGGTATGTATCGGCTGCGGACTTGGAAAAAGTGAGGTATCGGAACAGCTTCTTGTCCATACACTTAAGGAAGCGGACATTCCCTGCGTGATCGACGCTGACGGACTGAATCTTCTGTGCGGACATATGGAGCTTTTAAAGGAGAGCAGCGCGCCCCTTATTTTGACCCCTCACATGATGGAAATGTCAAGGCTTACAGGGAAAAGTGTGGCGGAGCTCAAGGCAGACCGAATGACAATCCTGCGCGCGTTTACCGGAGAGTATCCGGCAGTGTGCGCGCTGAAGGACAGCCGGACGGCAGTGGCGCAGAGAGGGCGCCAGACTTTCTTAAACCTTGCGGGGAATAACGCGATGGCAAAAGCAGGTTCAGGGGATGTGCTGGCAGGAACCATAACCGGACTTCTGGCACAGGGAATGGGCGCGTTTGAAGGCGCGGCCATGGGCGTATTCCTTCACGCCTGCGGCGGAGACGAGGCGCGAAAAGAGAAGGGCGCTTACAGTGTGCTCGCCCGCGATCTGACAGCGGGGATAGAAGACGTATTGCGTGGGACAGAGTGAAGAAAAAGCTCACGTGAACAGAATGTACAGAGGTTCACGTGAATGGAACGGAGGAGAAGGTCAGTCATGAGACAGCATAACAGAGTATGTGCAGAGATCGATCTTGACGCAGTGTTGTTTAATATAGAACAGATGAAAAGCAGGATCGGCGGTAACGCCCGTCTGGTCGCGGTGGTCAAGACGGACGGATACGGACACGGCGCAGTGCCCATCGCGCAGATGCTGGAGGAGGTTTCCTGCGTATGGGGATATGCGACAGCCTGCCTTGAGGAGGCGGTACAGCTAAAGGAGAAAGGCATTAAGAAACCGGTTCTTGTACTTGGATGTGTGTTCCCGGATCAGTATGAGGAGATGATCCGCTATGACATCCGCCCCACGGTCTATACAGAAGAGATGGCAAAGGAGATGTCAAAAGAGGCGGCCTCTCAGGGGAAGGATGTATTCTTCCATATTAAGGTCGATACCGGGATGGGGCGCATCGGATTTCCGGTGGATGAGAACAGCGCGGAGGTTATCGAACGCATCAGCAGACTGCCCCATGTGCAGATGGAAGGGATGTTCACGCATTTCGCGAAAGCGGATGAGACTGATAAGACATACACGCTCGGGCAGCATGAGAAGTTCCTCCAGATGAAGGAGCAGCTAGAGCAGAGAGGGGTCGCGGTACAGCATTATAGCTGTGACAACAGCGCGGGGATCATTGATTTCCCGGATATGAAGCATGACCTTGTGAGGGCGGGCATCTCCACTTATGGGATGTATCCGTCAGAGGAAGTGGATCAGGAGGCAGTGAAGCTAAGGCCCGCGCTCTCTCTTATCAGCCATGTATCGTTTGTAAAGGACGTGGAGCCGGGAACAGCCATCAGCTACGGCGGGACTTTTGTGGCGCAGGAGAAAATGAAGGTGGCCACCATTCCGGTGGGATATGGCGACGGGTATCCGCGCTCATTGTCCAACAAAGGCTCTGTCCTCATTCACGGAAAACGGGCAAGGATATTGGGAAGAGTGTGCATGGATCAGTTTATGGTGGATGTGACGGAGATCCCGGAGACGAAGTTCATGGACCGGGTCATGCTGGTCGGCTCAGACGGGGACGACAGGATTAGCGTGGAGGAGCTTTCAGAGCTTAGCGGCAGGTTCAACTATGAGTTTGTGTGCTGTCTTGGGAAACGCATCCCGCGCGTGTACCGTCAGGGAGGAGAGGTTTTCGAATTAGGATAAGACGATAAGACAGATGAGCGTCAGGAAGAAGGCTGAATACATCCGATGAAACGGGGAATACTAAAGTATGCAGCGCGCTTTGAAGTGCAGAGCGCGCCGGATCACATTAGTATGAAGATCGGAGTGTGGATAATTTGATGATCAGACGAGGAGATATCTTTTATGCGGACCTAAGTCCCGTGGTTGGGTCTGAGCAGGGCGGGATCCGCCCCGTCCTTATCATACAGAACAATGTCGGAAATAAACACAGTCCCACTGTCATCTGTGCGGCGGTCACTTCTAGGATGAACAAGGCAAAGCTGCCGACGCATATCGAGATCAGTACAAGGGACTATGACATTGTAAAAAATTCGGTCATCCTGCTGGAACAGATACGTACCATTGACAAGCAGAGACTTAAAGAATATGTATGCCATATAGACGGCGGAATGATGAGGAAGGTAGATCAGGCGATCAGGATCAGTCTGGAGCTTCCTACATAAGAAAACAGGATTTACAGAATGTAAAAAGAATGATAAAATTGCAGAGTGAATGTATGCGAAGGGAATATCGTGACCGGATCAGACAAGGTCATGAGCCTTCGCATTACCGTATATTTAAGAAGGACACAGGAAAAGGAGAGTTAACATATGTCAGGACATTCAAAGTTTGCCAACATCAAGCATAAGAAAGAGAAAAATGATGCGGCGAAGGGAAAGATATTTACAAAGATCGGTCGAGAGCTTGCCGTCGCCGTGAAGGAGGGCGGCGGACCGGACCCGGCTAACAACAGCAGACTGCGGGACGTGATCGCGAAGGCAAAGTCCAACAACATGCCGAACGATACCATTGAGAGAAATATTAAGAAGGCTGCGGGGGAAGGCTCCGGCGACAATTATGAGCACATTACATATGAGGGATACGGGCCGAACGGGACGGCGATCATTGTCAGGACGCTGACAGACAACAAGAACCGCACGGCTTCCAATGTGAGGAATGCGTTTACAAAGGGAAGCGGGAATGTAGGCACTCCGGGGTGTGTCTCCTTTATGTTTGATGAAAAGGGACAGATCTTTGTGGCGAAAGAAGAGTGCGATATGGACGCTGACGAGCTGATGATGCTTGCACTTGACGCCGGGGCAGAGGATTTTGTCGAGGATGAGGAAAGCTTTGAGATCCTGACAGCTCCCGAGGCGTTCAGTGACGTCAGGCTCAGGCTCGAGGAGGAAGGCATCGCAATGGCGGGCGCGGAGGTTACAATGATTCCGCAGACGTATGTGGAGCTGACCAGCGAGGAGGACATCAAGAATATCCAGAAGACGCTTGATCTTCTGGAGGAGGACGATGACGTTCAGGACGTATATCACAACTGGAACGAATAAAGGAGCACACAGATGGAGATAAAGGCGCTTCAAAGTGAATTGGAAGAACTGTACAGGCTGACCATGGTGTATGAGTTTCACAAGACGACCTATGAGCAGCATATGGAATCTTTAAAGGAGAGGTATGCCGGACTTTTGCAGGAGACTGCCCGTGCCTGTGATGAATCCGAAGAGATCATGGAAGCAGTTGCAGGGCATATCCCTGAGTATGTTTTCAAAGAGCTTGGGAGAGAGCCGTCTAAGCGGAAGCGGGATATGAAGGCGCTTGACCACAAGATGAACATGGTTTCTTTCTTCGTACCGCTTATGGGGGAGATGCCGTCCGAAAACGCAAAGGCTGTCTCCGGGCGTATTGTAGAGTTCTGGAATACAAAGATGCCGGAGTATAAGATCGGACATTCGGACTATGACAAGATACGGAACGGTTTCCGTAAAGGGACTTTCTGCTATATAACAACCGCTGTGTGTGAAAGCCTGAATAAGCCGGACGGCTGCTATGAACTGACCACGCTTCGGGCATACAGGGACGAGTATCTCATGTCCAGCGAGAGCGGAAAGGAGATCGTGGAGGAGTATTATAACATCGCTCCCACGATCGTGAAGCGGATCGGCAGACGGGAGGACGCCGGAGCGATATACAAGGGAATATGGGAGCAGTATCTTCGCCCATGTATCCGCCTGATCGAGGAAGGCAGGAAAGAAGAGTGTAAGGACAGATACAGCGAGATGGTGAGAACGCTGGAAAAAGAGTATCTGTATTCATAGAATAGAAAAAGAGGAGAAGGAGAGGGACAGATGAGTGATTACAGGATAGAGACGAAATGTATACAGTCAGGATATGAGCCGGAAAATGGAGAGCCGAGAATCGTTCCCATTTACCAGAGCACGACCTTCCGCTATACAAGTAGCGAGCAGATGGGGCGTCTCTTTGATCTGGAGGAGTCCGGATATTTTTATACAAGACTGCAGAACCCGACAAACGACGCTGTGGCGGCGAAGATCTGTGATCTGGAGGGCGGAGCGGCAGCTATGCTCACTTCCTCCGGTCAGGCGGCGAATTTTTACGCGATCATGAATATCGCTCAGGCGGGGGATCACATCGTATGCGCGTCTGCCCTCTATGGCGGTACATACAATCTCTACGCGCACACCATAAAGAAGATGGGGGTGGAAGCAACATTCGTTGACCCGGACTGCACGGAAGAGGAGCTGGAAGCGGCATTTCAGGACAACACAAAGGCAGTGTTCGGGGAGTCCATCGCAAACCCGGCGCTTGTGGTGCTTGACTTTGAGAAATTCGCGAAGGCAGCGCACAGGCACGGTGTTCCCTTTATCGTTGATAATACATTCGCGACGCCAATTAACTGCCGTCCTTTTGAGTGGGGCGTTGACATTGTGACACATTCCACGACAAAATACATGGACGGACATGCGGCATGCGTGGGCGGAGCGATCGTGGACAGCGGCAGCTTTGACTGGATGGCGCATGCGGACAAGTTCCCGGGACTGACGATGCCGGATGAGACTTACCATGGGATCGTCTATGCGGAGAAGTTCGGGAAAGGCGCGTATATCACGAAGGCAACGGCGCAGCTCATGAGAGACCTTGGCTCCATTCAGTCTCCGCAGAATGCTTTCCTTCTCAATATCGGACTGGAGACGCTTCATTTAAGGGTGGAGAGACATTGCCAGAACGCGAAGAAAGTGGCGGAGTACCTGCAGAATCATGAGAAGGTGGCGTGGGTGAACTGCCCGTCGCTGCCGGGGGATAAATATTATGATCTGGCGCAGAAATACATGCCGAACGGCACCTGCGGCGTTATCACCTTCGGACTCAAAGGCGGAAGAGACGCGGCGGTTGAGATGATGGATAAGTTAAAGATGGTGGCAATCGTAACACATGTGGCTGACGCGAGAAGCTGTGTGCTCCACCCGGCGAGCCACACGCACCGCCAGATGAACGATCAGGAGCTGATAGAAGCCGGAGTACAGCCGGATCTGATCCGTTTCAGCGTGGGTATCGAGAATGTGGAAGATATCATCGCTGATGTGGAGCAGGCGTTGAAGTAACTAAAATGGTATGGATGTATACAATTTCGTCCATACCATTTTTCTGTATAAAAAAGGACTGCTTTTTCAATACTAACGGAAGATAAAGCCGGAGTGGACAAATCCGCCCTTAAAATGCAGGCGGCAGTTTTCACCCGGCAAAAAGAGGAGGCAGTCATATATGAAAGAAGAATATTTCTCAAAAAAGACCCGTGAAGAGGAAAGCGTCGCGGCGGGAGAAACTGTGGAAAGAGCGTCTGCGGGAGAAGATGGCGGCAGGGATTCGAAACAGGCCGAGGAACAGAAGAAAAGAAATGATGAAAACACAGAGATAAAAGAGATGGGTACGCTTGATCTGGGAAAAGATAACTCCGGAAGCGGGATTCAATTATTGTCCATCATCGGCGAGATCGAGGGGCATGAGGCGGTGTCAGGCAACACAAAAGCCACCAAGTATGAGCATCTCCTGCCGAGACTGGCGCAGATCGAGGAGGACAAGGATACAAAGGGAGTCCTTATTCTGCTCAACACGCTGGGCGGAGATGTGGAGGCGGGACTTGCCATCGCGGAGATGATCGCGTCGCTGAGCAAACCTACCGTGTCCCTTGTGCTTGGCGGGAGCCATTCCATCGGCGGCCCGCTCGCCGTATCCGCGGACTATTCCTTCATTGTGCCGACCGGAACAATGATCGTGCATCCTGTCCGCTCAACAGGCATGTTCATCGGCGTGATCCAGAGCTACCGTAATATGGAAAAGACACAAGACCGGATCGCACGTTTTATTTCGGATCACTCTAAGATCACTCAGGAACGGCTGCTGGAGCTGATGCTTGATTCCACCCAGCTTGTAAAGGACGTGGGGACCATGCTGGAAGGGGAAGAAGCAGTAAAGGAAGGACTGATCGACGAAGTGGGAGGGATCAGTGAGGCGTTCGCAAAACTGCACGAACTGATAAAAGAGAGAAAAAGCGGAACCGCATGAACGTATCAGTTCAGCCATTTGATTCGATAGCATTTCTTTGTGATAATGTCTGGAAGCGGAGAATCACTTTGGAAATGAAGTCAGGGCGGGGAGAGGTTTCGCCGTTCCGTTCCGGAATCTGGGAATATCTAACGGACTGTAAAGCTGTTTAAAAGCAAAGCAGTGCGAGGAGTAACTCACTTCGTTCAGACAATCTCCTCGCACGACTTAACAACAGCTTTACATCCCGATAAGATATTCTGCCAGATTCCTTCAAAGTCGCAGCGAAACCTCTCCCCGTCACCGACCGCTTCTTCCAATTCATCGTCCGCTTCCTGCCGTACAAAGCGGAAATACCGCCGAATCAAATGGCTGAACTGATACGCATGAACGGCACGAACTGATAAAAGTTGGTGACATGGTTTTGAATTGATGGTATACTAGACATAGTATGTTTAATTACCAAGGGGGAATTATATGGCTGCGAAACCAACAAAGCGCAGAAGTAACACAAAGAGTAAAGCAAAGAAAGGACAGCAGAATACAGAGCTTCAGGGGGAGATCATCATATTTGCCACACTGGCGGTATGTATTCTTCTTGTATTGAGCAGCTTCGGACTGTGCGGGACTGCGGGGGAGGCAGTTTCATCTGTATTGTTCGGACTGTTCGGTTTCATGGCGTATATTCTGCCGTTTGTGATCTTCGGACTGACGGCGTTTTTGATCTCAAATAAAGGAAACGCCCACGCCTACGTGAAGATTGCTGCGGGAATCCTTCTTTTTCTGATGCTTGCGGCAATACTGGAGCTGATCGTCCACTCCTATACGCCGGGCGCGTCGCTGATGTCTTATTACACTGAGTCCAGCAGGAATCACAGCGCCGGAGGCTTGGCGGGCGGCGGCCTTGTCAATTTGTTTTGTCCGTTAATCGGCGAGATTGGGACATATGTAGTATTAATTGCGTTATCTGTTATCTGTATCATATTGATCACGGAGAAGTCTCTGCTCGCCCCGCTTGGAAGGCAGAGTAAAAAGGCATATGAAGAGGCAAAGAAAAAGCGTCAGGAGACAGCCGTCTTAAAGGCCCGCCGCAGGGAAGAGGAGCGGGAAAAGGCGACGGCGGATAGCGCGGCGGACAATAAGGGTACGCGGGCAAGAGACCGTAAGGTGTCCGGCGTCTCCTTTGCGACGACGCTTACCCCGGAAGGCGCGGAAGAAAAGAAGCCAAGAGGAAGAAAGAGAAAGTCGCCTGATATCTATGAGATCAAACCGGAGGAAATACAGGAAGTGCAGACAGAAAGCTCCGGTCTTGGCAGCGGATTTGTGATCAGCCGCGCTGACAGTCCTGAACAGAATATTGCGGATGATCCTTTCACGATAGAGAAAGCGGCGTCAGGAAATGATGGAGCGCCGGGAAACGGGGCGTCGCCTGCATCCGAGAGCACCGCGCCGTTTGTGGCTTCGTCCGCTGACGCGGTCGAACTGGAACCTGTCGAAAGCACATCAAAGAGAAAAACACGGCAGGGCAAGGCGCAGGATGCCGACGCAGTGGCGGAGGCCGCAGAACAGGTGGCGCAGACCGTGCAGAAAGAGCAGGAGAAGGTGCAGCCTGTCTATCATGTGCCGCCCCTGTCCCTTCTGAAAAGGGGGAAGAAATCCGGTGGAGACTCAGACGCCCATCTTAGGGCGACTGCGCTTAAGCTGGAACAGACACTGCAGAATTTCGGCGTGGGCGTCCATGTGACGAACGCAAGCTGCGGCCCCTCTGTCACCCGCTATGAGCTTCAGCCGGATCAGGGCGTGAAGGTGAGCCGCATCGTGGGGTTGGCGGATGATATCAAGCTGAACCTTGCGGTGGCGGATCTCAGGATCGAGGCGCCGATCCCGGGAAAGGCGGCAGTCGGTATTGAGGTGCCGAACAATGAAAATACGGCTGTCATGCTCCGCGATCTGTTAGAGTCAAACGAATTTAAAAAGAGCGAATCCCTGCTTTCCTTTGCGGCGGGCAAGGATATCGCCGGGAAGGTTGTTGTGGCGGATATCGCGAAGATGCCCCATCTTCTGGTGGCGGGCGCTACAGGTTCGGGTAAATCTGTCTGCATCAACACACTGATCATGAGCCTTATTTATAAGGCAGATCCGGAGGATGTAAAACTCATCCTTGTAGACCCGAAAGTAGTGGAATTAAGCGTTTACAATGGCATCCCGCATCTGATGATCCCTGTGGTCACAGACCCGAAGAAGGCGGCGGGAGCTTTAAACTGGGCGGTTGCCGAGATGGAGAAGCGCTACAAGCTGTTTGCGGAATATAATGTAAGAGATTTAAAAGGCTTCAACGCGAAGGTGGCAAAAGGAGAGACGGGAGAAGAGATTAAGAAGAAGCTCCCGCAGATTGTCATTATCATCGACGAGCTGGCAGATCTTATGATGGTCGCGCCCGGGGAGGTGGAAGGAGCCATCTGCCGTCTGGCGCAGCTCGCGAGAGCGGCGGGACTTCATCTGATCCTTGCCACGCAGAGACCGTCCGTCAATGTCATCACCGGACTGATCAAGGCGAACATGCCCTCAAGGATCGCGTTTTCTGTGTCGTCGGGCGTGGATTCCCGGACGATCATCGACATGAACGGGGCGGAAAAGCTGCTTGGAAAAGGAGACATGCTCTTTTATCCTTCCGGGTACCCGAAGCCAGTGCGAGTGCAGGGTTCTTTCGTCTCTGATAAAGAAGTGCAGGATGTGGTGGATTTTTTGATCAGCCATAATCAGAATACGGATTACAATGACGAGCTTGAAGAACACATGAACGCGGATCTTCCCGCATCAGGTTCTGGCGGAGCGGGAGCAGCGGACGACGGCGACAACAGAGATACATATTTTGCGGAGGCAGGACAGCTTATCATCGATAAGGAAAAGGCATCCATCGGTATGCTGCAGCGGATGTTTAAGATCGGCTTCAACCGCGCTGCGCGTATCATGGATCAGCTTGCCGAGGCGGGCGTCGTAGGACCCGAGGAAGGCACGAAACCGAGGAAAGTACTCATGACAAAGGAAGAATTTGAAGAATATCTAAGCAGTCAGTAAGTCAGCACAAAAGATGCAGAGGAGGAGATCATGATGAAGACAGACATTCAGATCGCGCAGGAGGCGCAGATGGAACACATTAAAAATGTTGCGGCGCGCGCAGGCATCGCGGAGGAAGAGCTTGAATTTTACGGGAAATATAAGGCAAAGCTTTCCGATGAACTGTGGGAGAGGATTAAAGACCGGGAAGACGGTAAGCTGGTGCTCGTCACTGCCATCAATCCTACGCCCGCCGGAGAAGGAAAAACAACGACCACGGTCGGCCTTGGGCAGGCCATGGCAAAGCTTGGGAAAAATGCTCTGATTGCGCTTCGTGAACCTTCTCTGGGGCCGTGCTTCGGCATCAAGGGCGGGGCGGCCGGCGGAGGATACGCACAGGTCGTTCCCATGGAGGATCTGAACCTTCACTTTACCGGTGACTTTCACGCGATCACCTCTGCCAACAACCTCCTTGCCGCGATGCTGGACAATCACATCCAGCAGGGCAATCAGCTTGGTATCGACCCGAGACAGGTTGTATGGAAACGTTGTCTTGACATGAATGACCGTGTGCTGCGCAATATCGTGGTAGGACTTGGCAATAAGATGGACGGCATGGTAAGAGAAGACCATTTTGTGATCACCGTCGCCTCTGAGATCATGGCGATCCTCTGTCTTGCCGATGATCTTGCGGATCTGAAGAAAAGGCTTGGCAAGATCGTGGTTGCTTACAATTTTGGCGGGGAGCCTGTGACAGCGGACGACCTGCATGCGACAGGCGCGATGACAGCGCTGTTAAAGGACGCCGTCAAGCCGAATCTTATCCAGACGTTAGAGCACACGCCGGCGCTTGTCCACGGCGGGCCGTTTGCCAATATCGCCCACGGCTGCAACAGTGTGCGCGCGACAAAGATGGCGCTCAAATTGAGCGATATCACCATCACGGAAGCCGGGTTCGGCGCGGATCTCGGGGCGGAGAAATTCTTTGACATCAAGTGCCGTATGGCTGGCTTAAAGCCGGACGCCGTTGTTCTTGTTGCAACTGTGCGCGCTTTGAAGTATAATGGTGGGGTTGCAAAGGCTGATCTCGCACAGGAGAACTTAGAGGCCCTTGCAAAAGGGATTGTAAATCTTGAGAAGCATATTGAAAATATACAGAAATACGGTGTGCCTGTGGTTGTGACTCTTAATTCCTTCATTACGGACACAGACGCGGAGAATGAATTTATCCGTAACTTCTGCGAGGAGCGCGGGTGTGAGTTCGCCCTTTCAGAGGTGTGGGAAAAAGGCGGAGAGGGCGGCATTGCCCTTGCCGGAAAAGTACTTGAGACACTGGAGAACAAGACGTCAGACTTCCATACGCTTTACGGCGACGAACTGTCCATTAAGGAAAAGATCGAGACAGTGGCAAAAGAGATCTACGGCGCCAAGGGTGTGATCTACGAGCCTGCGGCAGAGAAGCAGATCGCAAAAATTGAGGCCCTTGGTTTCGCGGCTTTCCCAGTGTGTATGGCAAAGAACCAGTATTCGCTGTCTGATGACGCGAAAAAGCTTGGCAGGCCGGAGGGATTCGGCATCCATATCCGTGAGGTCTATGTGAGCGCGGGTGCAGGGTTCGTCGTCGCGCTTACCGGAGCGATTATGACCATGCCGGGTCTTCCGAAGGTTCCGGCGGCCAATGGGATCGACGTTACAGAAGAAGGTAAGATCACGGGTCTGTTTTAAAAGAGAAAAGGTAAGACCACAGACCTGTTTCAGGAGATAAAGAGGAGAGATAAATGCCACATATAATCAATGGGAAAGAAATCTCGCAGCAGATCAAAGATGAATTGAAGGCAGAGGTGACAAGGCTGGCGGAAAAGGGAAGACATGCCTGTCTTGCCGTTGTGCAGGTCGGGAACGATCCGGCGTCCTCTGTCTATGTGAACAATAAGAAGAAAGCATGCGCCTATATCGGTATTGAATCCAAGTCCTATGAGCTTGCGGAGGAAACTACGGAGGAAGAGCTGATCTCCCTTGTGGAGGAGTTGAACGCAGACGACGGTGTGAACGGCATCCTTGTCCAGCTTCCCCTTCCCGCCCATATTGATGAGGACAGGATCATACGAACCATATCGCCGGATAAGGATGTGGACGGCTTCCACCCTGTCAGCGTGGGACGTCTCTGGATTGGAGAAAAAGGCTTTCTCTCCTGTACCCCTGCCGGGATCATCCAGCTTTTGAAACGGTCGGGGATCGCGATTGAGGGAAAAGAATGTGTGGTCATAGGACGGAGCAATATCGTGGGAAAACCGATGGCGGCGCTCCTTCTGCGGGAGAATGCCACAGTGACGGTCGCTCATTCCAGAACAAAGGATCTTAAGGAAATCGCCCGAAGGGCGGACATTCTAATTGTGGCGATGGGTAAAAAGAAATTTATCACCAGAGAGTATGTAAAGGCCGGAGCGGTCGTCATCGATGTGGGAATGCACAGAGATGAAAACAATAAACTTTGCGGTGATGTGGATTATGACGATGTGGCTCCGGTCACATCGGCGGTTACTCCGGTTCCGGGCGGGGTAGGCCCTATGACCATTGCCATGCTGATGGACAACTGTGTTGAAACGATGCGCATCCGGGAGGAAGAAGCATGATATGTATACATTGCGGAGCTGATATTCCCGACGGCGAAGTTGTCTGCCCAAGATGTGGGACTGCAGTACAGATCGTGCCTGACTATAATCCGCTGGAGGATGTGCTGGCAAGAGAAGTGAGAGGATCTGTTGAAGGCGCCACAAGGCAGATACAGACGGATGATATCAGAAGATACAGAAGAGGAAATGTAAGCCAGAATGTCAACGCGACCCGTGTGCTCAGCCAGAATGAGATGAGCAGGCTCCGTGAGGAGCGGAGAAATGCCGTCCGGAGGGGACAGGGAGGCGCACCGGGGCAGTCTCTCCGGAGGAATACAGGGGAGCAGGAGCGCATACGCCGCAGTACAGGCGAAATGCGCAGGCGGCAGGATACGGAGGAATTACGCCGTGACAGGCGCCAGAAGCGTCTGGAGGCGGCAAAGCGGAAGAGGAGGAACCTCCTTATCGCTTTATTTTGTATCCTTGCCCTGATCGTTGCCGGAATATATATCGCTTACCAGAATTCCTATACCGGTATGGTAAAAAAAGGATATAAAGCGCTCCAGACACGGGATTACGCGGCGGCAGAGCGGTATTTTGACCGGGCCATTATAAAGGATAAATCAAAATCCGAGGCATATACCGGGTATGCTGAAATCTATATCGACCAAGATGATCTGGACGGTGCGGAGCAGGTGTTCTTAAGCGCGATAGAGACACAGCCTACGAATGTGAACCTCTATCAGGCGGCCATTGATTTTTATATGGATACAGAGCAGCCGGCAAAGATCTCCGCGCTTTTGAAAGACTGTGAGGATTCGAAGGTTTTGGCCTCTGTGTCAGACTATATATCTGTGGCGCCGGACTTTACCCCGGATGAAGGGACGTACAGCGAGGTGCAGGAGATTACGCTAAGCTCTTCGACGAAGGGAGAGATCTATTATACATTGGATGGAAGCGAGCCTACGGCGGAGACCGGGATAAAATATACAGAACCCGTTCTGCTCCAGACAGAAGGCCAAATTGAGATGAAGGCAATTGTTGTGAACGGCAAAGGGATTCCAAGTGTGACCGCGTCCAAAAAATATAACATCGAATTCCCTATCGAGGATGCGCCGGCGGTAACACCGTCAACGGGACAGTATACAGGGCCTGCACAGATTACGATTACAGTCCCGGAGGGGTACACGGCATACTATACAATGGACGGCTCCACGCCGACTGCCGCGTCTTCACAATACACGGGCCCGGTCGATATGCCGGAAAATACACGGACTATATTTAACGCAATTCTCGTAAATAACCAGAACGGAAAATCGACGGAAGTGACAACAAGAAGCTATATTACGACTTCCGAATAGCTTAAATGACGGATAAATGAGATACAACCCTTTTATTGTTCTAAATTTTTATGTGTTTTTAACAATAACAGGGTTGTTTTTTTATGGAAACAGAGTTATAATGACTACGTTAAAAAAATAACGATACATAAAGGAGATGCGAAAAATGAGCAGATTTTGTTTACCAAGAGACATTTACCACGGAAAAGGATGCCTTGAAGAGTTAAAGAACCTGAAAGGGAAAAAGGCAATCCTCGTCGTTGGCGGCGGCTCCATGAAGCGTCAGGGATTTCTTGACCGCGCAGTGGATTATCTGAAGGAAGCAGGCATGGAAGTCCAGTTATTCGAAGGCGTAGAGCCGGATCCGTCGGTTGAGACTGTTATGAAGGGCGCAGAGGCGATGCGCGCGTTCGAACCGGACTGGATCGTATCCATGGGCGGCGGATCACCGATCGACGCAGCAAAGGCAATGTGGGCGTTCTACGAGTATCCGGAGACAACCTTCGAGGATCTGTGCACACCGTTTAACTTCCCGGAGCTTCGTACAAAAGCAAAATTCGCGGCAATCCCGTCTACATCAGGAACAGCAACAGAGGTTACCGCATTCTCCGTTATCACAAACTATCAGACAGGCGTAAAATATCCGCTGGCTGACTTCAATATCACACCGGATGTTGCCATTGTTGACCCGGATCTTGTAACAGGTCTTCCGGTTAAACAGGTTGCATACACAGGAATGGATGCCCTGACACACGCGATTGAGGCTTATGTATCCACACTGAATGGACCGTTTACAGATCCGCTTGCTCTTCAGGCGATCGAGATGGTACTGGATTACCTCCCGGCATCCTACAACTGCAATATGGAAGCAAGAGAGCAGATGCACTACGCACAGTGCCTCGCAGGTATGGCATTCTCCAACGCCCTGCTCGGTATCGTACACTCCATGGCGCACAAGACAGGCGCTGCGTTCTCCACAGGACATATCCCGCACGGATGCGCGAACGCGATCTACCTGCCGTATGTGATCCAGTACAACGCGAAAGACCCGGTAGCTGCAAAACGCTATGCAGAGATCGCCCGCAAGATGGGACTGGAAGGAACATCCGAGAAAGCGCTCATCAACAGCCTTGTCGCAAAGATCGATGAATTCAATGTAAAACTTAATATCCCGAAGACGCTCAAAGACTTCGGCATCAATGAGGACGAGTTCAAAGAGAAGATCGCTAAGATCGCAGAGCTGGCAGTAGGCGACGCATGTACAGGCTCTAACCCGCGCGCCATCGATCCGGCTACGATGGAAAAACTGTTCACATGTACATATTACGGAACAGAGGTTGACTTCTAATCAGTCTGATGAAGTGAAGGGGCTGTTGCAAAAGCAGATGAAAAATCTGCTGGAGCAATGGCTCCATTTGTTTCCGCTTCCAGATGTTATTACAAAGAAATGCCCTTGAATCCAATGGCTGAACTGTTGTGACAATTGGTGAGAAGAGTGAATAAAAACTTGCTATTGCGCGGGTTTTAGCGTATTATAGTGAAAGAGCGATTTTTTACGAGGAGGAAGACCATGTATAAGATAATGAAGGCAGAGAAACTGGCTGACAAGATCTTTCTGATGGACGTGCATGCGCCGCGTGTGGCGAAGCACTGTGAGCCCGGCCAGTTTGTCATTGTAAAGATGGATGAAAAGGGAGAGCGTATCCCGCTGACGATCTGTGATTATGACAGAGAGGCAGGCACCATCACCATCGTAGTTCAGGAGGTGGGAGCTTCCACAACGAAGATGGGAGAACTCAAAGAAGGAGATTATTTCCGTGACTTCACAGGACCGCTGGGATGCGCTTCAGAGTTCGTCCACGAGGATCTTGAGACACTGAAGAATAAGAAAATGCTCTTTGTTGCCGGCGGTGTGGGCGCGGCTCCGGTATACCCGCAGGTAAAATGGCTCCATGAGCACGGCATTGACGCGGATGTAATCGTGGGGGCCAAGACAAAGGACATGCTCATCCTCGAGGAGGAGATGAAAGCAGTCTCAGGAAATTACTATCCGTGTACAGACGACGGTACATACGGACATGCCGGAATGGTCACCACCAAGGTGGAGGATCTTGTTAACAATGGAAACAAATACGACGTCTGTGTGGCCATCGGGCCGATGATCATGATGAAGTTCGTCTGCCTGCTGACGAAGAAGCTGGAGATCCCGACCATTGTCAGCATGAACCCGATCATGGTAGACGGCACTGGAATGTGCGGCGCATGCCGTCTTCAGGTGGGCGATGAGATCAAATTCGCCTGCGTGGACGGACCGGAGTTCGACGGGCATCTCGTAGACTTTGATCAGGCGATGAAGAGAAGCCAGACGTACAAGACAGCAGAGGGCCGTGCAATGCTCAAGCTTCAGGAGGGGGATACACATCACGGCGGATGCGGACATTGCGGAGGTGACGAATAATGGCAGATATGTTAAAGAAAGTGCCTGTCAGAGAGCAGGACGCGAAAGTACGCGCGGCAAATTTCGAAGAGGTTTGCCTCGGATATAATCTGGAAGAGGCAATGGATGAGGCGACAAGGTGCTTAAACTGCAAGAACGCCAAGTGCATCCAAGGATGTCCGGTATCTATTGACATCCCGGCATTTATTCAGGAAGTAAAAGAAGGAAATATTGAGGAAGCATACAAGGTGATCGGAAAGTCCAGTGCGCTCCCGGCGATCTGCGGACGTGTCTGCCCGCAGGAGACACAGTGCGAGGGCAAATGTATCCGCGGCATCAAGGGCGAGCCGGTATCCATCGGTAAGCTGGAGAGATTCGTGGCGGACTATGCTCTTGAAAATGACATTAAGCCAGTGGGCGCAGAGTCAATGAACGGCCACAAGGTGGCGGTTATCGGTTCCGGCCCGGCGGGACTGACCTGTGCGGGAGACCTTGCTAAGCAGGGATACGATGTGACGGTATTTGAAGCACTTCATGAGCTGGGCGGTGTGCTTGTGTACGGTATCCCGGAATTCCGTCTTCCGAAGCAGAAAATCGTTGCAAAAGAGATTGAGAAGGTGAAAGAGCTGGGCGTGAAATTCGAGTCTAATGTAGTGATCGGAAAGTCCACGACCATCGATCAGCTCATGGAAGAGGAAGGCTTTGAGGCTGTATTTATCGGTTCCGGTGCGGGACTTCCGATGTTCATGGGTATCCCGGGAGAAAATGCCAACGGCGTGTTCTCCGCCAACGAGTACCTGACAAGAAGTAACCTGATGAAGGCCTTCGACGACAGCTATGACACGCCGATCGTGGCAGGAAAGAAGGTGGCTGTCGTAGGCGGAGGAAACGTGGCCATGGACGCGGCGAGAACAGCACTCCGTCTGGGCGCTGAGGTTCATATCGTGTACAGAAGAAGCGAGGCGGAGCTTCCCGCCAGAGTGGAAGAGGTGCATCACGCGAAGGAAGAGGGCGTGATCTTCGATCTTCTGACCAATCCGAAGAAGATCAATGTTGACGACAATGGAAACATCACCAGCATGACGGTCATCAAAATGGAACTTGGAGAGCCGGATGCGTCCGGAAGAAGACGTCCGGTGGAGATCCCGGGGTCTGAGTATGACATTGAGGTTGATACGGTTATCATGTCTCTTGGGACATCACCCAACCCGCTGATCTCTTCTACGACGAGGGGACTTGAGACGAACCGCAGGAAATGTATCGTTGCCGATGAGGACAACGGCCAGACTTCCAAGGAAGGCGTGTTCGCGGGCGGAGACGCCGTGACAGGCGCGGCTACGGTTATCCTTGCCATGGGCGCGGGAAAAGCCGGGGCAAAAGGTATCGACGAGTATTTAAAAAATAAATAACAGATAAACATATAACAGACAGCAGGAAGCAGGCCTTTCTATGTGATGTGTACCATTGCAGAAGGGAAGCTTTCTGCTGTCTGTTTTCCATCAATACATCTCTGAATCAAAGAGTTTATAATAAAGATTCTTGGATAAAGGTATCAGAGTGTTCATAAAGGAGAAGAGCTATGGCGGCAAACAGGAAAGATAACACTGCGGCAGACATGCCGGTGAACAGGGTGCAGGACGTCAGGGAAAGACTGCTTAGTCTGGCGGAGGAGGACTACAGAGAGTTTAATATGAAGCTCCTGCCCGGCGTGGAGCGGGTGATGGGTGTGCGTCTCCCTGCGGTTCGCAAGGTGGCAAAGCAGATTGCAAAGGGCGATTTCCGGGCGTATCTTGACGAGGCGCAGAAAGAGATTACAACCGATTCTTTTCATGAGGAGATCATGGCGCAGGGATTAGTGCTCGGCTATGCGAAGATGGATACGCAGGAGCGCAGGGCATATCTCGATGAGTTCGTACCGAAGATACAGAACTGGGCAGTGTGCGATAGCTGCGTGAACAGTTTTGACTTTATGGCCAAAGAACCCCAATACTGGTTTGAGTACCTGAAAGGCTATATGGACAGCGAAGAAGAGTATGAGATCCGCTTTATGGTCGTTTCCATGATGTCGCATTTCATAGACGAGGAACATATAGACGAGATCCTGAAAATCTTCGGCGGCGCACACCATGACGGATATTATGCCAAGATGGGAAATGCGTGGGCGATCTCCATGTGCTATGTAAAGTTCCCGCAAAAGACAAGAAAATTCTTAGAGAACGATACGCTGGACGATTTTACTCATAATAAGGCCATACAGAAGATACGCGAGTCGTACCGGGTCAGTAAGGAAGAGAAGGAAGATTTAAAAACATTGAAAAGATGAAGTTCTCTTGCATAATATAGTCATATTATGATATTTTATGAATATGGAAAGGGGATGTTATTATGTCAGTATTACAGGAAACAATAAGACCGTCAGCAGACTTAAGGAATCACTATAGCGAGATTTCCAGACAATGCAGAGAGAATAAAGAAGCGGTTATCATCACAGTGAACGGCAGGGGCGATACGGTGTCTCTAGGCTACGAAGAATACAAACGCATGAAATCCCGCATCGAGCTTTTGGAAATTCTTGCAGAAGCAGAAGATGATGTGAATAATGGGAGGGTCGCGCCAATGAAAGATTCTTTTGACGATCTCAGGCAGATTCTGAAAGGAAAATTGTAATGGGCAGATACAAGGTTTTAAGAACTGATACGGCTGATTCAGGACTCCATAGAATCATCCTTTCGGTCGCAGAAAATTTCGGCGTTGAGACTGCTCTTCAAAAACTTGAAAAAATCGAGCAACAACTGATGCTGCTGGAGGACACCCCGTATATTGGTACTGATCCACGGTATATGGTCCTGCGCAGACAAGGATATAAAGTGTTGATACTGGAAAAAGATCTTGTCTTTTATAAGGTGAATGAAGAAGAAAAGACCGTCACAGTTTATGCGGTTGTGGACCAGAGAGAAGATTATCTGAATATTATTCTGGGACTCTGAATTTTGCGGAAAGATTGACGTGAGAAATGGTTATGAATAAAACTAAAGACATATGTCGCGAAAATTACA
>DWYT01000164.1 GCA_019118545.1 Candidatus Mediterraneibacter merdavium | reverse complement strand
TGCGCTTTTCTTGTGCCGTACAGATTTTCGTCCTTTGTCATTCCCGAGTATAGATTCGAGATGTAGAACAAAAACCTTAAGGGCAGGTTTGGACTGTAGGTAGACTGGTGCTCATACAGGGACAGCCGCCCGTCCATGAGGAACGATACATCATTCTTGATGGACATGTAGATGGCGTTCTCCAGTGTGTTGATCTCAAGGAGTTCCGGGTCAGTATAATGCTTCCCGCTCATTGCATTATATAACTCCAGCAGGTTTTCCTTTTCCTCGAACAGCATAATGAATACGGTTGATCGGTAGGTGCGGTTTACATGTGCCGCGTTCGTGTTGGCCATAGATAAGCCTCCTTTCTCAAATGGTGCAAAGAGACTTATCCTTAATCCCTGAAAAAGATACGCTCTCTGCTTTTGTTCATTGGAAATAAAAGCATTGAGATATCTTTAAGATGTGTTTCAGACCCTCTACGCGGTGGCTGCGGCCCGCTAAGAAATACAACTGACAGAAATATAATGCTTTGCGTGTATGATACCACACACAGTGCCGCTTTGTCGAGAGGATAAAAACGCCCTGCGGCAAATCTTCACTTACAACTTCACTTACAGCCTTTCGCTGCTATCGTTCATGAACTTATACTCTGCCACTGACCTGTCGAATGTCTTGATATGTCTGTAAAGCCATTCGATGACATTTTTATTTACCTGCTCTACAAACGCATTGGACGGTCCTTCTTCCTCTTCCAGCATATTATAGAGATCTTTTACCACGCTGCGGAGCTTCTCATGCTCTTTTTTATGCTCGGCAACCCCGGGATAATTGATCGTTTCTTGGAGCTTTTCCTCCTCGCCGAAGTGGAATTCTGTGTAATCCGCAAGGTAATCCAAGGTCTTCACCGCAACCTGCTTTTCCTTGCTTGTCTCACAACTGTCCAGAAGCTTGTTGATCTTGTCGATCAGCTCCTTATGCTGACTGTCGATCATCTCATTTCCTGTTACTAGGCTTTCATCAAATTCTGCTCTCATCTGTCGTCTCCTCCTTATACCTCTTTGTGTTTAAATTTCTCCGTTTTTGAACTTCATGATCATCTCGTTGGTCAGACTGTCGCGCGACGGCTCCACCGGAATATCCTCTCTCTTGAACCATTCAGCAAGGGCAAGCTCCTCCTTGTCCAGAGTGATCGTATCCCCGCCGTCCAGATCGCAGTAGAAACCCATGAGCAACGTGTCGCTGAATGCCCACGGCTGGCTCTTATAATACCGGATATTTTTCACTTTCAATCCGACCTCTTCCATGACCTCTCTTTTCACCGTCTCCTCCACCGTCTCTCCGATCTCGGTGAACCCGGCAAGAAGCGCATACTTTTTGTATGTCCTTCCAGAATATTTTGACATAAGTATGCGGTCCCCGTCAACCACTCCCACAATAACTGCGGGACATATTTTCGGAAATTCCATATTGTGGCAGGCGCTGCACTTAAGCATCCGCTCCTTTTCATCCCGGACCATGAGCCTGCCGCACCGTCCACAGTATTTATGATTCCTGTACCAGTTATATAGCTGGTAACCCGTGATCCCCGCAAACGCGTGATACTGCGGGTCGGCCGCGCGGAAGATTTCCGTGTTCTCCATAACAAACTCCGAAAGCGGCTCTCTGTTTATTTCCTGCACGAGATAGTACCGTTTCTCATCAACCGAAAACAGATATATGTAATCTTCGTAAAGTTCTTCATTAAGCCGTTCCAGTTCCCTGAATGTAGGAAATGTGATCCCCTCTTCCGTGCGTTTCAAAAGCACGGCGTGATCTTCATAGTACAATACATAGCTGCCCGCATCCGGCGGAATGGGAGTGTACGCATTATACAGATGGCGGGGTTGTATATCCTGAATCATAGTGGTTTCACTCCTTACAGATTCTTTATCTTAAAGTCTCTCTGCGCCTCTCGTTTTTGATCCTTCTTCGCAATGTCAGCCCGCTTGTCGTAAAGCTTCTTTCCTTTTGCAAGACCAATCTCCACTTTCACGAGGCTGCCGCTGAAATATACCTGCAGGGGCACTACCGTAATCCCCTGCTCCTTCATCTTTCCGAAGATCTTATTGATCTCGTTCTTGTGAAGAAGCAGCTTCTTCACACGCAGAGGGTCTTTGTTAAAAATGTTGCCCTTCTCATATGGCGAGATGTGCATACCGTAGATGTACATCTCGCCATTTTCCACACGGATAAACGCCTCCTTAATACTGCATTTCCCCATGCGCAGGGACTTGACCTCCGTGCCGTGGAGCACGATCCCCGCCTCATATTTCTCAAGGATAAAATAATCGTGATATGCTTTTTTATTGTTGGCTACCAGTTTCGTCTCTGCCTTTGCCATATCTCTCTCCTTCCGCTCAGCTTTCCTCAGTCCGCGCGCACTCCCCTCCGCTCAGTACGTGCCCGAGTCGGCGAACTCAAAATTTACCGTTCTTTGGATTTTATCTGCGTCGATCACGCGAACCTTTACTTTTTCACCCAATTTATATGTCCTGCCCGTGCGCTCCCCAAGCATCTCATAGCTCTGCTCTATGAACTCGTAATGATCGTCCCTCATATCCGCCACATGCACAAGACCTTCTACTGTATTTTCCAACTCCACATATACGCCCCATTTTGTGACGCCCGAGATCACGCCGTCATACTCTTCACCGATGTGCGCCCGCATGTATTCGGCCTTTTTCAGCTTCACCACCTCGCGCTCGGTCTCCTCTGCGGTGCGCTCCCGCTCACTGCACTGTGCCGCCACCTTCGGAAGGATCTCATTGTAATGCGCGATCCTATCTTCTGTGAGCCTTCCCCGTAAGTTTTCCTTGATAATCCTGTGAATCTGGAGATCAGGATACCTTCGGATAGGCGACGTAAAATGTGTATAATATTTTGCCGCCAGACCAAAATGTCCGGTGTTCTCCGTGGTGTACCGCGCCTGCTTCATAGAACGCAGAGCCAGACGGCTGATGAGCGCCTCCTCAGGCGTACCTTCCACCTTCCCCAAGAGCTTCTGTATCTCCTTTGGGCGCACCTCATTGCGAACATGGATATGGTAGCCAAAATTGTTGATAAATGTGGAAAGCTGCCGGATCTTCTCCTCTTCCGGCGTCTCATGGGTACGGTAAAGGAAAGGCAGCTCCCGCCAGAAATATTCTTCCGCCACGGTTTCATTTGCCATGAGCATAAAATCCTCAATGATCTTTGTCGCCGCGTTCCGGTCATATGGCTTGATATCAACCGGTTTCCCGCTCTCGTCCAGCACGATCTTCGTCTCCGGGAAATCAAAGTCAATGGAGCCTCTTTTTCCCCTGCGTTCCCTGATAATCTCAGACAGTTCCTTCATGAGCAGAATCATGGGAACAAACTCTTTATTTTCTTCCCGCGCCTCGCTGTCCCCGTCCAGTATCTTCGCAACGCCGTTGTAGCTCATCCGCCTGTCCACGTGGATCACTGTCTCCGCGATCTGGTGGTCTGTCATCTCCCCTGTGGGACTAAGCGTCATGATACAGGAAAGCGCCAGCCTGTCCTCCCCTGCGTTGAGGGAACAGATCCCGTTAGACAGCTTGTGCGGCAGCATGGGGATCACGCGGTCAGCCAGATACACGCTTGTCCCTCTTTCAAATGCTTCGCGGTCAAGGGCGCTCCTCTCCTGAACATAATTTGTCACATCCGCAATGTGTACCCCTAGCCGGTAGCTCTCTCCTTCTTTTGTAAGAGAGACCGCGTCGTCCAGATCCTTTGCGTCTTCGCCGTCAATGGTCACCATCTGCCAATCCCTTATATCCAGTCTGCCCGCACGGTCGGCCTCACTTACATCTTTTCCGACCCGAACAGCCTGATTAAGTACCTTCTCAGGGAATTCCGTGCGGATATTCATATCCATTACAATAGAGAGGATATCCGTGCCCGGATCATTGACATGCCCGATGATCTCCACAATCTTTCCCTCAGGCTTCATATGCTCCCCGCCGTAAGAGGTAAGCTCCACCACGACCTTGTGCCCGCTCATGGCGTCTCCGTCTTTTCCCTCGGGGATATAGATATCCTTTAAGTATCTCTGATTGTCCGGGCGCACGAACCCAAAATTTTTCACCCGCTCATACAGTCCCACGATGCGGGTAACGCCGTGCGAAAGGATATTTACGATTTTGCCTTCCCTTCGCCTTCCCGATGGCGACGCTGTTATAATGTACTCCACCTCGTCTCCCTGAAAAGCTCCGTTTAGATTCTCTTCCGGGATGAACACATCGTCCCCGCCCTCCTCGGGAGTCACAAAACCGAACCCCCTCGCATTCGCCTGAAATGCTCCTTTCAGGCGCGCTGCATGTCCACGGCTGTACTTTCCACGTTTAGAGAGGGTTATCTTCCCCTCCTCTACAAGGGCGTCAAGCACTTTACGCAGCTCGTCCTGCTGCTCTCCCTGTATCTGCAAAACGACTGCCATCTCCTTTATCTTCATAGGGACATACAGGTCGTCGCTCATAAAATCCAGTATGACTTTCTTCCGTTTCTCAAATGTCTGATCCATCTTCCCTCTTCTCCCCGGCCGGGCAAGCTCCAGACGCTCACCCTCCCGTTCATTTCTGCGCAAAATGGCAAAGAGTTCCGCTTTCGGGACTCTCCCACGATGCAAAAAGCACCCTATACTTTCATAGAGTGCTTACGTTACTTATTATCTTTCGATATCCCGCTTTTCATACTAGTTAAAGACGCTAAGATTCAGAACAAGGGCAAGTACGATAAACAGAACCGCGATCACTCTTGTCACCTTCACAAGAGTCCCCTCCATGGAACGCCCTTTATTGTGTCCCCAATATGAGTCCGCCGCGCCGCTGATCGTTCCCAGACCTGCTGATTTCCCTTCCTGAAGCAGGATGATCGCGGCTAACGCAATACAATCTATAACAAAAATGATCGTCAAAACAGTCTTTAAAATATCCATTTTATTACCTCCTAAGGATAAACCACGACTATTCTATCACAGTTTTCTGCGGTTTGCAACATCAAAACCACTTGTGTTTCCGCAGCTCTGTTCCCTTCAAAAGCAGTTCCGCAAAAGTAGTTTTCTAGTCGAGGGTACAGCTCCTGCATATCTCATCATCTCCTGCCGCTGCTCCTGTCTTAGAAACCGCGTCCTGATCCCTGAACTGGATATGTCCTGTCGCGGCGTCCATCCCGTCTACGATGGCAAGGGATTCAAGCTGGAAGCCGAGGTTACGGATCATCCTTCCGCCGGACTGGAACCCCTTCTCAATCGCAATTCCTATGCCCTCTACCGTGGCCCCCGACGACTGGACGATCTGGATGAGTCCTTGGAGCGCGCAGCCGTTGGCAAGAAAATCATCAATGATCAGCACATGATCCTCAGGTGTCAAAAACTTCTGCGCAACAATCACATGGTTAATACACTTGTGCGTGAAGGATTCCACCTCGGCCACGTACATTTCCCCGTCCAGATTGATGCTCTGCGACTTCTTGGCAAATACGACAGGCACGTCAAAATGCTGGGCCGCGATACAGGCAATCCCGATTCCAGACGCCTCGATCGTAAGGATTTTGTTGATCGGCTTTCCCTCGAATCTTCTTTTAAACTCTGCCCCCATCTGATCTAACAGCTTAATATCCATCTGATGGTTCAGAAAGCTGTCCACCTTGAGTACATTGCCTTCTTTTACTACGCCGTCTCTTACAATTCTCTCTTCCAGAAAATTCATTCCGCGCCCTCCTCTGTCTTATCCTCATCATCTTCAAAAACTAAAAATACGCGCCTTAATAAGTAGGAATTAATACAGGCTATAGCCGACACGCCTATGAAACACCACAGCGGAATCGCAAATAAAAGCGTGTATCCCGTCCACATTGAAGCGATAACCGCCCCTACGAGCACCGCCATCATGATCAGCGTATACGGAAGCTTGGCGATGGAGAGCAGCGCGGCATTTTTCCACGTGTCGCTCAAAGTATTCTCATACCTTGCAATGAGCGGGAATACATAAATCATCATTGCAATCAGAAGAAAACTAACGATAAAGACCAGCACGTTCATCACCATTCCCGCAGTTCCCGGAAGATAGGATACAATCCTCTGGTCAATCCAGCACAATACGCCCAAAACCAACAGAATCAGCCAAGTGATGGTACTCTGTTTAAAGTTTAACTTAAACGCTTTGAAAAATCCTCTGAATATGTACCCTTCCTCATTTTTTACCATTTTAAGAACAACTGTGTATAATGCTGTAGTGGACGCCCCGATCGTGACAATCGGTATGGAACAGATGAGCCAAAGAATATTCAGGCACATCAGATCGCATATTTTCCCGAGCGCGCGCACAATAATATTATCACTGATATTAAATCTCATGGCAGCCTTCCGCCTCCCTTTGTCTCCGGCAACTTTCCTACAGTATAGCACACCGCCGATATAGATACAAATACGAAAAAATATAACAAAAAAAGCGGGTGATGGGAATCGAACCCACGTATCCAGCTTGGAAGGCTGGTGTTCTACCATTGAACTACACCCGCATCATCTCTGACACGTTTGTAATCTTATCACATGCCAGAAAAAATTGCAACAACTTTTTTCTATGTCCCCTTTTGATGCGGTGATATTTCCGCTTTGTAAAGTGCAGGAAGATGAGATGGATTTAAGCAAGCGGTCAGCGGCGGGGAGCGCGGATTCCGGCCCGGAACAGAAACGCGCCTCCCCGCCGCTGGCTGCATTTTAAATTTCTCTCCGCTTATGACCTTTCTCGGAGAAATGTTCCCACATCAAATGGCCGCCACTGATCCTTTAGCCGATAACTTCTTTGTACGGCGCATGTTTTGCCAACGCTTCCGTCATCTTTGCCATCTCGGACAGATCGCCCATGAGGATCACGCCTGACAGCCTGTTGTTGAGGAAGTAGTACTTCCTGTACCGGCCTTTTCCCATATCGCGGTACTCAACTGTCTTATACAGCAGATCAGGATTCTTCCCGTTATCTCCCGCCGCGAACAATGCGGTGTTCATTCCGTGGAAGGTAAGAGCGGCCGCCACAGGCTCATATTCCAGCTCTTCTCCCGCTGCGTTCGCTCCGGCAATCCGCCCCTGCTCCACAGCCTCAGGCCAGATCGCATAATTTGCGCCGTCATATTCTGCGCAGTCTCCACAGGCGTAGATACCGGGTACGCTCGTCTCCATTTTCGGACTGACCTTCACCGCACGTCCGATATCAAGTCCGATCTCCTGCGCCAGCGCCGTGTTCGCGCGCACACCCGCAGATACGATAACCAACTCTGCCGGGATCACCGTTCCGTCCGCCAGTCTCACGCCTGTCACATGCTCGTCGCCCTCGATGGCCGCCACAGACACGCCCGTATGGATGGCTACGCCGCTTTTCTTCGCCGTCTGCTTAAGGATCTCTGCTGATCCCGCGTCAAGCTGGCGTCCCATGAGCACCGGAGCCACCTCTAATACCTGTACGGTAAGTCCTGCTTTTTTAAGCTCCCATGCCGCTTCAAGTCCAAGCACACCGCCGCCGATCACGACCGCATTTGACGATGTCTCCATCAGCTTTTCCACTTTTTCCACATCGGAAAGCCGACGGATCGCCACAACCTCTGGAAGGCTGCTGCCTTCAATAGGCGGGATAAAGCACTCGCTTCCCAGCGCATAGATCAGTTTTGTGAAGTGTACCTTCTCCCCGTTGTCCAGCAGGACTTCCTTCTCCTTCATATCAATGGACTGCACCTGCTTTCCAAGCATCTGGTACACCTTGTTCTCCTCGTACCACTCCGGCCCCTCAATGGCAATCTGCTCCGCGCCTAATCCCGCCACGATGGACTTCGTCAGCATCGGGCGGTTATACGCTGCATACGGTTCGTTAGAGATCATGATAACAGCGCCTGTCTTATCCCTTTCCCTTATTGCCTTCGCCGCGTTGAATCCGGCAGCTCCGTTTCCAAGGATTACATAATACTCCTGTGTATTGTTGATATAGCCGCTTTCTTCCACATCAACCGGCACAAAGTTCTCTTTGCCAACTCCGCACACCGGACAGATTTCCAAGGAAGAATCAAAAATCTCTCCGCAGACAAGGCATTTTACAAGGCTCTTAGTGCCCTTCTTCTTCGGCTTCACCGGCTCTTTGTTCTGCACGACGCATCCAAACTGATATCCATATTCATAGGCGCTGACAAGGTCTGCCTCGGACGGCTTAAAGCGTACCCTGAGCCCTTCAGACACCTTCATCCTGAGCTGTTTCAGGCGCTCCAGAATATGGGGCACCCCTTCCCCGCTCCAGCCGTAGCTGCCGAACGCACCCGCGAATTTCCCGCCGTGTGTTCCGGGGAACATATTAAGCGTCAGCTCCCAGATCGGTTTTAACGCCTCTCCCACAATAGTCGGAGTTCCTAACAGGATACCATCCGCGAAAAGAAGTTCCTCGTCCACCTTTGCCGCGTCGGCCTCCACCATGTCATAAGAACGCACATCGATATCTCCGCTGTCACGCACACCCTCCGCGATCTTTTCCGCCAGAGTTTTCGTATATCCGTAAGCGCTCACATAAGGGATGATAACCGTCTTTCTCGGAT
The DNA here is from genome assembly GCA_019118545.1 of Candidatus Mediterraneibacter merdavium. Lineage (GTDB taxonomy): Bacteria > Bacillota > Clostridia > Lachnospirales > Lachnospiraceae > Mediterraneibacter > Mediterraneibacter merdavium. Next base: position 6,166 of record DWYT01000164.1, on the reverse strand, counting down.
TCGGGTTGACGACTGTGGCCCATTCCCTGTACTGCTTCATCACAGACTTGATGCGCTCTCCCACAAGCACCGGCCCGTGTCCCGTACAGATCATGGAAATATCCATGTCCTCCACCCGATCCAGAGCCTTACTCATAAACGGCTTGAACGGCCCGATAATGCAGTCAAAATAATACTTCAGCGCGCTCTGATAGTCCGCCTCGTTTTTGATCTCTGTAGACAGAATCTCCGGCAGACAGTAATGAGAACCAAAAGAATCACAGGTGACAAGGATCTGCTCTTCTTCGATAAACGTATACATCGTGTCCGGCCAATGGAGATTCGGCACGAACATGAAACGGAGCGTCTTGTTTCCGATGGTCATTTTCTGCTCGTCCCTTGCTGCGATGCCCACAAAGTCACGGTTTACGATCTCTTTGAGGAATCCGAGGGCGCATCCCGTTGCGATGACCTTCATCTGCGGACTTAAGTCAAGAAGCATCTCCACACTTCCCGCATGATCCGGCTCCGTGTGGCTGACGACCAGATAATCGATCTTACGCACATCGATAACCTCTTTTAGCTTCTCAAGATACTCGTCGAAGAACTTTGCTTTCGCGGTCTCAAAGAGCACCGTTTTATCTCCCGCTTTCATCACATAGGAGTTGTACGTTGTTCCAAACTCTGTGTACATTATAATGTCAAATACTCTCAGCTTCTCATCGATGATGCCTGTCCAGTAAAAATCATCTCTTAGTTTAATACTTTTCATGTCTGCCTCCTTTTTCTTCTATAACTATTATTTGACGCCGTTCTTTTTACAAATATCCGCAAGACAGCATCTCCCACAGTACGGTTGTGTCCGCGCGGTGCACACGTCTCTTCCGTGGTACACCAGCCTGTGGCAGAAGTCGCTGCCCTCCTCGGGCGGAATGATTTTCCAGAGCGCCATCTCCACCTTCTTTGGTTCTTTGATCTTGTCCACAAGTCCGATCCTGTTCACAAGACGGATACAGTGGGTGTCTGTCACAATGGCGGGTTTGCCGAACACGTCCCCCATGATCAGGTTCGCGCTTTTACGCCCCACGCCCGGAAGCTTTAAGAGCGCGTCAAAATCATCAGGTACTCTTCCGCCGTACTCGTCCCGCAGTATTTTCATGCAGGCACTGATGTCCCTTGCCTTGCTCCGTCCAAGTCCGCACGGGCGGACAATCTCTTCGATATCGTCTACATCCGCCGCCGCGAGGGCATTTACATCCGGATATTTTTCATAAAGTCCTTCCACAACCACATTGACCCTTGCGTCCGTACACTGTGCCGCCAGCCGCACACTGACCAGAAGCTTCCACGCTTGGTCATAATCCAGAGTACATCCCGCGTCGGGATATTCCTTTTTTAGCCGTTCAATTACTTCTAAAGCCCGCTGCTTCTTCGTCATTTGTCTGATCCCTTTCTCCGTATGATGTATAGTATATATGCAGATAATGTTTCATATCCGTTTTCATTTTATATCCATAAACTTGCGGAGCTCCTCGAGCGCATCATTAAAGCTCTTTGAGGCCGCGGTAGGATTTCTCCTGAGATGCTTTGCTATGCGCAGATAATTCCTGTCTGTCCGCGAATTCAGCTTCTGTAACTCCTGAATGATATTCTGCTTAATCTCAGCTAGATCTTTCGCCCGCTCCCCACCAATCATCTCATTGATCTTAGACGGCAATTCTTCCTTAAGAAGCTGCTCTGCTTTCTCACCCAGCCAGACAAGCTGACCACGGCGTTGTTCACGCTGCTGATTGATACGCTCCAGAAATGCCTCTTTTCGGAATACTGTTTCCTGCCGCCACTCATCCGCACGTCTGCGGTAATCCTCAGCCATTGACTCGTACCGCTTTTTATACTCCTCCATGACTTCTGCGGACGCAGCTTTTAATTTTTCCTCCAGTTTTTGCAGTTGTGCCTTGCTCTCCTCAAGCTGTGCGAGGATACGCTTCATATCCATAGCCTCGTTGAAAGACTGCGTCAGATCCGCCGCTGCCACAGCAACCAGAACAAAAGCGATCCCATCCGCCGCGATAAGCGGAAGCTTTAAAACTACCGTCTCAATAGGCACGTGGCACACCCGCACAAGAAGCACAGAAAAACACCCCCAGCACAGAGAGGAGGACACACAGATATATCCATGCAGGTTGAGCTTCTGATTGCTGTAATCCCAGTACCTTACATGGAAAAGGCTCTCCATCGCCGCTCCTGTCACATACTCTAAAAGTGTCGCCGCCGTCATTCCGAACAGGAAGATCAAAACCACATTCTCTCTCACCCCGATCGTGCTGATCAGCACAACGAGAGCGCCCGACCCATAGATCGGCAGCATGGGGCCGTGCATAAATCCCCGGTTCACCCACCGATGCTTTCTCACCGAGACATAGCAGCTTTCCCAAATCCAGCCTGCAAAGCTGTAAAAGAAAAAGAACAGCACCCATTGAGTCAAATGATAGGAATTCATTACTCCTTATCCTCAATCGCCATGATCAGATCAACCCGCTTCTGATGACGGCCGCCCTCAAACTCTGTACTCAGCCATGTATCCACCATCATTTTTGCCAGCTCCGGGCCTACCACCCTCGCGCCGAACGCAAGGATATTGCAGTTGTTATGTGCCCTTGCCATCTTCGCTGTAAACGGCTCGCTGCACACTGCCGCGCGGATTCCCTTCACCTTGTTTGCCGCCAGAGAGATGCCAAGTCCTGTCCCGCAGATAAGGATGCCCTGCTCCACCTCTCCCGATGCTACCGCGCGCGCCACGATCTCGCCGTATACCGGGTAGTCGCAGCTCTCAGGGGAATTTGTCCCATAGTCTGTTACCTCATGGCCTTTTTCCTTTAAAAACTCTATGATCTCCGCTTTCATCTCAAGTGCGGAATGATCATTTCCAATTCCAATTTTCATACTCTGTCCTTCCTGTAATGTGACCATATATGTTGTTCATCTGTTACATCTCCTCTATCATAACAAATAGAGGCCTTGACCGCAACAGATAGGCAATCATTTTTATTCCGCCATATACTCTCTATAATCCGCTTCACTGGCAAACAGCATGTATCTTCCATCCACATAACCCATATAACCGTCGCTTACTAAATAACCCTTCATAACTTCTCCTTCTTTCTGTCCATGTCTGTCGATTCGGTTTCCACGGTTTATATCTTACTCAGATAGCTGTCCAAAAAACTTCCCACCTCAACTTTTCTTTTTTATAATTTTCTGATATGATAGAAACATGCGACAAAGATATTTTTAAGCACAGAGCGTACGGCGCGTTGTTGAAGGACAGAAAGCAGAAAGGCGGCATCTTTATGGCAAAGGGGCAGAATCAAAAACTGAAACTCTTATATCTTCTGAAAATCTTTATGGAAGAGACGGACGACTCCCATGGCCTCACCCGTCAGGAACTCATCTCAAAGCTGAATGCCCACGGTGTAACGGCAGAGCGGAAGACACTTTATGCAGATTTTGAGGAACTTCGGAAATTCGGCATCGACATCATCACCGAACACGATGGAAACGGCTGGACTTATCACATCGGGGAAAGGGAGTTTGAGCTTGCCGAATTAAAATTGCTTGTGGATTCCGTGCAGTCTGCAAAATTTATCACCGAAAGAAAATCCCAATCCCTTATCAAAAAGCTTGAGGGTCTTGTCAGCCGCCACGAGGCAAAGCAGCTCCACCGTCAGGTGTTGATCTCCGGCCGGATAAAAACGATGAACGAAAGTATCTACTATAACGTAGATAAAATACACGCTGCGATCGGCGCGGATTCCTGTATTAAATTTCAGTATTTTCAGTGGAATGTTAAAAAAGAAATGGTGCTGCGCCATGGCGGAGCATGGTACGACGTCAGTCCGTGGGCGCTCGTCTGGGATAATGAGAACTATTATATGATCGGTTATGACACGGTTTCTCAGCAGATACGCCATTACCGTGTAGATAAAATGCTGCGGATCAGCGCCACAGAAAAGAAGCGCGAGGGAAGGCATCTGCTTAAATCACTGGATATCGCCGCATATTCGAGAAAAATGTTCGGAATGTTCGGCGGTGAAGAGGCGCGCGTCTCTCTGGATGCAAAGGATCATATCGCAGGTATCCTGATCGACCGCTTTGGTCAGGACGTGCGCATGATTCCAAAGGACAACGGCACATTCACCGCATATGTGGACGTCACAATAAGTCCCCAGTTCCTTGGCTGGGTGTTCAGCCTCGGGGCAGATATCCGCATCACCGGACCGGAGAACGTGGTGGAGATGATGCGGACGGAGAGCAGACGGTTGGCGGAGCAGTATTTATAATTTTGTTTTATTCAGAAATATCATCTGTCAGATCATACCAACCGTCAAATTCACCATAACCTGCCAGATTTATGGAGCCGCCTTCAAAATATCTGAGATAATATTCCACGCCTTCTATGTTGATAAAGGCCAGCCATGCTTTCTGGTCATCACGATAGACCTCATAACGGGCTGTAATAGAATATGAGGCGTACTTATTTACAAACTCCGGCCATGTAGAGTAATAACCGACAGCTACAAATTCTCCGCTTTCCTTAAACTTAACCCTCATTTCAGTGTCTCGTTTATGAAATGTCTTTCCGGCAATAAAATTATAGGCTCCATCTATGGCCGCCTGTTCTTCTGCGTTTCCGTTTATTTCATCCTCGACCTTTTTGATCAGCTCCACGTTCTTTTTCTCAAAATCATTAAACACGCTGTCTGCATTAAACTGATCCGATGGAACGGTTCCCTGATACCACGGCATGCTTTCAAAATGCTGTCTTAACGTTTCATTCTCGAATATATATCCATGCCTTGCAAAAACCTCATTACGCCCGATCCACAGCTTATCCGCCTCCACGCTGCGGACTTCGTCCTCTGACAGATATTGTTTATCACTGTCCGGGAAAATGTAATACGCTCTTAACTGTTCTTCTTTTGCTTTCTCATATTCTGCCACTTCATCATCTGACAGCTTTTGATATGTAATTTCATTCACCTTATCTTCTGCAATGCTGCATATTACACTTTCTTTTGTTTCCAGATTCATAAATTTTTGTTCGGCTTCTGTTTCTGTTGTTTCAGGATAATTTCCCGCTAATTTTTCTGTTGTTTCTGTTTTAGCCATTCCAATTTTAACACCGTAAAGAGACGGCGTGTTCTCTGCCTCTCCTTTTATCTGTATCTTCTGAACCGCTCCCGAATCATACACCACCTGAATACTGCCGTTCAAACCGGCATATACATTTTCCTGCTCCCCCCGCTTCAAACCGATACTTTCCGCCCCACTTTCCGCCTGAGCGAGCAATTCTTTTAAATCATATTCGGAAAAATCCGTAACTTCCTTTTCCACCGCCTCTTTTGCGGTTTCTTTTTCTGTATCTTCATCCGGCAGACTGCTTCCATAAATCCCCAATCCGACAAAACAGGCAAATACAACCAGAATCCAAAACCAAACCCTTTTATAAACAGGCTTTTTCCCATACTTCTCTTTTTCATTTTGTTGATCTAAGTGCACTATCTCGCCACATTCGGGACAAATTTTCCAATTTTCTTCTAATTCTTTTCCGCATTTTTTACACTGCATTTTCTTCTTCCTTCAGTATCTCTCATACACTCCCGATAACCCCAGTCCCTCTTACATGGAGCTTTCCTCCTCCTTCTCTTCCTGCTCTTGCTGATCCTCCTGAGCCAAACCCGCATTTTCCCACGAGCGCACAGCATCTGACACCGCGTTTCTAATATCATATCCAGCATCTTCAATCTTTCCGATAATCCCGGTGCCAATCCCTGTTCCGAACAAACCATATCCATCAAACATAACAAACCTCTCCTCTCTACCGCGACAACAATGACCGGATTCCCGACACAATACCGCTTTCGGTCATTTCGTCTACCCGCTGTTACAGCTATATAATAACCTGCCGGAAGGACATAATATGTCGTTCCCGAAAAATTTCATATTTTTCATCAGCTCTTTATACAGTAAAATCCCCTCAGAAGATGTCACTCCTCTGAGGGGTATATTCTATATCCCTGCATAACTATTTACAGCCTCCTTCACCACTCATTATAAGCCTGTTTTCCGTATATTTTCCCCTATAGTTTTTCCACGATTCCCTACATAATTCTAGGGTTTTTCACTG
>DWYT01000163.1 GCA_019118545.1 Candidatus Mediterraneibacter merdavium | reverse complement strand
GCTTCAGCACTTAGTTTTGAACAACACGAAGCTCAAGAGCTTTGATTCTTCCTCAGTGGTGGGACTTGATAACATAAACCGGGTAAGCCTGAATAACAATGCGGAACTGGAAAGCGTCAACATTGAGAATGACGGCAATAAAATAAAAAGGCTATTTGCGGATAATTGTCGAAAATTATCTTTGTTGAAAGTAGAGGACAATCAAGAAATAGTGATTATTTCTGCTAATAATGCTACGAGTCTGACAACTGAGGGATTTCAACTTGAAGAGAGTTATAAAAAACTTGGTTATATCTACTGTTCAAGCGCAGGATTAACCGGAACGTTTAAGGTCCCTAAAATGGAAACAAGTTACAATCTGGTATATATGGAAGATGGAAGCGGTGAATATTCCTATGGAACTCAAGTTGATGTGAATTATACGAAGATTGAAATATTGGATGTTACTAATGCCGGGACAGTAAATACTATCGCTGTGAGGAGCTGCTCAAAACTGACAAAGATTGTCGGATTAGAAAATCTCAAGGACTTAAGATATCTCGCTGCCAGTAATGTGCCAAATCTGCATTATCTGGATCTTCCGAATTTTAAAAATAATGGGGATAGGAGAATTGATATAAGCGGAACAGATTTAGCCTATCTAAATATTCCGGATGGAGTAACCTTAAACGTTGGATATAATGCTGGAAATCTAAAGACTCAAAGTATAGATGTGGAGATCGGCGGGTATGACAAAGACAAAGGATACTGGGCGGATTTAGTAGAGGCATTCCCGGGTATTAAGATGGAAAATATCAGTAACCTGCGAGACCCGAATGTGAACGCCAGAACAAGCGGCCCATACATCGACGGCAACAGAGTTTATGGAATTCAGCCGGATGGTTACGCAACTTATACTTATCAGGTAAACGTTCGATATACCATGAATCCTACGATTCACTTTGTGGATATTAAACTGGTTGACAAATCAGAAGTGCCGGTGGGGGACAGCGGCGTCGTGGTGACGCTGCCCGAGAACTCCGTCGCAAAGCCGGGCGGGAGTTTCACGACTCCGGGAGACCTTACCGTCAACCCGGACGGAACGATCACTACGGAAAACGGCACGAATCTTACGATCCCGGAGACCGGGGCAGTGGTTACGGAAGACGGAAAGGTAACGCTGCCTCAGGGTGATGTGACCTATATGGTTTCAGACAAGACCTTAACGGTTCCTGACGGAGCGGTGGTCAATCCGGACGGCACAATCACATGGCCTAAGGGGGACATAGCGGTCAACCCGGACGGTTCCGTTACCATCGGCAACGGGGATACAGTCAAACCTGACGGCGATGTACAGATCGATGACGAGGGCAACATATTTCTGCCGGACGGTGGCAGCATAACAGCGCCGGACGGAACCGTACAGACAGTCGCACCGGGTACAACGGTTTTCCCGGACGGTACGACAGATGAGGAGGAAACACCAACTGATCCGGGAGAGGGAGATCCAACTAATCCGGGAGGAGATCCGACCGATCCGGGAGAGGATCCAACTAATCCGGGAGGAGATCCGACTGATCCGGGAGAAGATCCGACTAATCCGGGAGGAGATCCGACCAATCCGGGAGAGAATCCGACTAATCCGGGAGAACAGCCGACCGATCCGGGAGAGAATCCGACTAATCCGGGAGAACAGCCGACCGATCCGGACAACGGACAGAACCCGTCAGAACCAACACCGGATCAGGGAAACACTGGAAACGGTGGAAATCAAAACACAGGCAGCACACAGACGGGGACGCAGACATCAACTCCGGGCAGGGAAGGAAGCGGCACAGGTACTGACGGCAAAAGTGGCGCAGAGGGCATTAGCGGTCAGAGTACAGGAAACGCACAGACCGGGGATTCTTCACAGGTAACCCTGTGGGCAGGACTGCTTTCTGTCTCCGCAATGGCGCTTGGCTTCTTAGGATACAGGCGCAGAAAACATAAAGGTATTTAATAATCTGATTTATTTTTCAGACAGGCATATAGCGGGGCGGCGCTCAATTAAGGGGTTAGCTCCGCTACAGTCAAAAATGGAATGTACCGTGTAAGTACATTCCATTTTTTAGACATGTTTTTCAGATTATGCAAAAGTCCTGCGGAACTGTCTACAATATGAAAAGCGCTCCGTGCGGGACGGGTATTATGCTGGCCTTACAGCGTATCTCCGCGCTCAACGTACCCCGGTTTGTCAGGTGCCGCGATGCCTCTCTTTCCGCGAACCAGCTTTGCGTGTTTGTCAACCACAAGGTTCTCAACGTGAACGTTTTTGCCGATAATTACGTTTGCTGAGATCACGCAGTTCTTGACGATGGCTCCCGGCTTGATGACACAGCCTCTTCCGATGATGGAGTTCTCAACAGTACCTTCGATCAGACATCCGTTTGAGATTACAGAGGATGTTACCTTGCTGCCCTCAAAATACTGTGTCGGGCAGGAATCGTTGGTGCGTGTATAGATGGGCCACTCAGGATCAAAGAGATCGGAAGCGTGTTTTAAGTCGATCAGATCCATGTTTGCCTGATAGTAGCTGCTGAAATCCGTGATCGCCGCAAAGTACCCGCGGTGCGGCACAGCGCGGATATCTAGCTCCTCACACTCTTCGTCAACGATGTCGGAGAAGGTGTACATGGAGGAGGTCTTGTGAGCCTTGTTCACAAGCTCGAGGAACAGCTCCTTTGTCATTACATATGTATCCATGAAGATATTGCGGTTCTTTGCGGTGCCGTGGTTGGGTTCAATGGAGAGAACACCCTTCTGCTTGTTGATGTTGAGCGTTCCGCAGTTTAAGAAGTTCTCCTTCGCATTATCCACGGAGTGGTACATCAGGGAAATATCCGCGCCGGATTCAATGTGCTCCTTAAGGAACTTGCTGTAATCCGCTGTATAGATCATGTAGCTTGGCGCGAGTACAACATATTGCTGCGGCATTCTTTCTATGCAATCGATATTTTCGATATATGCCGCGATATCCGTGCTGTACAGGTCTCCGATCTGATTGCGTTCTGTATACATGATATTCAGGCTGCCGCGCTTGGAATTAATGTTGTAATGGCGGCCTGTCCCAAGGTGCTCTGTCAGCGAGCGGGGTTTCCTGCGGACATAGACCTGAATGTTGTCGATCCCGCTGTTGCTCATGTTTGAGATCGGGAAGTCGATCGTGCGGTATCTTCCAAGAAAAGAAAATGCAGATACCGGGCGGTATTTCTGGAGGCCGTCCACCTGAATATGGTTTCCGGCAAAATTAACGATTCCTAAAGCCTTACTCATGATTATTCTTCCCCCTTTACACGTTTTGCGACAAGTTCGATGTTCTCGCTGTCCGCACTGCCGACGACAGCCTTCTTTCCTATCTTAATGCCGTCGGCTACGAGAGCACGTGTGACGACTGCGCCTTCTGCGACCTCCGCACCGGGCATCAGGACACTGTCAATGACCTTGGCCCCGGCAGCAACCTTCGCTCCGGTAAACAGGACAGAATTCTTAACCTCGCCGTCAACTACGCAGCCCTGTGTTATAAATGCACGGTCAATGACCGCTTCGGCACCTATGTACTGTGGAAGTGCGGTTACGTCTTCGGTGTAGATCTTCCAAGAGTTGTCGTTTAAGTCGAGCGCATTGTTCTTGTCCAGCAGATCCATGTTCGCTTCCCAGAGTGAATCAATGGTTCCCACATCTTTCCAGTAACCTTTATACTTGTAAGCAAACAGTCTTCCGTCTTCATTTAAGAGAGCGGGAATGATGTCCTTGCCGAAGTCATGGCTTGAATCCGGGTTCTTCATATCTGCCATCAGCATCTTGCGAAGCTGCTTCCAGTTGAAGATGTAGATTCCCATGGAGGCAAGGTTGCTCTTCGGGTGTTCCGGTTTCTCTTCAAACTCTACGATCCGTCCGGTGGACTCGTCTGTATTCATGATGCCGAAACGGCTTGCTTCCTTCATCGGCACTTCGATGACAGCGATCGTCGCGTCAGCATTACATTCCTTATGGTATTCGAGCATCTTCGCATAGTTCATCTTGTAGATGTGGTCGCCGGAGAGGATGAGAAGATATTCCGGCGAATACGAGTCGATAAAATCGATGTTCTGGGAAATGGCGTCGGCAGTCCCCCTGTACACATCGAGGTTAGCGTCAGATTTTTCACGGGGCGGAAGTACATATACTCCGCTGTCTTTCGCGTCCAATCCCCAGCGGCGTCCCGCTGCAACGTAACTGTTGAGAAGAATGGATTCATACTGCGTCAGAACTCCTACGACATCAATTCCACTGTTGGCACAGTTGCTCAGAGGAAAGTCGATGATACGATATTTTCCGCCATATGAAACAGCAGGCTTTGCCACTTTTTTAGTAAGGTCATGGAGTCTGGACCCGCGGCCGCCGGCTAAGATCATAGCTAACATGTTGTTTTGCTTCATAATGAGCCCTCTCTTTCATTCTTAGTGCCTTATATTATACAATTTTTTTTGGTAGGTTTCTATACTTTATAGCCACAAAATTAAGATATTTTCGTTAAAAAAATATAAAATCTTCTGAGAGCCTCTTTTGTGCATTTTTGTAATTGACAATAAAAATTTATCCGCATATACTAATTGTTAGTCACCGAACAAATTATATTTGGGCATTGTCAGAAAAGGAAGTGAGAGTATGTGCGTCCAAGAGGAGAACGACTCAGGACATGATGTGGGAAGGCTGATCAATATGATTTCCCACCAGCTTAAGAGACAGATGACGACACATGGAGACGAGGATGCTCTGACGAATATGCAGAAGCTTGTGCTTCACTGTATTATGTTTGAATCGCTTGAGCATGACGTGTACCAGAAGGATCTTGAGAAGGAGTTCCAGATCAGGCGTTCCACAGCCACGGGGATATTGCAGCTCCTTGAGAAGAACGGGTTCATCTGCAGGGAACAGGTGAAGGAGGACGCGCGTCTTAAGAAGATCGTACCCACTGAAAAAGCGATCGGACTGAGAAAGCAGATACTCAGGAACATCCGCTACATGGAGAGGCTTTTAAGGGAGGGCATTCCGGAGGAAGACATGGAGGTCTGTATCCGGGTGTTGGAGAAAATGTCCGCGAATTTGTTAGGGAATGAGAAAAAGAAAGGAGATAATGAATCATGAACAGGAAACTACTCCGTTCAGTCCGGGAATATAAGCGCGAATCCATTCTTACGCCGCTTCTTGTCGTGCTGGAAGTATTTATGGAAGTGCTCATCCCGCTGCTGATGGCCAATATCATTGACATCGGGATCATGGAAGGCAATATGGGGTATATCGTGAAAACAGGCGCCCTTCTCGTCCTGCTTGCCATGGTTGCGCTCGTGTTCGGGGCGAAAGCGGGAAATTTAGGCGCTATCGCGTCCGCCGGATATGCTAAGAATCTAAGACATGACATTTTTTACAAGATACAGGATTTTTCTTTCGGGAATATCGACCATTTCTCTACATCGGGTCTGGTCACAAGGCTGACCACAGACATTACCAATGTGCAGATGGCGTATATGTTCACGATCCGCCTGCTTGTTAGAGCGCCGATCATGATCGTGCTTTCCCTGATCATGACTCTTACGATAAATGTGAAAGTCGCGGTAATGATGCTCATTATCATCCCGATCCTAGGCGGTACGCTGATCTTCATCGCGAAGAAGGCGCATCCGCATTTTATCAAGGTGTTTGACGAATATGACATCCTGAACAATACAGTGCAGGAAAATGTCAACGCGGCCCGCGTGGTGAAAGCGTATGTACGGGCGGATCACGAGAATGAGAAGTTCGGGAAGATTTCTACTATTGTATATAACCTGTTTACAAAGGCAGAAAAAATCGTGGCATGGAACAACCCGGTCATGATGTTCACCATGTATGTGGTAGTTCTTGTCATGGTCTATATCGGCGGAGAGGATATCGTGCTTGGCAGGATGCAGACGGGAGAGCTGACCAGTGTGATTGTGTACGCGCTCCAGATATTGATGTCACTGATGATGGTATCCTTTGTCTTTGTCATGATCATGATCGCGGAGGCATCCTCAGACCGTATCAAAGAAGTGCTTGAAGAAGTTCCTGAGATGGAGGACGGCGCGGACGCGCTCACAGAAGTCGCAAACGGAGACATTGATTTTGAAAATGTGAGCTTCAGCTATGGCGGAGAAGGCGGTAACCTTTCCTTAAAGGATGTCAACCTGCACATCAAGAGCGGGCAGATCGTCGGTATCATCGGCGGAACGGGAAGCGCGAAGTCTACGCTTGTACAGCTTATCCCGAGGCTCTATGACGTGACGGGGGGCGCTGTGAAGGTGGGCGGTCACGATGTCCGTGATTACAGCTTAAAGGCGCTCCGTGATCAGGTGTCCGTAGTGCTCCAGAAGAACGTACTTTTCACGGGAACCATCAGCGACAATATCCGTTGGGGAGATGAAAACGCTTCGGATGAAGAGGTGCAGAGAGTATGTAAGCTGGCTCAGGCGGACAGCTTTATTCAGGAATTCCCGGGTAAATATAACACCATGATCGTGGAGGGCGGCAACAATGTCTCCGGCGGTCAGAAGCAGAGGCTGTGTATCGCGAGGGCACTGCTCAAGAAACCGAAGATCCTCATTCTTGATGATTCCACCAGCGCGGTGGATACAAGGACAGACGCATTGATCCGTCAGGCGTTCCGCGAGGAGATCCCGGATACAACCAAGATCATCATCGCCCAGAGAATATCCTCTGTTGAGGACGCGGACATGATCATCGTCATGGACAACGGTGAGATCAACGGCATCGGCACATCCGAGGAGCTTCTCAAAACAAATGAGATCTACCGGGAAGTATATGAATCACAGGTGAAAGGAGGCGCGGACAATGAGTAATCAGGAGCATCCCGAAAAAGGGAAACCTACTATTAATAAAGGAACGCTCAAGACAGCCGGGCGTCTGCTCAGATATGTGACATCAGGATATAAGCTCCAGTTCATTATAGTGGTGATCTGTATCCTTATTAGCTCCGTGGCATCGATCTCTGTATCCCTGTCGTTGAAGTTTCTTCTGGATGATTTCATCATCCCGCTGATTGGACAGGAGAACCCGGACTTCGGAGAACTGTATATGGCATTGAGTGTGCTGGCCTGCATTTTCGCGGCGGGAGTCGTGGCATCCTTTGTATACAACAGGCTCATGGTTGTGATCGGGCAGGGTGTGTTAAAGAAAGTCCGTGACGAGATGTTCGAGCATATGCAGACACTTCCGATCCGCTACTTTGACCAGAATACGAATGGCTCTATCATGAGCCTTTACACAAATGATACGGATACGCTGCGGCAGATGATCAATCAGTCCATTCCTCAGGTACTCATGTCATCACTGACGATTGTGGTCACATTCATCGCGATGCTTGTCTTAAGTCCGATCCTGACTGTACTGGCGGTGCTTATGATCATTGTGATGACGGCTGTGTCTCGCTTTATTGCGGGGAACAGTGGCAAATACTTCATCCGCCAGCAGCTTGATCTGGCGAACGTGACGGGGTTTGTAGAGGAACGCATGACCGGACAGAGAGTGGTTAAGGTATTCAACCACGAGCAAAAGTCCAAGGAAGAGTTCGATAAGCTCAACGAGAGCCTTTTCGTCAGTGCGTCAAGGGCACATACATTTGCGAGTATGATGGGGCCGATCATTGGAAACTTAGGAAACCTGCAGTTTGTGCTAGTGGCGATCTTCGGGGGGATGCTCTCCGTCTGGGGGATCGGCAATATCACCCTTGGCGTAATGGCGTCTTATCTGCAGTTTACAAAAAGCTTTACACAGCCGTTCATGCAGATCGCACAGCAGTTCAACTCCATCATCATGGCTCTCGCAGGAGCAGAACGTATTTTCAATATGATGGATGAGGAGCCGGAGGTGGACGACGGTTACGTTACTCTGGTCAACGCGAAGAAGGATGAGAACGGCAACATTACAGAATGTAAAGAGAGAACAGGACTGTGGGCATGGAAGCATCCGCATCAGGCGGACGGCACGGTCACTTATCAGGAATTAAAAGGCGATGTACGCTTTTATGATATGACCTTCGGATATAATCCAGATCATATGGTGCTCCATGACCTGACGCTGTACGCGAAGCCGGGGCAGAAGCTTGCGTTCGTCGGCTCTACCGGAGCGGGTAAGACGACCATCACTAACCTGATCAACCGTTTCTATGATGTGGCGGACGGCAAGATCCGTTATGACGATATCAACATCAATAAGATCAAAAAGGCAGATCTGAGGCGTTCACTTGGTATCGTGCTTCAGGATACGCACCTGTTTACAGGAACAATCATGGAGAACATCCGTTACGGCAAGCTGGACGCGACGGACGAAGAAGTGTATAAGGCGGCAAGGCTGGCACATGCGGACGGATTTATCAAGATGCTGCCAAATGGATATAACACTCACTTAAGCGGAGACGGCGAAGAACTTTCCCAAGGGCAGAGACAGCTCCTCGCGATTGCGAGAGCAGCCATCGCAGACCCGCCGGTACTCATCCTCGACGAGGCCACATCTTCTATCGATACGAGAACAGAGAGCATCGTCCAGAAGGGTATGGATAACCTGATGAAAGGGCGTACGGTATTCGTCATCGCCCACAGGCTGTCAACCATCCGTAACAGTGACGCTATCATGGTGCTTGAGCACGGGCGTATTATTGAGAGAGGCACCCACGACGAGCTGCTGGCTCAGAAAGGAACCTACTATCAGTTATACACAGGAAAACTGGAACTCTCATAAGAGAGCGGCCGATGTGCAGATAGAGTTCCCTCACAGCGCGCGGCATGTATAGAAAACATGTTAAGTGATAGAATATAGATAAAAGTAAGAATAAGAGGTCAGCGGCAGGCGCCGCGGGCCTCTTTGCTGTTTCCGACAGCGCACCCGGGAATGTAGAGTCGATATCGCGCTTAGGAATGTAGAAAGGGCAGAGCGTGAAAGCTTGGCCAAGAAATATTTAGTTTATCGTAATTTAGTTATTTATATATTAGTAATTTATACTTGACTAAATTTTTCGTCTGCGATATATTATAGATAACATCTTATAGTTGACATCAAACGATGGAAGGGAAGGTGAGCAGATATGTTCATCGGAAGAGAGCGTGAACTGGTTTCTCTGGAAAAGCTGTATGCGTCGGGTAAGTTTGAGTTTGCGGTGCTGTACGGCCGCAGGCGCGTGGGGAAGACAGAGCTTATCAGGCGGTTTATCAAAGATAAAAAAGCGATTTATTTTATGGGGGTGGAGAGCAATGCCCGCCAGAATCTCGAGAACTTCAGCAGGAATATCATGGAGTGTGAGACAGGGTTCCAGATGGAGACAACATTTGTGTCCTTTCAGGCTGCGTTGGAGTATGTATTCCGGATGGCTGAGAAGGAGCGCCTGATACTGGCGGTTGACGAGTATCCTTATGTGGCGCGCTCAGATGAAAGCCTTGCCTCTACGTTGCAGCTATTGATCGACAAATATAAGAGCAGTTCAAGGTTAATGCTGATTCTCTGCGGTTCGTCCATGTCTTATATGGAAGACCATGTGCTGGCTTATAAGGCGCCGCTCTATGGCAGACGGACAGCGCAGATGAAGATACTGCCCTTTGACTTCGAAGATACATGCCGCTGTTTCCACGGCTTTTCGGATCAGGATAAGGCTCTGGTCTACGGTATAGCGGGCGGAACGCCCCAGTATCTTCTGCAGATGGATGACAGGCTGAGTATTGAGGACAATATCAAGAATACATTTCTTGATCCGAGTTCTTCACTTTTCGAGGAACCGGAGAATCTTCTGAAACAGGAAGTGAGGGAACCCGCCCTGTACAATGCGATCATCACCGCCATTGCCACAGGCTCCTCACGCATGTCTGAGATCGCGTCAAAGGTCGGGGAGAGCACAAGTGTGTGCGCCGCATACCTGAAAAATCTCATCGCGCTTGGACTGGTGAAGAAGGAGACGCCTTACGGGAACAAGGAATCCCACAAGTCTATCTATATCATCGATGATAATATGTTCCGCTTCTGGTACCGGTTCGTACCGGAGAATACATCTATCATCGCCCGTGGGGCGGCTGATCTGGCATACTCGAGGATCGCGCCGTATCTGTCGGACTATATGGGGAGTGTGTTCGAGGAGATCTGCAAGCAGTATCTGTGGAAATTATTGTTGACCGGGAAGTCGCCCGTGGAGTTCAGGGATCTCGGACGCTGGTGGGGGACGGATCCCTCAACCCGCAGTCAGGCGGAGATTGATATTATGGGGGAGAAGGATAAGGACGAGGCTTTGTTCGGCGAGTGCAAATGGACAAACGAAAAAGTGGACGTGAACATTCTCGAGAAGCTGGAGAACAGAAGCCGGATATTCCGTTACCGTAAGACCCATCTGTATCTTTTTGCAAAAAGCGGCTTCACCCGGGGATGTGTGGAGAAGGCAGACGGGATGGGAAATGTGACGTTGGTGACATATGAGGATATGCTGAAAGTACTGGTTATAAAATAGAGCGGCTTTAAAAGCACATAAAAACCGGAGCCTGCGCCCCGGTTTTTATGTGTGTATGGAATGGTCTTAGAGTTTCTTGCCTGTCAGCATTTCGTAACCCTCAAGATAGATGCCGATAGTCTTCTGTACGACATCTTCCGGCAGAGTCCAGTTATTGTCGGGATTGGCTTTGAGCCAGTCGCGGGCGAACTGCTTGTCAAAGGACGGCTGGCCGTGTCCCGGCTCGTATCCGTCAGCGGGCCAGAAGCGGGAGCTGTCCGGAGTGAGCATCTCATCCCCGAGAACGATATTCCCGTCTTCGTCCAGACCGAACTCAAACTTTGTGTCCGCGATAATGATACCGCGTGTCAGCGCGTAGTCCGCGCATTTCTTGTAGAGTGCAAGCGTATAGTCGCGAAGCTTTGAGGCGTATTCCTCTCCTTTTCCCGGGAAATGCTTCTCTAAATGCGCAACGCTCTGTTCGTAGGAAATATTTTCGTCATGATCCCCGATCTCAGCTTTTGTGGACGGTGTGTAGATCGGCTCCGGCAGCTTGTCAGATTCTTTCAGGCCCTCGGGAAGTCTGATGCCGCAGACAGTGCCGTTTTCCTGATAGCTGGCCCAGCCGCTTCCTGTGATGTATCCGCGGACAATGCACTCGATGGGGAGCATCGTAAGTTTTTTACACATCATGCTGTTGCCGTCAAACTGCGGCTGACGGAAGAACTCCGGCATCTCGCTCACATCGGTTGTGATCATGTGGTTCGGCAGGATGTCGGACGTCATGTCAAACCAGAATTTGGACATCTGTGTCAGCACAGCGCCCTTCTTTGTGATCTTGTTTTTCAGGATAACGTCAAAGCAGCTAATCCTGTCTGTCGCTACAAGGATAAGGCTGTCGCCGTTGTCGTAAATCTCACGTACTTTTCCTTCTTTGATCGGTTTCATGTCATGTACCTCGTTTATTCTTAGATTAAATGTTTCCTCTAATAGAATAGGCATAAATGGGCGGAAAGACAATAGTTTTTTTGGTTTTTTTTCAAAATCGTGCAAACATACATCGTAATAAGATGAAAAATCATGTATAATAAAAAGAGTTTAAACAGGGGGATGATAAAGTGCGCATAGAGTATAAAAAGAAAGCTGTTAAATACATAAATTCAGCCGATAAAAATACCAAAAGGAGATTGAAAGAGGCGATTGAAAAATTACCGTGCGGAGATATACGGAAGTTATCTGGAATGGAAAATGAATATCGTTTGAGGGTAGGAGATTTAAGAGTGTTATTTACTGTGGAAGATGATATAATAACAATAAATAACATTGATTCAAGAGGACAGATATATAAGAGGTCCTAGGAGGTGTGGAAATGAGTAGAGATACCATAAAATATCTTGTTGATATGATACCGGAAAAAGATATTGAAACGATATATAGGGTTTTGATCCGATTTGTGCCGGAAGACGAGGCGACGCCGGAAGAGATAGCGGCGATAGCAGAAGCAAAAGCGGATACATCACCCACTATTTCCCATGACGCGATAAACTGGGACTAAGAGAGTAGCGTAAGCTGTTAGAAAAGAAGAATGAAAAGAACAAAAGCAAAGATTAGGAGAGGAAACATATGATAAAAGTACAGGAATACAGAGGACATATCCGCAACTGGGAGGAACTGTGCGAGAGGCTGGAGATATCTCTTGCACTTCCGAGGGAAGAGCGGGAGGAGCAGATTCTTATCCGCGCTTACGAGACATGGGGGTATGAAATGGCGGATCACATGCACGGCATGTTTGCGTTCGCGCTGTGGGATGAAGCGGAGAAAAAATTGTTCTGCTTAAGAGACCCGTTCGGAACGAAGCCGTTTTACTATTATGAGACAGCGGACGGCCGGCTCTTATACGGGACAACCATACGGGGAATCATGGAGCGGCCGGGGTTTGTCAAGGAACTGAATGAAGAAATGCTCCAGATTTATTTAAGCCTTACTTATGTGGCGGGTGAGAATACATTTTTCCGCGGACTTAAGAAGCTCATGCCGGGCCGGTATCTGATCTGGCAGGACGGGAAGCTTAAGATAGAGCGTTACTGGACGCCCACCTTCCATCCCGATGAAAGCAAGTCTCTTGAGGGTTGGGCGGACGAGATTCATACGACCTTAAAGGAGATTATGCCGGAGGTAAAGACTGCGGACGAGACGGCAGAGTCTTTCCTCTCAGGGGGCGTGGATTCCTCTTATGTGCTGGCGATGTCAGATGTGGAGATGACAGATTCCTGCGGCTATGAGGAGGAGCGCTTCGATGAGTCGGGACTGGCAAAGCAGACGGCGGACATACTGGGAAGAAAGAATTCAAGATGCCTGATCACCCCGGAGGAATACTTTGGGGTCGTGCCCTATGTGATGTATAACATGGAGCAGCCGTTGGGCGACGCCTCGGCGATCGCGTTCGCCATCGCGTGTAGGGAGACGGCAAAGCACACGAAGATCTGCTACTCCGGCGAGGGCGCGGATGAGTTCTTCGGCGGCTACAATATGTACCGCAACGCGGAGAGATACGGAGAGAATCTCAAGACATTTTATGTCGGAAATACGAATATCATGAAAGAGGATGAGAAGCAGCGTATCCTCAAGCACTATGATCCGGACGTCCTTCCCATCGAGGTGGCGCGCCCCATCTATGAGGAGACGGAAGGGTTAGACCCGCTCTCTATTATGTCAGACGTGGATATCCAGATCTGGCTTGAGGGCGACATTTACCTGAACGTGGATAAGATGAGCCTTGCGGCGGGACTTGAGATCCGCATGCCGCTGACAGACCGCAGAATCTTTGACATCGCGTCAAGGATGCCGTCAAAATATAAGGTAAATGAGGAGCAGAATAAGGTGGCTCTGCGCACGGCGGCGGCGAAGGTGCTTCCCGAGGAAATCGCTTTCCGCAAGAAGCTGGGATTCATCGTGCCGATCCGTATCTGGATGGCGGACGACCGCTATAATCAGGATGTGCGCGCGAAGTTCCACAGCGATATGGCGGAGAAGTTCTTCAATGTAGACGAGATCAACGCGATCTTTGACGACTATGTGGGAGGAAACTCCGACAACTGGAGAAAGGTGTGGACGATCTATACTTTCCTTGTATGGTATGAGGAATATTTTGTAAAACGGTAAAAGTGCGTGAACAGGAAACAATAGATGCAGCGGATTTAAAGAAAACAGGGGATCACCAAAGTGGTGGTCCTCTTACTAAATGGATCACGGACGGGAGGAATAAGATATGATCATAGATACACATGCCCATTATGACGACGGGCAGTTTGATTCAGACAGAGAAACACTTCTTGCAAAGATGGAAGACGCGGGGATCGGCTTTATCGTAAATGCGGGTTCGACCATTTCCTCATGGGATAAGATACAGAAGCTGACAGAGGACTATCCTTTTGTATACGGGGCAATCGGCGTACACCCGGATGAGGTAGGCTCCCTTGATGAGGAGCAGTTCGCCCGCATGTCTGCGCCTCTCGATCAGGAGAAGATCGTCGCCGTGGGTGAGATCGGTCTTGACTATTACTGGGACAATGAAAGTCACGAGCTCCAGAAGGAATGGTTTATCCGTCAGCTTGAACTGGCGCGCGGGAAGGATATGCCGGTTATCATCCACAGCAGGGAGGCCGCGTCGGATACAATGGAGATCATGAAAAAACACGCGGCGGGAATGAAAGCGGTCATCCACTGCTATTCCTACTCTGCGGAGATGGCGAAAGAATATGTGAAGATGGGATACTATATCGGCGTGGGCGGCGTAGTCACCTTCAAGAACGCAAAGAAGCTCAAACAGGTCGTACAGGAGATTCCTCTGACTTCCATCGTGCTTGAGACAGACTGCCCTTATCTGGCTCCGGTTCCCTACAGAGGGAAGAGAAACTGTTCGCTGTACCTTCCCTACGTGGCGGAGGAGATCGCGGCGCTGAAAGAAACGTCCGTGGAAGAGGTTGTGAGACAGACAGAAATAAACAGCAGAAAACTCTATAATTTTCTTGACATTCTATGAACATAGCATTATTGTATTAATCAAGTAATACATTAATTGTGAAAAGGAGCACAGCTATGGAACCGCTCATCCGAGTTCAGGACTTACATAAGATCTATAATCCCGGCGAGAATGAAGTGCGCGCTCTGGACGGCATTACCCTCGAGATCGAAAGAGGGGAATTTGTCGCCATAGTCGGTCATTCCGGCTCCGGGAAATCCACCCTCATGAATATGCTCGGCTGTCTGGATATTCCCACGACGGGAAATTATTTCCTTGACGGGCAGGATGTATCCCGCCTGTCTGACAATCAGCTTTCAGACATCCGCAATAAAAAGATCGGATTTATCTTTCAGGGTTTTAACCTGATCCCCAATTTGGACGCTCTCGGCAATGTGGAACTCCCCCTTATTTACAGGGGAATGGGCCGGCAGCAGAGGAGAAAGGCAGCCGTGGAAGCACTGGAAAGGGTCGGCCTTAAGAAGCGGATGAAGCATAAACCCGGCGAACTTTCCGGCGGACAGCAGCAGAGAGTGGCCGTCGCGAGAGCGGTTGCCGCACAGCCGCCGATTATTCTTGCCGACGAGCCGACGGGAAATCTGGACAGTCATTCCACTGTGGATATCATGAATATTCTCAAAGGACTTCACCAAAGCGGCCGCACAGTCATTATCATTACCCACGACGATGATATCGCGGAGCAGGCGCACCGGGTCGTGCGCATTATGGACGGACGGATAGAAGCGGATTATCTGAACAGCGAGAAGAATACGGACAGTGAAGAGATTGTTGATAAGGAAACGAATATTGACAGTGAAAGAGAGGACATCTGATATGGCATCAAAAGAGCGACACACCCGCAAACAGACGATTTCTGAAAAGGCCGCGCCCGCTTCGGGCACTCCCAAAAAGAAGCTCCCCGCATGGGTGATTCTCCCCGTACTGGCAGTTGTACTTCTCCTTGCATGGGGCGTCTCCCTGATAGCCGGAGGGCAGAAGGAAAGCAACACGGGCACCGTACTGAATGTGACGAAGGCGCAGAAGGGCACGGTAAAAGAGACTTATAATTCCAACGGTACGATCGAGAGTGAAAACACAAAGACATATTATTCGCCTGTCACAGCGCCGATTAAAGAATGTAAGGCCGTGGTTGGACAGCCGGTCAAGTCGGGTGATCTGCTGATCACATTTGACACGACAAACTTAGAGAGAGATAACGAACAGGCGCAGATGACCCTCCAGTCCAGCCTCAATACTTCCAAGGCGACAAGGGCGCAGAACGCGAAGGCGATCGATGCAGCGAACGCCGCGTCCGCTCAGGCGGCGGAACAGGCGAACGCTCTTGCGGACGAGGCCAACGCACTGGCGGAACAGGTGAACGCAGCCTACGCCCAGTACCAGAGCAATCAGCAGGCAGCGGCGCAGCAGACAGAGCAGAATGCCCCCATGGTACAAGAACTCCAGACACAGATTCAGGGATATGAGGGGACGATCGCGGGAGCTGACGAGACGATTGGCGCGTATGAAAGAGGGTACGCAGGACGTCAGGTAGAGATCAACGAGGCGTTGGAGAATGTGAAGAACGGCACGGCGGATGCGGTTCAGCAGCAGATTGTGACAGACACAGAGAATTATGAACAGGCATTAGAGACAAAGAAGGAGACACAGGCTCTTCTCGACGAGGCGAATGTTTCCCTTGCCGCACTTGAAGTTCCCGCCCCGGACGACGCCGGATATGCGCAGCTTCAGGCTCAGTATGAGGCGAAATACGCGGAATGGCAGGCAGCATATCAGGCGGCCGGAGCCGTGGTTGCAGAGACGGGAATGACTTCCTCAGAGTTAGAGAATCTGGAGATCAGCGATAATCTTGCGGAGCTTGCCGCCCTGACGCCGGAGGAACTGTTGGCAAAGGGAAAGGAAGGCATGACTGCGGATATGAACGGAGTGATCGCGTCTGTGGACGCGCTCCAGACAAACACTGCCGCACAGGGCGCGGCGCTTTTCACCATCGCGGACACAGAGCATGTGCGGGTAAAGATCGAGTTATCCCCGGATGATTATGATAAGATGAAGCCGGGACTTGAAGCTGAGGTTACTCTTGCTGGAAATACATACAAGGGCACCCTGACTGACGTTGATAAGATCGCGGTTCCAAATGAGAAAGGAACTCCGGTTATCGGTGCGCGTATCCGCATTGAAAACCCAGATGAAAATATCTGCATTGGAGCCACGGCAAAAGTCAATATGACAGTCGCTGAGGCGCAGAACGTAGTCGTTGTGCCGACCGAGACGGTCAACGCGTCTACTGACGGCGATTTTGTCTATGTGATCGAAAACGGCGAGGTCAAAGAGAAGCCGGTACAGCTTGGCACTGCTTCCACCACGCAGGTTGAGGTCGTAGAAGGACTCAAAGAAGGGGATCTTGTAGTCAATGATCTTAATGTAGATATCCGCCCGGGTATGAAAGCTGTTGCAAATGAAGCCGGAATAGAGTAAGCTGATAGGGAGGGATATGACCCAATGGGACAATTTCTTGAATACATAAAAATGGCGCTGGATAATATCCGCTCCAACAAAGGCCGGTCCTTTCTGACAATGCTTGGTATTATCATCGGTATCTCCTCTGTGGTGACGATCGTTTCCATCGGAAACGGACTGAAGGACGATGTGGTGAACGCAGCCAACGAGCAGACGAATACAGTCACTGTCCAGACGAACGCCGAGGAGATAACGGATACGGAGGTTATTACCGGAGACGATATTGCCTTTCTGGAGGCATCCATGAGCGACTCCGTGGAGAGCATCACCGCAGCAGTGATGTACGGTGGAAAATGCACGACCCGCAAAGGTTCCTTTGACGCTTATGTGACAATGACCACGCCCGATTATGAGAACGGACAGTACACATCCCCTCTGGTAAAAGGGAAATATTTTACAGACACAGATATGGCGAACGGAAGTCCGGTCTGTGTGATCGATGAACTCACCGCCTTATATCTCTTTGGAAATACAAATGTCGTCGGCATGAGCTTTGAGCTCGCCATTGACAGCGGGATACAGGAGATCACGATTGTCGGGATCAGGGAGACTTCGGAGGATATGCTGGAGGTTGAGCAGACCTATCAGGCCATGGGAATGGGCGAATCCATATCCATCGAGGTGCCGTACACGCTTGCGGAAGCTTTTGGAACCCCCATCGACGGGTTCTCCTCTATATCTCTGACCGCAAGGGACGGGGATGAGGCGAATCGGGTGGCAACCACGGCAGTGAGGCTTCTCAATGCCCGCCATCAGAACCTTGGAGAGAATCCTTTCATGCAGCAGAAACCAGTCAATCTGTCCGATATGCTGGGAGCCGTCATGGACGGAGTAACCGCGTTCGTAGCGCTTGTAGCCGCGATTTCCCTTGTCGTGGGAGGTATCGGCGTTATGAATATCATGCTCGTCTCTGTCACAGAGAGAACGAGGGAAATCGGGATTCGTAAATCGTTGGGGGCAAAGACGGGGTCTATCATCGCACAGTTTCTGTGTGAGTCCGCCATCATTTCCGGGATGGGCGGTATTATAGGAATTCTGTTGGGAGGCGGACTTACCGCGCTGATCAGCTTCCTTGAGATCGGGGGCATTAAGGCGTCCCTCTCACTTCCGGCTGTCATCATAGCCACGCTTTTTTCCTGCGGCGTGGGGATCATCTTCGGGATTTATCCCGCCCGCAAGGCGGCCCGCTTAAGTCCGATTGAAGCACTGCGGCGCATCTAAATGCACCGCTGCTTATAAATCATTTTATGAAGTAGGAGGAATCTATTCATGAAAAAAAGTAAATTATTAACTGTTGTATCCATTCTTGTCATTATATTTAGCTGCTTAGGACTGCTTGCAAACCTTGCGCTGATGGCAACGTCAGGAACTATGGAGTCTTATCTGTCAGACTATGGTTATAATATTGCCATGCCGACAACTGCGGATTACGCGATCTCCATAGTCTTTGGCATTATCCAGCTTATTGCCGGAATCATGGGTGTGATGTACCGTTCTAAGAAGTCTGTTCTCATCATTGGAGCGCTGTATTGTCTGACGATCCTTGTGAATGTCATTATGTCCTGCGTAACGATTGGCTTTTCGTTTACTTACGTATTTAGCTTTATCCTTCCGATTCTTTACATGTGGGGTTGGTACCAGTCAGAATAATACGAAGATAATTTGGATATCTTGTTGAGGGATTCTAGGCCGGGATACGAAGAGTACAGAGTATGCGATATTGACGGACTGCATACTCTGTGCTCTTTTGGCTTATATTCTCCGCGTATTCAGATAACGGAAAGGAATGGTAAAAACGTATGAAACAGCCGACACTTGGCAATCCGCAGAACACGATCGCGGTACTGCAGAAATATAACTTTGTTTTCCAGAAAAAATTCGGGCAGAATTTTCTTATAGATACCCATGTGCTGGACAAGATCATCCGCGCGGCAGAGATTGATAAAGACGATATGGTGCTGGAGATCGGCCCGGGCATCGGTACGATGACCCAGTACCTTGCATGTGCGGCAAAGAAAGTGGTGGCCGTGGAGATCGACCGGGCGCTCATCCCAATCCTTGAAGATACGCTGGAAGGATATGATAATGTGCGTATTATAAACGAGGATGTATTAAAGGTTGATATCAGGGCGCTGGCGGAAGAGGAGAACAGCGGCAGGCCGGTCAAGGTGGTGGCCAACCTGCCGTACTACATCACCACGCCTATCATCATGGGCCTTTTCGAGAATCATGTTCCCGTTAAGAGCATCACGGTCATGGTTCAGAAAGAAGTGGCGGACCGTATGCAGGTCGGGCCGGGCACAAAGGATTACGGCGCGCTCTCTTTAGCCGTGCAGTATTACGCGAAGCCGTATATCGTGGCAAATGTGCCGCCCAACTGCTTCATGCCCCGCCCAAAGGTGGGGTCGGCTGTGATCCGTCTGGAACGGCATGAGAAGCCGCCTGTAGAAGTGAAGGATGAAAAGCTGATGTTCCGCCTGATCCGCGCGTCCTTCAACCAGAGGAGAAAGACACTGGCCAACGGCCTTAAAAACTCCCCGGAGCTGGATTTTGAAAAAGAACAGATCGAAGAAGCCATCTTGTCGCTGGGAAAAGGCGCGTCAGTTAGGGGAGAAGCACTGACACTTGAAGAGTTTGCCGCGCTGGCGAATGAGTTGGGAAAATAGCGGCGCACCTGAAAGCAGGATACGTTCAGCCAGCGCCATTCGGGAAACCGCACTGCGTACTAACTGCGGCTGCGCCGCTGTTTCCCTCATGTGCAGGCGCTCATCACATCCATCTTCACGCTCCCAAGTTCATGCAAGCATGACTTGTGTTCGTGCTCGATGGATGGCTGAACTGGGTGTTCATACATTTTTAATACTCTCTTTATTGTTTAATTATCCACTTTTTAGTATAATATAAAGGTCATACGATGAAAAAAGAGAAGGAGGAAGGTCACATGGCGAAGGATATTGACAGCATTTTTTTTGATATTACTCCTGAGATTGAAGCGCTCGCTCAGAAATGTGAGGAAAATAATGCGATCGATAAGGAACTGTACACAAAGTATGAGGTGAAGAGGGGATTACGTGACCTGAACGGAAAAGGAGTCCTTGCCGGACTTACGAATATTTCCGATGTCTGCGCCTCCAAGGTGGTAAACGGTGAGTCGGTTCCCTGTGAGGGAAACCTGTACTACCGGGGATATAACATTAAGGATTTGGTGAAAGGATTCCTTGCAGCGAAGCATCCGGGATTTGAGGAGACAGCATACCTGCTCCTGTTCGGCGATCTCCCGGATAAAAAGGAACTTGAGAATTTTCAGGAAATGCTCGCGGACCGTCGGATGCTCCCGCCCAACTTTGTGCGTGACGTTATCATGAAGGCTCCGAGCCGCGATATGATGAACAGTATTACGAGAAGTATTCTGCAGCTTTATTCCTATGATGAGAAGGCGGATGATACAACGATCCCGAACGTGCTCCGCCAGTGCCTGAATCTGATCAGCCAGTTCCCCATGCTCATGGTATACGGCTATCATGCGTACAATTACCGCAGGGGAGAGGATCTGTATATTTATGCACCGAAGAGGGAGCTTTCCATGGCTGAGAATATCCTCATGATGCTGCGTGAAGACAGACAGTACACAGAGCTTGAGGCGAGGATATTAGACATGGCGCTCGTGCTCCACATGGATCATGGCGGCGGAAACAACTCTACATTTACAACCCATGTGGTTACTTCCTCGGGCACAGATACGTATTCCACGATGGCGGCGGCGATGGCTTCCCTCAAAGGGCCTAAGCATGGCGGCGCTAACATCAAGGTGACGCAGATGTTTGAAGACATGAAGGCAAACCTGACTGACTGGACGGATGAGGGACAGATCAGGGCGTATCTGGAGGCGCTTCTTGACAAGAAGGCATTTGACAGGAAAGGGTTGATCTACGGGATGGGCCATGCGGTTTATTCGATCTCAGACCCACGTGCAGATATATTTAAGAAATTTGTAAAACAGCTTGCAAAAGAGAAAAACCACGAGGAAGAATATGCGCTTTACGAAAAAGTAGAACACATGGCTCCGGAGATTATCGGAGAGAAGCGCAGAATGTACAAAGGCGTCAACGCGAACGTGGACTTTTACAGCGGACTGGTTTACAGCATGCTGGATCTTCCGCCGGCGCTGTACACACCGATCTTCGCGGCCGCGCGTATCGTTGGGTGGAGTGCGCACCGGTTGGAAGAGCTCAAAAATGTGGACAAGATTATTCGTCCGGCGTATAAGCCGCTCGCACCATACCGCGAATACATAAATTTGGATGACAGGTAAGTGAGAAACATGAGAGACGAGTTTTATTTCCCATCAAAAGACGGCAATACAGAGATCCATACCATGGAGTGGAAACCCGAAGGAGAGGTAAAGGCTGTTCTCCAGATCTGCCATGGAATGGTGGAATACATTAAACGATATGATGAGTTCGCGCAGTATCTGTGTGATCAGGGTTGGTATGTCGTGGGAAATGATCATCTCGGGCATGGGAAATCCATACAGGCAAAGTCGGAGTATGGATTTTTCAATGCAAGATATGGGAATGCCTGTGTGATAGGAGATATCCACACACTCCGCCTGAGGACGATGAAGAAATACCCGGATGTGCCGTATTTCATGCTTGGGCACAGCATGGGTTCATCGCTTTTGCGCCAGTATATTCAGATGTACGGCAGCGGCTTAAGCGGAGCAGTGCTGATGGGCGTTGTGTCTGATCACAGGAAGGCAGAGCTTTTGCTGGGAAAACGACTCTGCCGTCTGTTGGCGGTATTCCGCGGCTGGCATTACCGGAGTAAGCTTGTGGATAAGATGGTAAACGGGCCTTTTAATAAAAGGTTCAAGCCTGCGCACACCCGGGCGGACTGGGTTACAAGTGACAGGGAACGGCTGGAGGCTTATGTGGCAGATCCGCTTTGCTCTTTCATGTTCACGGTGAATGCTTATTACAGTATGTTTTCAGGCATGATCAGTATGCAGAGAAAAGAAAGCGTATACATGATTCCCAAGAATCTGCCGATTCTGTTCGTATCAGGGGCGGATGATCCGGTGGGAAGCTTTGGAAAAGGCGTCCGTAAGGTCTATGAGAAGTACCGGGCGGCAGGGATACAGGATGTGACCCTGCGGCTGTATACAGGAGACCGGCATGAGATTCTGAACGAGACGGACCGGCAGCAGGTGTACGAAGACTTGGCGGCATGGCTGGAACAGCATAAGTAAGAAAGGGTTTTAAGAGTAGGTATTGTATGATACCTGCTCTTTTTGTGCATATTTACCAATAGAAATATAAAGTAAATTCAAAAAGACAAAAAGCTAAACAAAATAGGCGCAATCTGTCTCTTAAAAAAAGATGGAAGACCATTTACAATGAATGCAGATAATCAAGAAAGCGCTTTTGGTTGAGTTAATTCAGAAAAGAAACGGAGGATGTTTACGTTATGAAAAGAAAAATAGCGGTATTACTGACAGGTGTGCTTTCGCTGGGGCTGCTTGCCGGATGCGGCAGCGGCAGTGGCAGCGGGGATTCCGGTTCAGACGCGGGGAGCGATTCAGGTGAAGTCCTTACAATGATGCTTAACGGTGCGGCTTCAGATGCTTATGTGGAAGGCTACCAGAAGATTGTTGATGAATTTAATGCGAATAATGAATACGGTGTGACGATTGAGCCGGAGTTCGTGAGCAATTCGGACTACAAGACAAAGCTTACGACGATGATGGCTTCGGATTCAGAGCCGGACATCATCTTCACATGGGAGCTTAGTTATCTGGAGAACTTTGTAAACGGCGGAAAAATCGTGAATCTGCAGGAGTACCTTGACGAAGATGAGGAGTGGAAGAACAGCTTCAATAACGGAACTCTGGAGCAGCTCACATATGACGGGGATGTGTACGGTATCCCCACCGCTCAGTGCATGGCTGTGATGTATTATAATACAGCGATCTTTGAGCAGTATGATCTGGAGATTCCGACGACCTATGAGGAGTATTGTGAAGTGTGTGATACGCTTCTTGAAAATGGTGTAACTCCGGTTGCGCTTGCTTCCACGGCAGACGATGCTTGGCTGGTGTCACAGTACATCCAGCAGCTCAGCGACGGTATCGCGGGATACGATCTGTATGACGGCATTAAGAATGGTACGAGAGACTGGAACGACGAGGCGATGGTGCAGGCGGCAGAGATTTTTCAGGAAGAAGTTGAAAAGGGATATTTTGAGGAAGGCTTTACCGGCGTAAGCGGTTCAGAGGCAGAGGCCCTGTTCCAGACCGGGCAGACAGCGATGTACTTTAACGGTTCATGGGAGATCGCGAATCTTGATAATCCGGAAGTATGTCAGGAGGCGGAAAATATCAGTTGCTTCGTTATGCCGGCGGCTGACTCCCAGTATTACAACATTTCTGTAGGAGCGCTGGATAATTCTTACGCGATCACGACAAACTGTGAGAATGTAGAGGCGGCTGTGGGATTTCTTAAGTATTGGACAAACGAAGATAATACATCTATGCTGCTCTATGACTACGGACGTATGCCCTCCACATCCATTGAACTGGATGAGAGCCAGATGTCCTCGCTTACAAGTGACGTGATCAAGTGCTTTGAAGCGCAGACGAACCTGACGGCATGGTTCGACCGTATGGACACAGATCTTGGGAATGAATTTAACAATAGCAGTATAGCGATCGCCAACGGAGATGACGCGCAGGGGGCGCTCGATAATCTTCAGGAGTACGCAGAAGCGAACAAATAAGAGGGCTTGAAAAAAAGGGGCCGTATACCTGAAAAGGGCGGCTCCTTTTTTAGAACTTACTCTTGTGAGAAACGGGGTGACTTTATGAATAAAGTAATGGGAAATAAAAAGAGCATTGCCATATTTGTGCTTCCGGCGCTTACCATATATGCGGTTTTCGCTCTGTTCCCGATTGGTTATAACGTATACATGTCCCTGTTCGATACGGATCTGATGTCAGATATGAAGTTCGTGGGACTGGATAATTATATCAGCCTGCTTAGAGATAAGACATTTCTTCAGGCGCTTAAGAACAATATCTTCATGGTGATAGGATCTCTTATCGCGCATTTGCCGCTGGCGATGTTTTTTGCCAACGCGATCTTCAAGAAGATCAAAGGGTCGGCGTTTTTCCAGACGGTATTTTTTCTGCCGTGTGTCATCTGCGGTGTGGCTGTCGGTCTGACATGGACGTTTATCTATAACGGTAATTATGGATTGTTGAACGCATTTCTGGAGCTGATTGGACTGGGAGACTTAAAGCAGGTATGGCTGGCAAATAAAGAACTGGCGATGTTCTGTATCATCATCGTCATCATGTGGCAGTATGTAGGCTATCACATGGTGATCCAGCTTGCCGCAATGAGGAACATAGACGCGTCGTACTACGAGGCGGCGGAGATCGACGGGGCTACAGGCTGGCAGCAGTTTAAAAATATTACATTCCCGCTGATCAAGCCGATCCTGAAGATCGACGCGGTGCTCATCATTACCGGATCGCTGAAATATTACGATCTTGTGGCAGTCATGACATCCGGCGGGCCAAATCATGCCACTGAGGTCATGTCGACCTATATGTATTACGAGGCGTTTAATATCCTGAAATATGGATACGCAAGCTCAATCGGCGTGGTACTGATGCTCCTCTGCGTACTGGCAGTAGGTATCTCGAACATTGTATTCCGAACGAAAAACGACGATTAGAGGAGGGGAGAAGATTGAAGAAAAGTATATCAGAAAAAGTGTGGCTGACGATCAAATATGCCGCGCTCAGTATTTTCGCGGTAATGTGTCTTTATCCCCTTGTATGGCTGTTTTTAGCATCCTTTAAAACAAATCAGGAGCTTTACTTCAACACATGGGGGCTGCCTGAGTCGTGGAGCCTGACGAATTATATCAACGCTATTGTCAAAGGCGGCGTGATCCGTTATTTCGGGAACTCAGTCATCATCGCGGTATCCTCGGTGCTGGTGACCGTGATACTGGCGACGATGGTCTCATATGCGATAGCGAGGATGAAATGGAAATTGTCAAAGGCTGTGTACGGCATCTTCATACTGGGGATGACAGTACCCATCTACGGGTTGATCATACCGCTGTTTTCCATATTTAAAACGCTGGGACTTCTTAACACCCATCTGGCTGTGATCATCCCCCAGATCGCGTTGGGATTTCCTATGGCGGTATTTATCATCTGTGGGTTTATGCGTTCTATACCGGGTGAGCTCGAGGAGGCTGCCATCATCGACGGGTGCTCGGTATACAGATGCTTCGGGAGCGTGGTGCTGCCGATTGCCAGATCATCCATCGTGACAGTGGCGGTTGTGCAGTTTATCAATGTGTGGAATGACCTTCTCCTCCCGAGGATCTTCCTGACGGACAGCGACAAGATGACGCTCCCGGTGGGACTGACGAATTTTCAGGCAATGTATTCCACGGATTATGTAGGGATGATTGCAGCGGTCATCATTACGATTATCCCGAGCATTATTGTATACATACTTCTTCACAGACAGATTATGGAAGGGATGGTATCCGGGGCGGTAAAAGGATAAAAGTCAGAGAGGGTAAGAAAAGGACAGACAGTGGCACTCTGGGATATGATATACTGTATTGGAAAAGGGAACAGGGAGGGACAGAGGATGCGGTTATTGATAGCGGACGACGAGGCGGTGATCAGACAGGGATTGTTGAGTCTGGACTGGAAGTCTATTGGCATGGAGGAAGTCTATGCTGTCAGCAACGGTGAGGAAGCAAGAGAGTTGCTTTTGTCCACGGTGGTAGATATTGTCATATTCGATATAAGGATGCCGGGAATGACAGGTCTTGAACTATCCGAGATGGTAAGGGAGCGGTCTATGGACACGGCGGTTGTTCTGCTGACAGGTTTTTCAGAGTTTGATTATGCGGTGAAGGCGATACGGAGCGGGGTGTATGAATATCTGTTGAAACCGGTCAATCCAAGGGAACTGTTCGACACGATCACGGATGTCAAACTTCGTCTTGAACAGGAGCGGTATAAAAGGAATCTTGTCAGAGAGCATGAGAGTCAGGAGGGAAAATATGATACCGTTTCGCAGGTGAGAAACTATTTCCTTAAAGTTTCAAAAAGTACGCTGAACATCCTGACAGATCTGGCGGAAGAATTCTGTCATCCCCTGTCTTTAAATGAGCTTTCGCAGCGGTATCATTTTACAAGCAGCTATATGTCTAAAAAAATCCGGCAGGAAACGGGATATTCTTTTATGGATATCTTAAGCGCCGTCCGGCTGATGAATGCCGCCACATTCCTGCAGGCGGGAGAGAAAGTCAACGCTGCCTGTGAGAAGGCAGGTTTTAACGATCAGAGGTATTTTTCCCAGATCTTCCGCAGAGTGTTCGGATGCAGCCCGTCAGAGTACAAGAAAGAAGAACATGATGCGTCAGATATCCGCTTTGGGAATGTCCTTGAAAAAACAGCAAAAAGGCAGGCGGGGCAGCTATGAGGGAAAAGAAACGGAACAGCCGTTACAGTATCCGGCTGAAGCTGCAGATCGTGTATATGGCGCTGCTCATTCTGACGGCGGTGACGATGTTTACTTTTTTTGCGTTCCGTTTTCAGCGGGCTTACCGGCAGCAGGCGGATTCCCACATGGCGGACATGACTTCCATGGCGACGGCCAATATGGACGGGAGAATCGAGCAGATTGACCAGTTGTCAGTCTCCATCCTGATCGATCAGGAAGTACAGCGGAATCTTAAGACTATAAATGAAGCCGGAGACAGGTACAACGAAAAGACAGGTGAAGGCAGTGTCTCGGCAAACGAATCAGCGATCTCCCGTCAAGTGAGAGGAAGTGTATTCAATATAGAAGGGATCATCTCCTTGCGCATCTATCCGGTAAATGGGGAGGAGATATTTGTCGGGACGACCAACAGGGAATATATTGAATACTCCATGACGGCAGAGGAAATCTATGAAGCCGGAGGCTCGGCGCTATGGGGGATAGCGGGCGAGGATCATTATATCTGCATGGGCAGGGCGATTCTGAGCACGGAAGATATGCAGCCGTTAGGGTATATGGTGATCATATGTAAAAATGGATATCTCAGCGACAAGCTGGCAACGGTGCCGGGTCCGGCATCAAGCGCGATCTACCTTGTGGATGATGACGGCAGGATCACAGCGTCCAGCGGGCAGGATTCTGTAGGCGAGATATTCCCCTGCAGCAGAGAAGAGCTGTTGTCGGGAGAGCGGGAGACCGTGAAAGATCCGGTGTTGGAAGAAACCAGTTATTTTTATCTCGGGCAGACAATGGAAAATGGCTGGAGCATGATCACTACCGTGAGCGCGAGATATTTCCGGGAGGGGATATTTGTCAGTCTTCTTCAGACGACAGCCGTGGTGATGGGCGCGCTGCTGCTCTCATTTATCCTGACGACAGCCGCCATACGAAGGCTGATGGCGCCTACGGAAAATCTGCTGAAAAATATGTCGGACTTCGGTTCGGGGAAATTAGACGCAAGGGCAGAGGTGCAGGGAAATGATGAGATCGGGCAGATCAGCGGAGCGTACAATCAGATGGCGGACAACATCCAGAATCTGATGGAAAAGGTATATATGTTAGAGCTTGCCAATAAAGAGGCTGAGATCGAAGTGCTGAAAATGCAGATCAACCCGCATTTCTTATACAATACGCTGGATACGATCAGTTGGCTGGGATACGGCAGCGGTAACGAGGATATCACAGAGATATCTGTATCTCTTGCAAAGCTTCTTCGCGCCAGTATCCGGCGGACGGATATGGTTACGGTAGAGGAGGAGCTGCGCACGGTAGAGTGCTATCTGGTCATACAGGGGTATCGGTTCGCGGATAAATTTGCCGTGGAAAAGAAGATCGACAAAGCCGCTCTTGCCTGCTATATGCCAAGCTTTCTTTTGCAACCACTGATCGAGAACAGTATCATCCACGGTCTGGAGGGGCAGATGGAAAAGGGAACTTTGACCATAGAGATCCGGCGAGGGGATGAGTCACTTCGGTTCTGCGTCAGGGATGACGGAGCGGGGATGGAAGAGGAAAAACTGAAGCAGCTAAGAGAGCAGTGCCGGGGAACTGATGCGGGAAAAAGCATCGGTCTGGCAAATGTTTATCGCAGGCTCCAACTTTTATATGGGGCGGCATGTGATTTTGAAATAGTAAGCACACAAGGGAAAGGGACGGCCATCACGTTCTGCATCCCGGTGATGCTAAAGAAGGAGGAGCAAAATGAAGAATAGACAGAACTATCAGTGGAATTCCCTGACAGCGGCAGTGTGCTATTATCCAGAGCACTGGGACAGGTCGCTTTGGGAAAATGATCTTGACCGGATACTGGATGTGGGGATCACGGTCATCCGTATCGCGGAATTTGCATGGACTCTGATCGAGCCTGAAGAAGAAAGATTTACATTTGATTTCTTTGATGAATTCTTAGATCTGTGCAGCAGGAAGGGGATGAAAGTCATATTCGGTACGCCTACTGCGACGCCGCCGGCATGGCTCACGGAAAAATATCCGGAGGTGCTCAATGCTTCAAAGGAGGGCGTTGTCTACCGTCACGGCGGCAGAAAGCACTACAATTATAATGCGCCCATCTATAGAGAGCTCAGCGCAAGGATCGTGGAGCAGGAGGCAAAGCATTACGGAAAGCATCCCGCTATCGTTGGGTGGCAGATTGATAACGAACTGAACTGTGAGACGAACGAGTTTTATTCGGAGGCGGACTCCGTCGCTTTCCGCAAATTTGTAAAGAAAAAATATAAAACACTGGATAAGCTGAACGACGCATGGGGAACTGTATTCTGGAACCAGACATATACGGACTGGGAGCAGATCTATGTGCCAAGGCCGACCCTGAACTTGGGAATCAATCCGCACCAACATCTTGACTATTACCGGTTTATTTCCGAAAGTACACTAGAATACTGTCAGATGCAGGCACGGATCATCAGGAAATATAAGAAGCCGCAGGACTTCATCACCACCAACGGGCTGTTCTGGAATGTGGATAATCACCGCATGGAGAGAGAATGTCTGGATGTGTATACATATGATTCCTACCCCAGCTTCGGGTTCGGTCTGGATCGGGATCTTGAGACGGCGGACGACCTGAACGACCGAAAATGGACGATGAACCTGAACGAAGTGCGTTCTGTCTGCCCGCATTTTGGCATTATGGAGCAGCAGTCCGGCGCAAACGGATGGACGACACGTATGGAAGGACCGGCGCCGAGGCCGGGGCAGCTCACACTCTGGGCGATGCAGAGCGTGGCGCAGGGAGCGGACTTTGTATCCTTCTTCCGTTGGCGTACCTGTACGGTGGGGTCAGAGATCTACTGGCACGGTATACTGGATTATGACAACAGGGATAACAGGAAGCTTCGTGAGGTTAAGGATTTCTGCCGGAAGCTGAAAAGCATCGAACCCGTCTGCGGAGCTGAGAATGAGGCGTCATTTGCCCTGATCAAAGACTATGACAATGAGTGGGATACCGAGGTGGACGTATGGCACCGCCGCGTGAGGGATGCCAGTGAAAAAGAGATATTTATCGCCTCAGAGTTAAATCACACACCGTACAATATTGTCTATATGGGCGAAGATGACATTCTGGAAGAACTGGGAAAATATCCGGTGGCAGTCTATCCGCATCCGGTTATCATGGATGAAGAGCGGGCGGCAGTCTTAGAGGGGTATGTGCGGCGCGGCGGGACACTCATCATCGGATGCCGCTCAGGATACAAAGATATGAACGGCAGATGCGTGATGCTGCCGCAACCCGGTCTGCTGCAAAGACTTACCGGATCAGACGTCAGGGACTTCACATTCACAAGTCCGGCGGAAGAGCCAGTCTGGGCGGATTTTGGCGGCGAGAGGATTGAGATGCCAGTATTCAATGATATACTGACTCCGCTGGACGGGGCTACGGTGCTGGCAGTGTACGGCAGCAGTTATTATGCCGGAGAGGCGGCTGTGACGGAGCATGAGTTAGGACAAGGAAAGGTGATCCATGTGGGAAGCGCGTTTTCCCGCCAGAACATGAAGCACCTGTTCGGATATACAGGGATACTCGAGCCGTTCAAGGAGTGGATCGACGCGCCGGAGACCGTAGAAACCGTAATGCGTACAAAAGAAGGAAAACGATATCTCTTTGTATTGAACTTCCAGTCCTCGGAAGTAGAGATTACTTTACACAAAAAGGCAACAGCGCTGTATACCGGGAAAACTGTGCAGGGCAGATGCACAATGTCGGCGTATGAAACGGCTGTGTTTGAGCTCTGTGAGGAGTAAGAAAACAGGGAGGATAGGACAGCGAAAACCCGCTAACCACAAGGGTTAACGGGTTTCGTGTTTATAAGTTATCTAAAAGGAATGAGAGTAAAGTACGGCACCATCCAGCGCCTGAACTTTATGAGGGGGGAGATAGTTGTTATCAACTATCTAAGTCATAGTATAGAGAGTAATTGTGACAAAAGTATGAGTGAATTATAAAAGAAAAAGAAAGTCTATAAATTGCCGCTAAAAAAAGTGTTAAGTGCGGTTAAGTATGGTAAACTAGAGAAAAATATCAAAAAAGGCAGGAAGGAAAAATGGAAGATAGTTTGAAGAGACGTTCTCCGGAAGAGGAGCGCCGGAGGATGGAGGAAGGAAGGCTGTACTTACCGACGGACGATTCGATCATGGAGGAACAGACAGGTTATCTGGAGTTATTGTATGATTATAATGAGACACGACCCCATGAAGCGGAGCGGCGTCAGGAGCTGCTAAAAAAGATGTTTGCAGAGATCGGCGAGGACTGCTACATAGAGCCGCCTTTCCACGCCAACTGGGCCGGGCATCATGCGCATTTCGGCAGACAGGTGTACGCGAACTTTAATCTGACACTGGTAGATGACGCGGATATCTATGTAGGAGACTGTACGATGATCGGCCCGAATGTGACGATCGCTACGGCGGGACATCCGATCCTGCCGGAACTGCGCGAGGAGGCGTACCAGTATAATCTGCCGGTTCATATTGGAAGAAATGTCTGGCTCGGCGCGGGTGTGATCGTTATGCCGGGAGTGACGATCGGGGACAATACCGTGATCGGTGCAGGAAGTATCGTCACAAAAGACATCCCTGCGAATGTCGTGGCAGTCGGTAATCCGTGCAGAGTCATGCGGGAGATCGGGGACAGAGACAAAAAGTATTATTACAGGGACAGAGAGATTGATCTGTAGAAACAGTGAAAACCCGCAGGCCATAAGGTCTGACGGGTTTTCATGTTACTGCTTATCTGAAATACAATGTCAGAGCAGCAAAGGTAATTCTGATAAAGAGATGGACGGAAGAGAATTCCCCTTTAGAAGGAAACAACCTCTGCTACCTGCATATCGGCGGGGATAGCCTCGCCGCCGAAGCTCACACCCTCAAATGACATGCCTGTGACTCCAAGTCCCGGTGTGGGCGGTGGACTGCTTACAGGGGGAACCCCGTAAAGTGCCCGGAGTTTTTCTCTTCCCAGATAATGCTTTCTTAATCCGGGTATTTCAAGAATTTCAAGCTGCCCTTCTTTGCGGATCGCGCCGTCTCTGAGCTTCCGGGACAACTGGCGCCGCTTTAATTCCAGTTGGGCCTGCAGCTCCTTCTCACGCTGCTCTTGTTCCTGTGCCCGTTTTCTCCGGATGTCTGTCAGCTTTTCATCATCAAAGCTGCGTAGTTTTGTCTGTCCTCTTAACAATAGCTTTTGTAAGGCCCTCAATGCTTTCTTTGCTTTTAGACGTTCCTTGTCACTGCCAAAAACTGACAGTATTTTTAATGTGCTGATATTTCTTCGTGTCTCCTGCATGACGCTCTGAACTGCTGTTTTTGACTTCGCGTGCGCAAGGCGGGCATAAGCTCCGGAGGTGTGAAACGGGTTAGAGGAAAGCAGTCCGGACTTTCTCACCATTTGCTGTGCGGGTGACGAAACCATACCAGCGTTCCAGTTTGTCGTGCTGTTGCTGGATGTGATGTTGAAAAAAGGAGGCTTTTGAGTGGCTTCCGGTTTCTTCGATGCGTACACCGCTTTGTCCGCTCCTAATAAAACCATGGTTCCCGATCCGTAGGAGTTCAGATGCTTTGCCGCCTCTATAAGCGCCTGTGTCAAGCGTTGGTAGCTTTCCTCTCCCGCATACAGGCTATCCATGAAGTCTTGGGACAAAAATATAAGATACCCGTTGCCCATCTTACTGACTGCCTCTGCAATAATGTCTTTCTCTGATGTTTTGTCTCCCGGAGAGATAAAAAACTGTATATCAGGGCAGGTGTCTTTAAGCTGATCTAAAAGTGTCTTAAAAGACTGCCTCAGATCATTTTTCATACTGGCCGTTTCGTCTATGTCCGCTGTATCGGTGTTTGCCGTTACCGTTTGCGCCGTTTGTTTTGCATACACAGATTTTTTGGCAGATGCTATTGAATCCAAATATGATCCGCAGGCTGTTTTGCTCAAAGCTATGTTATCGACTTTCATACATTTCCCCCTTTCCCGATTGATTTATATATCTATTATCGACTTGTTAACCGCAACCATAAGGAGTATAATCTTATTCTTCGTCTTTTGTAGATTATTCATAACTATCCGTTTGCTCAAATGCAAAATTCGATTCCCATAAGCTGTAAACGTGCAACAGCTTGGCCTTGCGTCATGTTCGCGTTACGTCTCAACCGATGGATATTGTGACCAATATCCATATCTGGTCTGATTGTCTGCATCGCCATACTATCCCCAATAATTTTTAATAAAGAAATATATCTTGATTGTAGGTAGTGTTTTAATTATAATGTTTTGTAATTCTTGATGATAATAATGATATATGACGATGACAAATTAGAATTTGATGAAAAGGATGTATGGTATGAATAAAGCGGAACTAATAAATATTTTAGGAAAATTTTGTGGTAAGAGAGATATTCCAAACTTAACTCAGAAAAGTTTGCATAGTGTATATGGTATAAAAAAAGTAGATGTATTTGTACTATTCGGTGGAAGTATACTTGAAGGCGGTAATGTATTGGCAGAAGCCATAAAAGCTAAAAT
>DWYT01000162.1 GCA_019118545.1 Candidatus Mediterraneibacter merdavium | reverse complement strand
TTTCGTCACAACAAATGCTTGTATATCTTCCCTTTTAGTGCTATGATATCCCTGTTCAGTTGCCTGTCACTACTGTCAGGCGAAGAAAGGAATTAAAAAGCGTGACCTATAAAGAAGCAAGGGTATATTTGGACGAAATGTCCAAATACGGAAGTGTACTTGGCTTGGATACGATTCGAGGTCTGCTGCGTGAGCTTGGCGATCCTCAGGAGAGCCTCCGGTTCATACATATCGCAGGAACGAACGGAAAGGGATCTGTGCTTGCATACACTTCCACCATCTTAAGTGAAGCAGGATACAGGATCGGGCGGTATGTATCACCGACAGTCATCTCCTATCTGGAACGTATACAGGTTGACGGCACATGGATTTCGGAAGAAATGTTCGCGCAGATGACATCACAGGTAAGAGATGCTATCGCCCACTTAGAGGAAGGCAACGAAGCGCTTCCCACAGTCTTTGAGGCTGAGACGGCGATAGCCTTTTTATATTTTAAGAAAATGAAATGCGATCTTGTCGTACTGGAAGCAGGTTTGGGCGGAGCGCTGGACGCTACCAATATCATCCGAAATACACTCTGTGCGGCCTTCTCCTCCATCAGCCGGGATCACATCGGCATCATCGGCAATACTCTGGAGGAGATCGCGAAAAACAAGGCGGGCATCATCAAACCCGGATGCACTGTCATCTCGGCGGAGCAGACACCCTCTGTCAAAGAGGTCTTAAAAAAGTACGCCGTCAGAAGCGGATGTCCGTTCATAAAGGCAGAACCGGAAAAAGCCGTGATCCATCAGACGGATTATCGGGGGATTGAGCTTTCCTATAAAGAATATCCGCATCTGACCACTTCTCTGTCAGGCAGATACCAGACGGACAATCTCTGTACTGCCCTCGAGGTCATC
This sequence comes from Candidatus Mediterraneibacter merdavium, assembly GCA_019118545.1. Classification (GTDB taxonomy): domain Bacteria; phylum Bacillota; class Clostridia; order Lachnospirales; family Lachnospiraceae; genus Mediterraneibacter; species Mediterraneibacter merdavium. The sequence continues at coordinate 14,062 of DWYT01000162.1, read as the reverse complement.
CGTTTTTTGAACGCGAACGGATATCCGGTCAGTAAAGAAGCCGTGAGAAACGGAACGGCACATACGCTCTGGCGGGGGAGATTCACCTGTATCGGAGAGGCGCCTGTCTTTATACTGGACGGCGCCCACAACGAGACGGCGGCATTAAGACTCAGGGAGAGCGTCGAGGATTACTTTACAGGAAAGAAGCTCATCTTCATCATGGGCGTATTCCATGATAAAGAATATGACCGCATTGCAGAGATCCTATGCCCATTGGCGTCTTCCGTCTACACAGTGCAGCTTCCCGATAAAAAGCGGGGACTCCCGCCCGAAGAGCTGGCAGAAACGGTACGCAGGTATTGTCCGCATGTCACAGCGGTACATGATGGAAACAATGATATGGCGGCGGCAGATACAGGCAGAAGCAACAGCGTCTCCAAGGCGGTGGCGATGGCACTGGCAGAAGCCGGGAAAGGAGATGTGATCCTTGCGTTCGGCTCCCTGTCTTATCTCAAGCAGGCAGAGGACGCTTACACAGACACCGCAGCAAAAGCGCGCGACAGAGCAGGAGCATCAGGAGCGCCGTGTCAGGCAGGAGCGCCGGAAACGCAGGGCAGCGTCGCCGTACCGGATGAGTCCTATCAGGTCACAGAACAGATGACAAACAGAGGGAGGGAACTTTCATGATAGATCAGCAGAAGATAGAACAGGCAGTGCGCCTTATGCTCGAGGGCATCGGCGAGGATGTGACCCGGGAGGGACTTCGCGAGACGCCGTCGCGCATTGCCCGCATGTGTGAAGAGTTATTCGGCGGAATGAATGAGGATGCGAAAGAGCACCTTTCCCGCACATTTTCCGTAGATACGAGTGAGATGGTGATCGAGCGGGACATCACCTTCTATTCCATGTGCGAACACCACATCCTTCCCTTCTACGGAAAAGCGCACATTGCCTATATCCCTGACGGGAAGGTGGTAGGCTTAAGCAAGCTGGCGCGGACAGTGGAGGTTTTCGCCAGACGGCTCCAAGTGCAGGAACAGCTCACCGGACAGATCGCGGATGCCCTGATGGAGCATATGCAGCCAAAGGGCGCTCTGGTAATGATCGAAGCCGAACACATGTGCATGACCATGCGTGGCATCAAGAAACCCGGCAGTCGCACCATCACTCTGGCAAAGCGGGGAGTATTTGAGGCGGATTCTGCGCTGGAAGAACAGTTTTTCCGCATGATGCAGAGATAACAATGCCCCAATATCCATCAGACATCAAAGAACAGGAGGCACAGGCATGAAACGGGTCAACGCCATCATCACACACCCTGTATACCGTGAATATTACGACAGGCTTGAGGTTCTTGAGGAAAGACGCCCTTTCTGCTGCCATCAGATGGCGCATCTGCTGGACGTGGCGCGCATCGCTTATATCCGTTCTCTCGAGGATCATCTCGATCTGGACAAGGAAGTGATCTATGCCGCGGCGGTGCTTCATGATATCGGCAAGTCTCTTCAATATGAAAAGAAGATTCCACATGAGGTATCCGGTGCCGAGATTGCGGAGAAGATCTTGAACAGTCTCCCCTCAGAAATGTCATTTTCCGCAGGGGAAATCCGGACGATCCTCACGGCAATCCGCGGGCACCGTAAGCCTCGCGAAGACGCGGAGCCTCTGGAGAGACTACTCTATGAGAGCGACAAGGCATCAAGAACGTGCTTTGCCTGTCCTGCGGAGCAGGAATGTGACTGGAACGCAGAAAAGAAAAATATGGAGATAACGATATGATCATCGGCAACAGAGAATTTGACACAAAAAACAACACTTACATCATGGGGATCCTCAACGTGACGCCTGATTCCTTCTCAGACGGCGGCCGTTATGATACCATTGACGCCGCACTCTTCCACGCCCGCCAGATGGTGAAGGAAGGGGCGGATATCCTAGATATCGGCGGGGAATCCACACGCCCGGGGCATATTCAGATCACAGACGCGGAGGAGATCGGGCGGGTCGTGCCGGTCATCGAACGCCTGAAACAGGAGTTTGACATCCCGCTCTCCATTGACACCTACAAAAGCACAGTGGCAGAAGCCGCCCTCGCAGCGGGCGCGGATCTGGTAAATGACATCTGGGGGTTGAAATACGACGAGAAGATGGCGTCTGTCATCGCCAAGAGCGGCGCTGCCTGCTGCCTGATGCACAACCGTGAAAAGGCAGAGTATGACGATTTCGCGGCGGATTTCTTAGAGGATATGCGCGGGTGCGTAGCGCTTGCCGGCAGAGCCGGTATCCGGCATGATAAGATCATTCTCGACCCCGGCGTAGGCTTCGGCAAGACATACGAGATGAATCTGGAGATCATCAACCAATTGGAACTCCTTCATCAGTTTGATCTTCCCATCCTGCTCGGCACCTCCCGCAAGTCCGTCATCGGACTGACATTGGATCTTCCGGCAGACCAGAGAGAAGAAGGTACGCTCGTCACCACAGTGTACGCAGTCCAGAAGGGATGCGCATTTGTGCGGATCCACGATGTGAAAAAAAACAAGCGCGCAATCCGCATGACACAGGCATTGATGCGGGAACATTGTCTTATGGACACGAAAAGATAAGACGGTCGCGCGGATACGACGGCGCAGCGACATTCATAATTTCAAAAAGGGGAAAGCTATGACAACCACCATATATGACAAGATCAAGATTCAGGATTTAGAAGTATTCGCCAACCATGGGGTATTTCCGGAAGAAAACACACTGGGGCAGAAATTCCTCGTCTCAGCCGTGCTCTATACCGACACGCGGAAAGCAGGACTGACCGATGATCTGACCGCCTCCATCCATTACGGGGAGGTCAGCGCTTTCATCGACTGTTTTCTGAAGGAGCACACCTTCAAGCTGTTGGAACGGGCGGCCGAAGCTCTGGCAGAGGAACTGCTTCTCCACACTGTAGGATTAGAGAAGATTGATCTGGAGATCAAAAAACCATGGGCTCCCGTAGGTCTCCCTCTCAAGACTGTGAGCGTGGAGATCTCTCGCGCATGGCACACCGCTTACATCGCCCTCGGTTCGAACATGGGCGACCGCCGTAACTATATCGACGATGCCATAAAAGCGCTGGATGGAGCGCACGGCTGCTCTGTGTCAGAAGTCTCCGCCCTGATCGAGACGCCGCCCTACGGAGTAACGGATCAGGCGGACTTCTTAAACGGATGCTTAAAGCTGCGCACTCTCCTTACACCCGAAGAACTGCTCGCCGAACTCCACCGCATCGAACAGGACGCTGGAAGGGAGCGTATCCTTCGCTGGGGTCCGAGGACACTGGATCTGGATATCATCTTCTACGATGATATCGTATTAGAAAGCAAAGAACTGTGCATCCCTCATGTAGAGATGCACAAAAGACTCTTTGTGCTAGAGCCGCTGTGTGAGATCGCGCCCTATAAGAGGCATCCCGTGTACGGGAAGACCGTGTGGGAGATGAAGTCGGAAACGCAGGAAGAGCGGGCGGTCTGATGGCAAATATATTGATGCCTATATTCGCCTAAATCGCTTACTCCGCCCTGTGATCGAGCTTATGAACTTCTAATGCCTGATATTCCTGCTCCAACTCTCTTAAAAGTTCCTCTTCACTTGGCAAATATAATTTATATTTTGGAGCAAAAATCTGTGTTTCATTTTCCGGCAGCGTATATTTAACGACAGATTCACTTTTATCTGCGCACAGCACAATACCGATCGGCGGATTATCCCCCTCGTTCATAAGCTCCCGTTCATAATAATGCACATACATCTGCATTTGCCCCAAGTCCTGATGCGTTAAGTCTCCAACTTTTAGATCGATCAGCACAAAACACTTCAGAATATAATTATAAAATACAAGGTCAATCCTGAAATGTCGCCCATCGAAAGTAATTCTTTTCTGTCTTGCGACGAAGGAAAATCCTCTTCCGAGCTCTAAAAGGAATTTCTGCAAATGTGTGATCAATGCCTGCTCCAGATCGCTTTCATAAAAGTCATCATTCGATGCCAAACCAAGAAATCCCAACACATATGGGTCACGGATAACATCTTCCGGTTTCTTCGCCGGCTCCAGAGTCCGGATTTCCGCTGCAACCTGTTCCTTATTTTTACTCGATAATAATCTTTCATAAAAAAGGAGTTGATCTGTCGCTCTAACTGTCTGGTACTCCATTGGGATTTTACCGCTTCCTGCATATAGAATTCTCGTGCGTGATCATTTTCTACTCTCATCAAAAGCCGATAGTGCGTCCAACTCAATTCGCTACGCAGTGCGTAGCCATTTGGAAATGTCAGATAAAATTGGCGCATATTTTTCAAATTGGCAACGGTAAATCCCTTCCCAAAATCCCGGGTCATTTGTTTCGATAATTCTTTGAGCAATCCAGTCCCATACTCTGCTTTTTCACTACCGCCTTGTTCTTCAATAATAGATTTTCCGATATTCCAGTAAGCCTCCACCATTGCAAAATTAGCTGTTTGATAGACTTTATTCCTAGCAGAAACTAAAATCTGTTTGATTTCATTGTAAAAACTTTGTTCCACTTGATTTCTCCTTTTTCCTCAAATGTGATCGTATCTGCCGCTTATAACTATCTAAATATTATTCTTACGTCAATCATACTTCCATATTACTTCAGATTCAATACCCTTTTCCGCACAGCATCCATGGCTGCACCACAAAATCAGATGCAAAAAACTCCCGCTGCCCGGCATTGATATCCTGCCGTATCGCGGGAGTTTTCTTACTCCTCAGATTCCTTTCCCCAGTTCTCTTTTCTCAGATTCCCAAGAAAACCTGACTCGTCTTACTGTGCCTGAAGCACTTTATATTTTCCTTCTTCAACGACAACGACTGTCGGCTGCTTTGTCGGCTCGCCGTCCTCGCCCCAAGTGATCTGCTTTCCGGTAAGACCATCGATCTGGATCTCTGTCATCGCGCTCTTAAGAGCGTCGCTCATATCGGAAATGCTCATATCCGGTGTGATGTCTGCCTTCTCGATGGCAGCCTTGATCACATAGACACAGTCGTACGCATCTGCTGCGAACTGGTTCGGTGTTCCGCCGAACTGCTCGTTAAAATCTGCCACAAATGTCTGTGTCGCCTCGTCCTCCGCGTCCGCTGTGAACGGTGTCAGGAACATCAGTCCCTCCGCCAGCGCTGTGTCGAAGCCTTCCAGTGCAAGAAGTCCGTCCATACCGTCGCATCCGAACCACTCCGGCGCGAATCCCATCTTATCTGCCTGAGCAAGGATCAGGGAAGCCTCCTGATAGTAGATCGGCAGGAACACAAGCTCAGCACCCGCGTCTTTTGCCTTCTGGAGCTGTACGGAGAAGTCTGTCTTGCTGTCTGCTGTAAACGCTTCTGCGGATACAACCTCAAGTCCTGTCGTCTTTGCCTCCTCCACAAATCTCTGGTAGATACCGGAAGAATAAGTGTCGGAGCTGTTGTAAATAACTGCTACCTTTGTCGCAAGTCCGTTCTCTGAGATATAGTCTGCTGACGCTTTTCCCTGATTCGGGTCAGAGAAGCACATACGGAACGCATTGTCATACTGGATACTCTCTACAGCCGTCGCTGACGGTGTGAGCTGGAACATATTGTCCGCATGGGATTCCTCGACAACTGCAGTACACGGTGTGGATGTGACAGTACCGATGAGCATCTGCATACCCCAGTCTTTCAGTGTGTTGTATGCGTTGACTGCCTTCTCAGAATCAGACTGATCATCCTCGAACTGATACTCGATCTGATAACCGTTGATGCCGCCGTCCGCATTGATCTCGTCAACCGCAAGCTGCACACCGTTTTTCACGGCGTTTCCGTAGATCGCGTTGTCGCCTGTCGTAGGTCCGATGCCCCCGATCATAAATACATCTCCGCCTGAAGATGAGCTTCCGCTGTCGCCGCCATCCTTGCTCCCGCAGGCAGCCAGTGAAAATACAAGCGCTGACGCAAGAGCAATACTTGCTGCTTTTTTTAACATTTTCATAATACCTTCCTCCAATCTCAAAATGCTAATGCTAATATCGTACCCTCACCTGAGATATTTGTCAAGGAGAAAACCGAATGCGCTCTCTTTTATATCTCTTTATGTGACTTTTTATATGCCCTTATACACAATATCCCTCAGCTTATGCGCCAGCAGCATTTCCTGCTCGATCTCCATGCCGCTCGTGAGGATGCTTTCTTTTAATTCTTCTAATAGTCCTGCATCCAGTTTCTCAAGCGCTTTCCTCTTTTTGTCCTCCAGCGGGATGCCTGCCCCGCTCTTAAGCGCCTGCGCAAAGATCTTTTTGTCCATCCGGTATGGTTTTAATTGAGGAAACAGATTCTGCCTGTTGAACTGGAAAATACGAATCCCGCCCAGATCCATGTCTCCCCAGTGAAGATACTCCACGTCTTCCTTGGCAACATCGGAAAGTCCTTTTAAAAAGGCTCTCTCCTTCGGGGAATAAAAACCGTGACAGTAGAGATACAGTGTATCCGCCCGATACTCCATAGCCTCATAGTTCGCCTTGTTCTCGATCACGATGACCCTCTTCACGCCCGGCATGGAAAGAGGCTTTGCATGTTCCAGTGTCCGGGAATTGATGACTGTGCCATAATACGCCCGGGATGAATCCATCTCCACACTCTGATCCACTGCATATCGCAGCGGCCCTTTCCATTCCATCGTTTGGGAGTAAGTCAGTACCCCGTGGAGTTTTAAGATCTCTTCGTCCGTCATCCCTTCCACACACAAAGGGGAGTATGCTTTCAGAACAGTAAGCACCCGCGTCTGATAACCCTCTGTTTCAAACACCTTAGAACCGCCGAACACTGCGGCGCTGAACACACGCCTCCATATGGGTTCCTCCATGCGGGGAATGGTGTTCAGGCAACGAAAAAAATCCTCATCCTCCAGATCCGGAGTCCTTACATTTTTCCCGCTCTCAAGCCGTTTAAGGATTTCCTCATAATAAGGAAACAGATAGATATCCCGCATGTCTTCCCGCCATGTTTCCACTTTATTTATATAACGGAGCTGCTTATGCCGCGGGTCTTCTATCCCTTCTCTGGCGCACAGAGCAGGGATGATATCTAGGGAGTAATGGATCTGACGAATATCCGCGCCGAGATCCATCCAGTCCACACGGATCAACCTCTGGCTCTCTAACTCCCGTGCCTGTCTGACAAGACTTCGCAGTCCGCCCACGGCATGGATCATCTTACTGTCTGCTTTGGGGTGTCTCATCCCCTCTGCCCTGCCTGCGCGGTACGCATCACTGTCCGCGGAAGCGATCAGCCATTGTATCAATGTCATTGTTTCCTTCTTCCTCTCCCTCGATCATATTCAGGTAGTCGCCCTTATCGATGTGCATCATGGTCACCTGATTGCGGAAACGGCGGAACCCGTAGACACTGTCCACGTTACGGATCAGGGACTGGAGGCGTTCATCCGGCACACAGACGATAAGCTGCAGCTCCAGCTCCCGCGCATATCTTAAGCACACCTCGCTTCGTTCCTTGTCCATCTTGGAGAACGCTTCGTCCAAAAGCACCAGCCGGATCTTGGAATCCCGGTTGCTCTGCTGCATATACAGCATAGCGAATCCGGCAAGGAGCGCCACATATTTCGGGTTTTGTCCCTCGCCGCCGGAATCCACCCCTGCCATGTCGTCCACATAGTTTTTCTTTTCATGACCGTTCTCATCGATCGTCTGCTCATACATACTGAAATTCAGATAATTTCTGTAATCCGCGAAGCGCTCCATCTCCTGACGGTGCCGCTCGCGCCCGGCTTCCTCCTCATCCCTCGGAGGCATAAATTTCTGCGTCAGGAGCAGGATCTTCTGCTCGTATTTGCGGAAGAATTCATCTTCCAGAAGGCTCATCTGGCCTTCCAAGGCGTCGTGATCCACCACCTTGCTGTCCAGCTCTTCCGCCATCAGCATCTCATAGAACTGACCGTTTTCATTCTTCGCGGGCAGGATATCAATCTGATAGATACTGTCGGAGAAACGGATCTTTGACAGCATCTGATTAATCTGCCTGCGGTGGCGGTAGGCTGCCTTGATCTCGCCGTGGATGGTGGCGATCACATTGTCACGCAGAGAATGATAGACTAGCTCATACTGTTTTTGGAACTCCTTCTTATACTCCGGCTCAAAGTCCATCCGACACCGCTCCAGCGTCTTATCGTACGCGTCATTGTCGTGCTCTACACCTGTGAAACCGTATGATGGATAGGCGTTATTAAACGCATTTCTCGCCCGGGTGCGCTCGTCTCTTGCCATCTCTTCCTGACCAGAGAGTGTTTCAAGCCTGTTCCTCTCCTCCTGCCGGTACGCGGCCTCGCTCTTCTTCGCCAGCTTTTCCTTCACCTCGGCAAGAAGCGCCTCATCCGGCACATATCCCTGTCTCAAGATCTCCAGACGTTCCTCCAGATCTCGGATATCGCGCTCTGCCCTTCCTTTCATCTCTCCAAGGCGGATCTGCTCCTTCTGGAGTGTGCGCGATTCTTCCTCTTTTCCTTTGATCTGGGCGGTCAGCGTCTCCTCTCTCCTGCGAAGGTCTGCTGCCAGTGTCCCGTCTTTGAGTTCCTCAAGTTCTTTCTTCAAGCGCTCCTGCCTCTTGTAATATTCCTCTAATTCACCGGCAGCTCCCGCAAGGCGGAGAAGCTGGTCTGTCCCCTGATTCAGCCGTTCGAACTGCTGCGCCTCTTTTAATGCGGCCTCAGTCTGCCGCTCCCCGATCAGGTTCTGCTGAAGCTCTGTAATCTCTTCTTCCAACTCTCTTAATTTGGCTCTGGAGACCCTTGTGCCGATGCAGGCATTTTTCGTATAATCTTTCCTTCTCAGATGACGGAACCGGTATCCACTGTAGGAATAACAGTCCGGCGTAACGCCGTCGTACACCATATCCAGTTCTTCCACAGTCTCACATTTTTGTATTCTTCCCAGATAGCGCCTTAAGCACCAGTCCGCATAAGAAACATCTGTGTGCACTGCCTCGTAGAGAGAGTTATTCTCCGCGGTTGGCGACTCTCTCTTCACCGCCGCGCTGTTGATGAGATCCACTTCCTCAAACTGCCTCATCCTGCGGAAGAGCTTTGCCGCGTCAAGCGCATATGCAGGCTCCGTGACCATGCTCCGCTTGATTCTGCCGAGGCGTCCCTCCACGGCATTTTTCCACTTCTCATCCGTAATGTCAAAAAGATCAGCAAAGATATGAACCTCGATCTTCCGCCCATAGCGGCCGCTTAATTCCCTTTGCAGCTCGCGCCTCGCTTCCTTGAGGTCGGACGGGTATGGTTTCCTGTCATTGCGCATTTCCTCCGCTGCCTCTGACTTCTCACGCAGGTCTTTTTCCATCTCCCTGATGCCGCTCTGGATCTCGGACAGTTCATTGGAAATATTGTCAAACGCGGAGCCTATATGGCGTTTCAGTTCCTCGCATGTCTGAGCCGTCACCTCGCCCTGACGAAAATCCTGAATCAGTTGGAGGGCACGGTTGCTCACATAGTCTGTGACCAACTCGTCCTCCTCCCATCTTTTAAGTCCCTGTATGATGAGCCGCCACTGGGCGGAATTATCCGCAAGAAGGCGGATCGTCGTCTCCAACTCTTTTAGCTCCTGCTCTTTCCTGCCATAGTCGCTCTCTTTGAGCTCTGCTTTTACGTCAACAAGTTCAACCCTTGCTTTTTCCAGCGCCGCCTGAAGCTCGTTCTGCCCTGCCTCTGCCTTTCCTGCCTCTTTTTCCAGCGATTCCAGATCGCTCCTGCGCGATTCCAGCCGCGCGGTGCTGCCCTCAATGTCAATATGTTTTAAAATCTGTTCTGTGCGCACCTTATCCGCACGTACATTGGCCAGTTCCCGGTCACAGTCCCGGATCGTATCCAGCATGGCGATCCGTTTCTCCAGATCCTCCACCCGCTCCTTGATCTCACGGTATGCCCCCAACTGCTCGCTGATGGCAGCCACGGTATCCTCCTGACTCTTGGGGAACATATAATCCCGGATGAACTGACCCGTCCCGCTGGTCATCTTAAGTGCAATGGCACTCTTCTCCATGGTGATCATGCGCCCCGGCTCCACATAGCCAAAGATCACATCATACAGTGTGTTCAGATAAGCCTCTCTGGAAGGATAGACACGGTTCACATCCCCGTGTCCCCGGTTATCTTCGCTGCGGCTTCTCTCCCCTGTCAGCTTCTTGATCTGGGCGATGGTATAAGGCACACCGTCCTCTAAATATCCGTCCTCAGGAAATCTGCCCGAATGGCTGAAATAATTATACCTTTTCAGCTCCACATCTCCCTTTGCCACCTCAAACGCTGCTCCAATGCAGGTCACGATATGATTCCCCGTATCCTCGATCTCCAGAACGATCTGGGAACAAAAGTCCATCCCCCCGCGGTTGGCACTTCCGTCCTTCTGGGCGCCGCGCAGATAGCTCAAGACGCTTCTTTTGTTCTTCGAATCATCCGCCGCCTTATTCAGGAAATTGGCGGACACACTTCCGTACAGAACCACCTGTATGGCATCCATGACGGTTGATTTCCCCGAGCCGCTCTTCCCGCTGAACAGGTTCACATGCTCATGGAACGTAAGGATCTTGTGACTGATTCCGCCCCAGTTATTGATCAGCATCCTCGTAAATAATTTCTTCGGCTGTCTCAAGCTCTTCTGTCTCCTCTCCGTATTCCTCGATCAGCGCGTTGATATCCCCCGCCGTCACATACATATTGATTGTACTGTAAATATAGACGGGAGTGTCATCCTCCACATCGCGCACCGCTCCGGGTATGTCGATCACTTGGTGCAAACGCATCAGGTACAGCGCCTCTCTCCATTGGACAACAGTAAGTTTGTCCGGGATCAGGTTCGTGTTCTTCCCGTACTCACGCATTTCCTTCAGCGTTGTCACAGGTGCGTTCAGACCCTCGCCCATGATCTTGTCCCTGTAAATAAGCTTCATCACAAGAAGGATCAGCGTGGCGGTCAGGCTTAATTTCTCTGTCTGCACACCGTCCCCTGTCAGGCGGAAAATATGCTCCTGAGAATCATGGATCAGTTCACATCCCAGCACAGATACATAATCCTCAATAAAGCTTCTGTGTCTGGCGCATGTCTCATACTGGGCATTGTCCCTCGGCGCCAGTGTGGCCGGGTCGTATTTCACCTGTAAGATGCAAGTCTGTCGGAACAGCGCCTGTATCGTTTTTTTGATCTGTTCGCCCTCTGTCACCGACACTTCTTCCAAATATGTAAACATCCCCTAATCCTCCCGTATCTCAAGCTCCGTAAACCGGAGTCCTTGACCGCTCTTTTGCTCTTCGCCCAGTGTGATCTCTTTCTCTGTCTGCGCAGTCTCTGTCGCCTCCTGCCAGATGAAGAACAGCTTTTCTAAATCTTCCACAGTTCTCACTGTATCCTTTGTTGTCCTGAACACACCGTCCGACTGGTTCTTCCGCTTAAATAACTCCAGCTCCTTCTGCGTGTACAATGGTTTTAACACAAAGGAATCCAGTTTCTCACTCTCTCTGCTTTCCTCTGCCACTGCCTGAGGAGTGAATTTCTCACGGTCTGACAGTCTGCGCCTGTACATGCTGTCCTCCGCCATCACGCTGTACGGCCTGCTCATGGGGATACGCTCTGAGAGCGCCCGGATTAATTCTTCCTTCCTGCCGCTGCGGTTGAGCATGTCCACAAATACAATGGTCTGATCCTCCTGTGCTCCTTCCTGCAGCACATAGCGGATCCGCGCCGCCGCACGGCTGGCAAATATGGTTTTCTGCTCGATCAGCTTATTGTATCTCTTCTCGATGGCGTCAAACTGCCGCTCAATACGAAGCATAGTGTCTGCCGCCTGAATACACAGTCCGATGACGCGCTCCATGCGCATAAGTTTCCGTGAGTCTGCACTTGGAGCCTCATGCCCTGTCGTACCCGGCTGTCCCATGCCAACGGCTGCAGCTTCTCCTGTATCCAAAGCAATTTCTTTCTCCTGCATCCGCTTCTTTACTGCCTGCAAAGCGGCTTCCGCTCCCGCCCTTCGGCTGTCGTTTTCTCTTAAGTTCTTATCGATCAGTTCCTTGACTGCTTCCTTATATCTGTAAAAACTGTCCGTCGTGGTCAGGATGGCGTATTTCCTACTGTCACTGTTGTTGATTTCCCGCACAAGCACTTCCTGTATCCCCCGGAAATCTTTCTGCCGGGAGAGTTCGTCGAAATATCCTCTCATGCCGTCCTGCATGTTCACCAGCATCTGCACCAGCTTTTTCGACACGCGCAGCGCGCTGTTTAATATCTCGTTATTCTTCTCTGTGTCAGAGCTGTATGTATACAGATGACTGTATATCGTCATCACGCTCTCCCGCTCCTCGCTCTCGTTCTCATCAAACAGTCGGCGGAACAGTTCCACATACATCTGGCTGTACTCCGGGAATGTGACCACATAGCTGTTGAGCGTCTCGTCGTAATCCTGACGGAGCCACCCCCACTCCTCAAAATGCTTCAGGCAGACCGAGGCCATGTTCGACCGCGTGAGGAAGATCCCTTCCTCGTCGCAGTTGTCCTCATCCCACAGAAGGGTCGCTGACGCGATCTTCTCATTCATCACTGCCCGGCACTCTTTCTCCGTCAACCCGAGCACAGAATAAGAGAGGCTCATCTCCTCATGTATCGCCGCAAGGAACAGCATGTAATAGTCCGTATATTTACTTGCAAATAGTTTATAGAAATCCCTCGGGATTCTGCTCATCAGATTCATTATACTGCCATGTACCTCTTTCATGGATATAAGGGCGGGAGCATCCCGCAGCTAGTGTTTATTATATCGGTCTTTGGGGAGAATGGCAACTGTGCGTAAAAGACGTGAAAATAACTGTGGTTGACTTTTACTGCCGTGCGGCAAAATATCCGTCCACCCCGTCAGCGATGCCGGAAGCGAGCTTCATCTGATATTCCTCTGTGGCCATAAGCTCATCCTCCTGAGGATTCGTCATATATCCCATCTCAAATATGGTCGTCGGAACCTGCGCCCAGTTGAGCCCACTCATTGTATCCGTCTCCCACACTCTTTCCATTCTGGCCCCTGTCGTCTCGACGGTATGGTTGAGAACCTGTTCTGCAAGCAGTCTGCTCTCCCCATAAAGCGCTCCGTTGTAAGGATTAGAAGGAGTCTGGCAGATCGTCATCATCCCTGATACACCTGCGTCCGTGGAGCCATTCGCGTGTATGCGTATAAATGCGTCCGCGCCTGCCTCGTTCGCCACCTGCGCCCGCTCAGCATTAGAGATATTGACATCATTTGTCTCCCGGATCATCAGAACGTCATACCCCCGGTTTGTGAGCTCATCCTTAAGCTTCATGGACACTTGCAGTGTCAGTTCATACTCCGGTGTCCCTGTCGATACACCAGATGTCCCGCCCGCAACTTTCGCCTTCTGCTCTGATGCGCCCGGTCCTACTGGCTCAAGCTCACTGTTTCCATACTGTTGGTGTCCCGGATCGACAGCGACCAACAATCCCTTTTCAGTCTGTTCTGGCTGCTCTGGCTGCTCCTGAACATCTTCTTCCGTGTTTTGCTCAGGCATGGCCTCCTTTTCTGCATCTGAAAGAATGTTCAGATCCTTCGGACTTTCCGTTATTTTCTCCTCTGTCCGGCATCCGCTCAAAAGAAGTGCCGTCAGCATACATACTGCTACTGTCGTCTTTCTCCACATTATCGATACCCCTCGTATTGTATGACAACGATTTCCTAGGCGAAAATTATTTTCATAATAGTATGATATCGGATTGCGAGAAAAAGTCAACATTCCATCCCACACATATCCCAATATTTATATAGCTCTTCTGCGCAACATACATACTTCCAACACAACTTAAAACCTGTCTAAAGAATTACTCCTTCAGGCAGGTTTCCTCTCATTCCTATATAAATGTCCGTATACCTTCAAAACTACATACAAAGAATCATCATCCATGTGCCTATCTCCGCATTGGTTATGCCCTCGACCGATTAGTAACAGTCAGCTCCATGTGTTACCACACTTCCACCTCTGCCCTATCTACCTCGTCG
>DWYT01000161.1 GCA_019118545.1 Candidatus Mediterraneibacter merdavium | reverse complement strand
AACAGGCATAATAAAAAGCATTTCTTTGATGATATTTCTTGTGTCTCATCATCGAAATGCTTTTTTATTGATTGGAAAGATGGAAATCTTCTTATAAGTCCTCGCGAATGTTTATAAAGTTTTACATAGCTTACAATCTAGTTTTTCACATATTGTCATTCATCTTGCCGTATCTCCACATAAACTTGCTTTATAAGCGCGTATGGCAAAACGCGTTAAATGCAGCACCGAAATTAAGGAGGAAGATATAAAAACCATTACCCGCTTTCGGGTGCAGCAGCCGACATATTGACTGCCGCAGCCGTTCTTTTCTCATTTTTCGTCATTGTGCCATTCCTGCAATACCGTTTCTACTTGGTCGATAAGCTGCTCTTTATTCGGGATATAAGAAACATATCGGGAAGCAAAGATATTATTTGAAAGACCGCCTAACGCATATTCAGCGGCTACACTGTCTTTATCCGTACAAAGAATGATACCGATAGGCGGATTGTCATGTTCGTCGTTTACTTCTGCTGCGTAATAGTTCAAGTACATATTCAGTTGCCCGACCGCTTCCGGCATGAGCTTAACGGTTTTTAATTCTATCAGAACATAAGCGCGGAGAATTTTGTTGTAGAAAACCATGTCAACATAGTATTGCGTGTTATTCAGAGTTACGCGCTGCTGCGTTCCAACGAACATAAAACCGCGCCCTAATTCCAACAGAAATTTTTCTATCTGCTCTACAAGAGCCTTTTCAAGGTCACTTTCCATAAGCGATTTATTTTCCGGTAACCCTAAAAACTCAAAAACATATGGGTCTTTTATCATATCCGCAGGCTGTGCCATTTCAATCCCTTTTTCTGCAAGAGCAAGTACCTTTTCTTTGTTGGCTTTTCCATCGGATAGTAGTAGACGCTCGTAGAGAGAGGTCGCAATCTGACGCTTCATTTCCCGTATCGACCATCCGGAGTTAATCGCTTCTTTTTCGTAAAAGCTGCGTTTATCCTCATCGGAAATTGTCAAAAGTTCGCAGTAATGCGACCATGACAATTTAACAGACACCGTCTGTTGAATTTGATAGGTCTGATAAAAGCGGCGCATAAACTGGAGATTGGAAACAGAAAATCCCTTGCCAAATTCTTTCGTTAATTCTTTGGATAGTGCTTTTAAGGTCTGTTTTCCGTATGCCGCGCGTTCTTGGCTGTTCTGTTCATGCTCTACGATAATGCGACCGACATTCCAGTAAGTAGACAACAATTCTGTATTCACTTGTACGGCGACACGCTGATGTGCGTCAGATAGCAACTCTTTAATTTCCTGTATCATGGAGGTAGTATATGTTAAATCGTCCATAATTATAGTCCCCGTTCTTGGTTTCTGCTTTCCATTATATCATAAAACATTCGTCATTTCTACGCAGGAAAACAGAGAAACAGGCAGGAACAAGGGCTTTGACATCCTCATTCCTGCCTGACATTTTTTTTATACTATTGTTGATCTTCTCTTAGTTTATCTGCAATGTCTCTTCCGCATATATACGACTGCCGCTAAAACACAAAGGCTGATCACTGCGGCGGCTGCGGGAAGCATCCCTGACACTTCGTCTCCTGTCTTCGGAGCAGTACTCTGCGTATTTTTCACAGAAGTGTTCTGAGCCGCAGAATTACTCTGAGTTGTGCTGACGGCATCCTTGTACGCAATGGCATACGGTGAAAACGCGCTTGTCTTAAATGTAATCGTGTCATTAGTTACGGAAGATTCCAGAACCGTTCCCTGCCCATTGTGATAATGAAGCATCATAAAACTGCGCCCATCTTTCTTTAAATCTCCCGGGATATTCACATTTAACTGAATCTCTGAATCAAGCATCGCGACTGTCAGACTTCCCAGTCCTTCCACTACATTCCCATCCTGCAATACGTCCGCCTGAACAGAGATGTCATAGTATTTCCCGACTGTCGCATCCGGCGCACAGGAAGAAAATGCCTCTTTCACATCAGATGCCAGATCATCGGCTGTCTGCTCTGAAAGAACAAGCCTTGACGACACCGTATAATTATCTCCCAGCGCAGCAAGCTGGTCAGCATAATTGTTCTGGATATAAGAGAGCGCGCTCCTGCTGATTACGTCTGCGTCCGTCTTAGAAACCGAGATATTGTCCGCGTTCGTACCAGTAAATTCAGCCGCTTGTCCGTCAGAACCGGAAGGCTGCAGATACTTCTCAAGGTTATTAGTGTCTAGCCCGGTAATGTCTACCTCCCATGCAAGGTCTGTGTCGTAATACCCGGTTCCATCATCAGTTATTTCATTTAGCCTGCGGGCTGTCTCACCATATACTGTCTGTCCATCGCACAAAATGGTAACTATATCATGCAGACCATAACCGTTATAATCATCGCGCCGCTTTATAAGCGTTGATATAAAAGCATCTTTATCTATTGTCACTGTTCCTGAATCCGTATCCACAGTAACGCCGCTTTCCAGATAATGATAACCGAACCCCATTGCAGTCCATATATAAAGATCGAGCGACGACGGCACAAGTTCAAGATAGTTTGTACCATTCTCAAAGCGGAAAACCAAGTCCTCGCTGCCGTCAAAAACTACTCTTTCCTTCTGTACCACCCATGGCTGGCTGTCCACAGGTATGCTCAAAATAAAACTTCCCGTCGTTTCCAATGTACCTGATGCGTCAGTAAAGCTTACATCCAACTCATAGTCACCTGCGTTGAAAAACCACCGCCTTACATCCCATGCCCCATTATAATAACCCCCCAGAAAAGAGAACACGGCCGAATTTTCAGTAATCTCTGTTGCAGAACGCGCCCATCCTTCCTGTGTTTTTATTGTCATTTTGAGTTCATCCGCCGCATAGTCCCCGAGATCAACCGGGATCTCCAGCAGGCCGCCATTCCACTCAATTACATCCTGTGTTATGCGCGGAGCATTTACTTCTGTTGTCTCTCCCGACACCGTATCTGTACCGCTCTCTGCCAGAGGCTCCGGTACGATGTCCGGCTGGGATTCCCCACCGTCAGCGGTAATGTCTGTTCCCGTTCCCGATTCCGTCCCCGGCTCTGTACCCGGCTGTACCTCTTCTGCGTAAACAGTCTGTAGAGAAGCGCAGAACAGAGCGCCGCTCAAGAGAAGCGCGCCGAGATACTTTTTTACCTGTCTCTTCTTCATCCTTTATCTTTCCCTTCATTAATAATACGGATAAATGGAAATCAAACCCATATATCCAAAAACCATTCTACCCCCCCCCCCTCATTGTTTTGTCAATAGTTTTAAACAAAAAGAAGAAACTAGAACCGCAGCACTGATTAGCGCAACTATTCCCTATCATAATCAATCTCAGGCATTTTTCTCCTTAATCTTGCGAGCGAGCGCAAAGCCTTCTCCCTCTCCTTCATGTCGTCTTCTTTATATAATCCATTCATCCCCTGCATAATCTGTATAATGAAAATTAATTTATCTTCTGGAATCTGTTCTAACAGCTTTATTGCATCCCGTCTTATCTTTGTCACACCAAACAGGCAGGAACAAGGGTTTCGTCATCCTCATTCCTGCCTGATATTTTTATATTAGTGTTGATCTTCTCTTATTTATACCACACAACCGCCTCATACGGTTTCAGTGTCACCGCGCTGTTCTCCTGTGCGGCTGTATCAGCGTAGTTGCCAAGCACCCGCTTGTAACCGCTCACATCGGGCGCGTTCTTCCACTCGTAGTCTCTGCCGTAGAAATTTGCCGCCACGATCAGCTCATGTCCTTCGTATGTCCTGCGGTAAGCGAACACAGACGGATCGCGCTGTGCCAGAGGCTCGATATCACCGTAAGCGATGACATCCAGCTCCTTCCTCATAGAGATCAGCTTCTGATAATAATGGAAAATGGAATCCTCATCTTTTAACTGAGCCGCCGCATTGACTTTCGCGTGGTTTCCGTTTACCGCGATCCACGGCTCCTTGCTGTCCTCTGCCGAGAATCCCGCGTACTTCGTGTCATCCCACTGCATCGGTGTACGCCCGTTGTCGCGGGAATGGATCTGGATAATGCGAAGAGCGTCGGAAGCGCTCAGTCCCTTATCCTGAAGGATCTGATAGTGATTCAAGCTCTCCACGTCACGGAACTGATCAATCTGCGTAAAGTCGGTGTTGGTCATGCCGATCTCCTCGCCCTGATATACATAGGGTGTGCCGCGCAGACAGTGGATGATCGTGCCGAGCATCTTCGCGGACTCTTTCCAATATTTTTCTTCATCCCCGAAGCGGGATACCACGCGAGGCTGGTCATGGTTGCACCAGAATACAGCGTTCCACGCGTCATGCTCCGCCATCTTTGTCTGCCACTCAAAGATAATGTCCTTTAACTTCTGGAAATCAGCCGGGACGAGCACCCATTTCTCATTCCCCATGAAGTCCACTTTCAGATGGTGGAAGCTGAATACCATGGACAACTCGTTCGTGTCGCGCCCTGCGTACTGGTAGCAGTTCTCGATGGAAGTGCTGGACATCTCGCCCACCGTGATGATACTTGCATCCGTACCGAAGGTCATCCCATTGAGTTCTTTTAAGTATTTGTGGATGTTTGGGCCGTCCGTGTAATACTTGCGTCCGTCGCCTGTCAGATCATCCTCGAACACGCTCTTGCTGATCAGATTTACAACGTCGAAGCGGAATCCCTTCACGCCCTTTTCCATCCAGAAGCGCACGATCTTCTGCACTTCTTTTCTCACATTTTCATTGTCCCAGTTTAAATCTGCCTGTGTCACGTCAAAAAGATGCAGATAATACTCGTCGAACTTCTCGACATATTCCCACGCGTTCCCGCCGAACTTGCTCTCCCAGTTCGTCGGAGCGCTTCCGTCCGGCTTTCCTTTGCGGAAGAAGAAGAAATCCTTGTAATACTGGTCGCCTTCCATGGCCTTTCGGAACCACTCATGGCGTGTGGACACATGGTTGAACACCATGTCGAACATCAGTCCGATGCCTCGTTTGTCCGCCTCGGCAATAAGCTCTTCCACGTCAGCCATCGTCCCGTAGCGGGGATCAATGTTGTAATAATCCTCCACATCATAACCGTTGTCATTCTGCGGGGATACAAAGAACGGAGTCGACCAGATATAGTCTGCGCCCAGTTCCTTGATATAGTCCAGCTTGCCGATCACGCCCCTGATATCTCCAAGTCCATCCTTATTGGAATCGCAAAATGACTTGGGATAGATCTGATATACTACACTTTTTCTAAAATCTCTGTCTGCCATCTCTTCCACCTGCCCTTTCAACTAATCCCATGATATGACTGTCGTCTCTCCTGCTTTCGCATCCATGCCTGTGTGCATGGTAACACCTGCGGCGCTTCCCTCGCCTGTCACGATGAACATTGTCGTGCACGGATGGCCTGCTGCCCTGATCTTCTCCGGATCAAACTCAATCAACGGCTGTCCTGCTTTCACGTGGTCGCCTTCATTTACGAAGAGCTTAAACCCGTCTCCGCCCATGTCAACCGTATCAACGCCCACATGGATCAACAGCTCAAGTCCGTTTGGTAGCGCAAGTCCGCATGCGTGACATGTGTCAGCCATGACGACACACACGTCACAGTCCGCCGGAGCGGTCACTACGGTATTGGTCGGCTCGATGGCAACACCGTCGCCCATCACCTTCTGGGAGAATACTTCGTCTTCTACTTCTGTGATCGGGATCACTTTTCCGTCAAGGATAGATTTTAACTCTTTGACATCTCCCGCCGGAGCTGCTTCTGCCATGCCTGTTCCTGCTGCCGGAGCTTCCGCTGCTGACGCTGCCTCTGCCTCAGATACTGCCGAAACCGCTTCTGCATTTCCCCTGTTCTTTCCGAATCTGCCCTCCGCAGACAGTTTAATTCTTCCTACGATGAATGTAAGCACAAACGGAACAACAATCGCCACTGCCATCGCCAGAAGGAAAGTCAGGTAATACTGCGGAACGATGGAAAGGATTCCCGGAAGTCCGCCGACACCGATACTTAATGCCTGCACGCCGGATCCTACGGAGATCATTGCCGCGATACAAGATCCGACCATACCGCAAACAAGCGGGAATACATATTTTAAGTTGACACCAAATAGCGCCGGTTCTGTAACACCTAAGTAACAGGAGATACACGCCGGTACATTGACCTGCTGCGCACGTTCGTTCTTCTTCTGGAGAACGGACATTGCAAGCACACTTGACCCCTGTGCAATATTTGACAGGGCGATCATCGGCCAGAGAATCGTCGTCTTGGGCGGGATCGCCAGAAGCTGTGAGTCAACCGCGTTTGTCATATGGTGCAGACCTGTCATAACGAGCGGAGCGTACAGCAGGCCGAATATTGCTGCGAATACAAATCTAAAGTCAGATGTAAGTCCTGAATACACTGCCGTACCGATCGCGTCGCCGATCTTCCAGCCGATCGGTCCCACGATCGTGTGAGCGATGATGACCGCCGGGAGGAGTGAACAGAACGGAACCACGATCATACTGACTACTTCCGGACAGATCTTCTTAAAGAACTTCTCAAGGTATACAAGGACGAATCCTGCCATCATTGCCGCGATGACCTGCCCCTGATAACCGATCATCTGCACCTTGGCAAATCCGAAATCCCACACCGGGATATCTTCTGCCGCTGTAGACGATACGCTGAATCCGTTTAACAACTGTGAGGATACCAGCGTCAGTCCGAGAACAATACCAAGGATCTGCGTCGTCCCCATCTTCTTTGTGATGGACCACACGATACCGACCGGGAGCAGATGGAATACCGCCTCACCGATGAGCCAGAGGAAATTGTACATACCGGCCCAGAACTGGGATACATCCGCCAGACTCTGTGTGCCGTTAGCAAAGAAGTTGATCTCTCCGATCACGTTTCTGAAACCAAGCACAAGACCACCGCAGATCAGGGCGGGAATCAGGGGAGCGAAAATCTCTCCCAGTGTACCGACAATCTTCTGCGCCGGATTCTGGTTCGTCTTTGCCGCCGCCTTTACCGCGTCCTTGCTCACACCTTCAATACCTGCGTAAGCAGTAAATTCGTTGTAAAAGTTCGCCACATCATTACCGATGATGACCTGATACTGTCCTGCCTGTGTAAATGTTCCCTTTACGCTCGGCAGATCCTCGATCTCTTTTTCATTTGCCTTTTTCGGATCCACGAGCACAAAGCGCATCCTTGTCATACAGTGGGACACTGCTTGGATGTTCCCCTTGCCTCCGACGAGATCCAGCAGACGTTTTACATCATTTTCATACTTTCCCATCGCTTCTCTTCCTTTCCTGAGCTTATTTTTTCGGAACGGCTGTCCTTGGGGTAACTGCCGTCCCCTTCCAAGTCTCTCGTCAGACTTGTTTGAACAACTTTAATTTAGCATACTTGTTTGAACATGTCAACGCAAATTATGATAATAGAACCAATTCAGTAAATCTCCACAAAATCATGCCCTGTTTTTTGTGAAATCAGCCAGAACATGTTTAAACAACTCATTTTACTCTTGATTTTACGAACACAGGTTTTATAATAAAAGAAGATGTTTAAACAAGAGGATGGTCATTATGCCAAAAGCAAAGTACGACACTATTTACAAAGACTTAAAGGAAAAGATCGAAACCGAAGTATATGCCTATCAGGAAATGCTCCCGTCAGAGCACACGCTGATCCTTGAGTACGGCTGCTCCCGCAATACCGTGCGCCGGGCATTGGCTGAGCTGACAGCAGACGGCTATGTGCAACCCATGCACGGAAAAGGAGTCCGCAACATTTACCGGCCCGTAGAACAGGCCGCGTTTACTGTGGGCGGGATTGAATCTTTCAAAGAATCCACGATCCGCAATAAGCGCGAGAGCGAGACACACGTCCTGCAGTTTACCGAGATCACGGCCGATGAAAAAATCGAGAAACGGACAGGCTTTCATAAAGGAACGCCCCTCTACTATATCCAAAGACTGCGTTTCTTAAACGGCATCCCGCTTATCCTTGACCACAACTATTTCTCCAAAGAGATTGTCCACGGTCTGACGCCTGAGATCGCCTCGCAGTCTGTCTATGAATATTTAGAAGGAAAGCTCGGCATGACGATCGCCACCAGCAAGCGGACACTGACCGTTGAACATGTCACACAGATCGATGAAAAATACATTGATCTAAAAGATTACAACTGCATGGCCGTCATCACCAGCCAGACCTTTGACGATAACGGCATACAGTTTGAATACACTCAGTCACGGCACCATCCGGATTATTTCCGGTTTCAGGATGTGGCGACACGAAAAAAGGCGGGACTTTGACAAGTCCCGTCTTCTTATTGTCTATATCGTTTTCTGACATTCTTTCTATCGCTCTTTCTATCGCTTTCCGTCAGGCGTTCCGCACGGCGGAGGATACCCCGTCCGCCGCCGCAGCGCAAGACGGATCTTCCAATCCCCCGCGCGCCTCGATATCCGTCACGCCCTTTCCCGCATTGGGATGAAGCTGGGAATATCCTGCGTCGAACAAAAACAGCGCCATCAGTCCGACACAAATCACCTTTAATTTCTTTTCCCCCATCCTGCTGACGAGATCATCCACGATGGGGGCGATCACATATGAAATCGCCAGACCGCCGATGCCAAACACAAGAAGTCCTTCCGCGCAGATCCTTCCGTTTAAATTCAGAAAATATCCACTGTAGTCCCACCATTTCATCCCGCCCGTGGCGATCTCCATGATGAGCGAGGTCATATACTCAAGGAATCCGCACACCACGATGGTCGCGGCAAATTCCAGCGCGGGATTCCGCCTGAAACGGTACAACACCGTCAGTATTAAAACCGCTCCCGTCCCGTAGATGGGAAGCCAAGGGCCGTGAAGTGCGCCCCGGTTTACAAAGTTTCCGTAACTGACAAGGGCGATACCCACTTCCCAGAGCCAGCCAAAGAAGGACAGTCCTAAGAAAATAACGATCAAAGACCATACCGAATAGTGCCGCATATAGTTTAAGGACTGCACCAGCTTACGCCGTCTCTCCTCAGGGACGGGATACAGTCTTACAGGGTAGGCTTCTCCCTGCGTGTCATCAATCAGGTCATAGATTCTCACCATCTCCGCCTGATGCTTCTCATACTCCCGCTCCTCTTTCCGCCTAAAAAGAAGGATGCCGAAGTTTCTGGCAAGTACACCTCTCCATCCGCTTAGTTCCGGTTCTTTTTCCTCAGCGCTATCCACAACTGCGAGCACATCCGCATAGGTATCCTTTATGAGCTGCGGGTCTGCCGCCTCGTATAAATATGTATCGTACAGAAGCTCCGAGCCGGGGATGTTCTTCTCCTTCGCAAGAGCACGAAGTCCGGCATAATACTGGGTAAACGATGCTGTCTTGTACGGATTTGTGTAAAATATCCCGAACAGTCCGAGCGTCATCATGCTAAGAATCTCCCACCCGGCAAATGACAGTTCAAAGACAAAACACTCCCACTTATGCCCCTTCATCATTCTCCGTGATAAAGAGATCGCCTGTCTTGCCGTCATGTCCGGGTTCTCAGCCGCGATAAACGGCACCATATAATAGGAATACCTTTTCACGGCAATACCCACAATGGTAAGACACCAAAGTGAATAAAACACATATTTTACAAACATGATCCACGATGCTTTCAGCCATCTCCTGATACGGAGCAGAAATACAAACCTCTGCGGCGTGACCCTCTTATAGTTCATTCCTTCCAGAAATACCCTGCGAATAACCACGGGAAATGTATTTTGAATGAGGAACCAAAACCCAAATATAAACAGAGCGCCCAGCACGATCAAAACCATCACGCCCATACTTTCTGATCCGGTGATTGATGCGACCGCCGCCACCACCGTCACAATAATGGAGCCTGAACTGACCTGATTTACAATCCCGGAGAACACGCCCCTTGTCCGCCCGAAAACCGGATTGCCGTCTTCCGCCTGTTCAATCGCGTTTTCCCTGATCCGTTCCGACATCTGCTCCCCCGCTTCGGTGTTTCCTTCAATAATCGTGCGCAGAACCTCCTCCCAGCCAACGCTTCTAACCGTCGTCTTGACTATGTATCTGTCCGGATCATCGGGAGCGTTGATATCCGTCTCGATCTGTTCATAAGACTGTTCGTAAGTCTGCGCCGTAGAAAACTCTATTGAGTTTTTGAACTCAGCGGCAAGAAACGCCGCGATCAGACATGCGGCAACATAGATCATATAGTGCTTTTTCAGGGCGCGCCTCCCCTGCTTCTTCATCTGTTTTCTGCTCATCACATCAAATATCCCGCAGCCTTCTTCCTCTTTCAGGCCGCCTTTCCCCTTCCTTCAAATGAACTAATAAAACATCTCTATTATAAAGCACAACCTCTCTTTCGTCTATGACCTTTTTGGCGGAAAAGAACCCCGAAAAAGATTCCCCTTTCAGAGATGGCCCTCAAAAGAAAAAGCGCTCCTTAAGCTGTTTTACATGCCCTTGGAGCGCTCCGGCCCGGCAGACAGCATCCTTCCGCCGCTGCTATATATTTTCTTTTGTTCTATTCATTGCTTTATGCCAACTCCCCATGTACACCTTAATATCAGGTTTCTGTTCGTAGTGCTACGATTTCGCTATCTCTTCTTCTCGCCAGCACCTCGCGATGCAAACCTTGAGAGTCGCTATAGAGTTCGTCAGCAGCTACGCCTAGATGGACTTTCACCACAGAATACGGAGATGCCCGTCATACATAAAAAACTCGAAAGACCGAAATCTTTCGAGTTTTAAACAGGCGCAGATCGGATTTGAACCGGTGATCAGGGAGTTGCAGTCCCACGCCTTACCACTTGGCTACTGCGCCTCGGTATGAGCACTTAGCATCCGTCTTTTGGACGCTTTCATACTATCTATATGCCGACATCTTCTGCATTATACCAAACCACAGTACATCCGTCAAGTTAAAATCTTGCATTTTCACCCAGTTTCGTCGTTCAGTTATTTTCCAAACTAAATTCCACCCTCAGCATTTCCAAAGTGGAAATTACTTTGAGATAAGTTAGAGATGGAAGTTACTCTGGAACAAATTTATGGCTTTAATTGCACTTTTTTCTTTTTTCTATTAGTCTTTTCTCTGTCTTGTCCCGGATTTACTGGAGGAAATCACATGGCATTACATAAACATTTATCATTAGAAGAACGCTTCTTTATTGCCAAGAAGCTGGACAGCAACGCGCCCTTTAAATCCATCGCCCTAGAACTGGACAGGGACTGTACAACGATCTCAAAAGAAATCCGTGCCCATAAGATTTTCAGAAAGACAGGGGCTCATGGCCGGGCATTTAACAACTGCACTTTACGCGTCCGCTGTGACCGGCGCAGATTGTGCAGCCCCTGCAACAGCAGACGTTATTGCTGGTCCTGCAAAAAGTGTACCTCGGTCTGCCCGGATTTCGTGGAGGAAAAATGCTCCCGGCTTTCCCGGCCGCCTTATGTCTGCAATGGCTGCCCTGACCTGAAAAAGTGCACCCTAGAAAAATGCTTTTATCAGGCAGTCTATGCGGATGAAGAATACCATACCACGCTCAGGGAATCGCGGGAAGGGATCGCCCTTTCCGAAGCAGAGGTACAGCGCCTAGATTCTATCCTCTCCCCTCTCATTAAAAAGGGGCAGTCCCTCAACCACATCCTAGCAAACAACCGGGATTCCATCACGGTCAGCCGAAGTACCATTTACCGCCTGATTAATTATAATATATTCAATGCTAGGAATATCGACCTCCCCCGGAAGGTCCGCTACTCCAAAAGAAAAGTCCGGGTACATGCCAAAGTCGATAAAAAATGCCGGATCGGGAGGACTTACGAAGACTTCCTTCTTTTTATGCAGGAACATCCCCATCTGCCTGTCACCCAGCTCGATTCTGTAGAAGGGAAAAAGGGTGGCAAAGTACTGCTTACCATCCATTTGGTCAAAGCGGAATTTATGCTGGCTTTTCTAAGGGAAGCCAATAACTCCCAATCCGTGATCGACATCTTTGAGAAGCTGTATCTCGAACTTCGCCCGGATCGTTTTTCAAAACTGATGCCAGTCCTTCTGGCCGACAATGGAACCGAATTTTCAAACCCTTCAGCCATAGAGCTTGACCGGCAGCAAAATCTGCGGACACATCTGTTTTACTGCGATCCCTCCGCTCCTTACCAGAAAGGCTCTGCTGAACGCAACCATGAGTTCATACGCTGTTTCCTTCCAAAAGGGAGCTCCCTAGATTCTTATACGCAGGGCGATATCAGTATCATGATGGACCATATCAACTCCTACTGCAGGGAAAGCCTTGGGAATAAGACTCCATATGAAATGATGGCATTTCTTTATGGGAAAGACCTCTTAGACCTTCTGGGCTGTCACAGGATTGCCCCAAACGAAGTTACAATGAATCCTTCTGTTTTCCCGGATAAAGGAGGAACCAAAGAATGAAACAGGAAACCTTTGAAATCAAAACAGAAATATACGAAGAAATGGTGTTCCAGTATTTCTCCGCACTAGACCGAATCATGGACTTAGAACTGGAAAACTATGAGCTACAGGAAGAACTGAAAGAATTAAAAGAGAGGCAGTAATCCCCATCCACTGCCTCTGATACTAACCGGGACAAGACCCCATACGCCCTACAGAGGGGTGGAATTTACTCTGAGAAAAAAACAGCGAAATTTCACTCCGGGGCTTTTGCACCCTTTTTTACGTCTTGTATGCCGGATATGTGATATATTTTATCTCACTTGCAAGAAAAAAGCCACAGATTTTGATAAAATTTCCAAAACCCATAGCTTTCGATGGAAGTTACTTTGAGAAAGTGGAAGTTACTTTGAAAATCAACCAGTTTCGTCGTTCGAGCATGTCGGGGCGTAGTGAAATTCCTGAAATTTCATCAATCGTCTGATACCGGGTATGCCGCGTTTAATATGACGCATACAGTCAGTATGCCATCCTCCAACTTATAGCTGATATCCCCATTATATCTCCTCACCGCCAGAACAATACTGTCGATCCCTGTGCCTTTCTGTTTGATCATACCATTTTCAATCTTAAGTTCCGGTGTACACGGATTACTGCAGACGATGACAGTCTTGGCCGCGACTGTGCGGATATTGACTTTGATCTCCCCGTCTGACCCGCAGGTTTTAAAGCCGTTCAGGGCATTTTCCAGAAGGTTGGAGAGGATTGCCACAAAATCCATATCAGCGATGGCCGAGCCTTCCCGCGTATCTGCCGAGACCGACACCGGTATCCCTTCCTTCTGCGCTCTGGCACAAAAATTATTTAATATCGCGTTGACCGTGGTATGCGGGCAGTATTCCGCCGGACGGGCGGCCTCAATACTCTCATTGTACTGCTCGATATAACGCAGAGCCTCGCCTATGTCTCCTTTTTTCAACAGCATGACAATATTCTGATTATGGTGTCTGATATCATGGCGCATTGTTTTTGCAGACAGTTCGTTTTCTTTTGAGAGCGCGAGCTGGCCTTGGAGATATTCTACATTTTTGCTGACCAGCTCCATCCTGCTCTCCCGGCTCATATACCGGACAGTTTCGAATATGACCCAGAGCACTGAAGCGTAGATTACCGTCACAGCGAAAAACAAGAAAATATAATGCCCGTCTCCATTGCCGCCATTGTAAAATACGGCCACAAACCTTGCAAAGATAATTAAAAATATCAGAGATACCAGAGAGATGGAATACCATGTCTTTTTCTTTATGGCAGGCACTTCCCTGATGACAGGCCTTAAAAATCTCAAATATACCAATATAAACGGTATATAGAGCACGAACCGGATACCGTTCCTTGCATACTGGCCTGCGTACCCTGAGAGTCCCGGGAAAAGCCATTTCTTTATCAGGTCAGAGATACAGAAGAAGATGCAGAACATAACAGAATAGCTAACGAAGAGGAACACCTTCTTACAAAACGGATCCGATGAAGTCAGTGAAAAGACAACGAACGCCGCAAGTATCGTTCCGGAAAAAGCAATGAGGACCGTATACGGTGAGTCAAGGCCCACCAGAAGCAGCGTCATCACTGACATACCGATAAAATAGACTCCAAACAGCAGATAGATCACCGCAGACTTTACCGCCGGGTATTTCCACTCAGTCATGGCCGCATAACAGATCATGTGTGTCAGAACCACCAGCACCATATTTATGACGAAGTGTATCATTTCACGGTTGCCTCCCTCGTATAGTAATCAAAATATTTCTGCTTCAATTCTCTGCGCAGCCGTCTCGGGACGGGTATGATATCGCCGTTTTCCATTTCCAATATATTCGAGGATATCCCTCTTGTCCACCGCAGATTGACAATGTAAGAGACGCCCACTGGTTCAACTCCGCTGACGTTCTCAAAAAGCCTCCTCAGTTCCGTAAGCGTCGTACGCGTCTGCAGGCATTTTCCTGACTTCAAATGTATTTCCACAATATGATCCCTTGCCTCTGCATACAGAACCTGATGCAGGTCGATCCTGTATATCCCTGCCATACATTTGATAGAAGCAAATATACGGTTTTTCCTTTCAGCGACTACCCTGTCCAAAGTCCGCGTCAGTCTTTCCTTGGTGTACGGCTTTTTCAGATAATCACAGACATGGAGAGAAAATGCCTCCACCGCAAAATCAGAGCTTGTCGTCAAGAAGATAATATCCGTATCATCTTCACTCATACTTTTTAGCTCCCGCGCAATCTCCGTTCCAAGGACGCCGGGCATACAGATATCCAGCAGCGCGATGTCCGGCGCACCGCTCCTTCCCATCTCCTCCAGCATATCCAGAGGCCCGGAAAAGCACCGGACCTCCATGCAAAGCTCCGGATGCTCTGCGGCATATTCTAAGATGAGCCGTTCTATATCTTCAAGTTCTTTCTTTTCATCATCGCATATCATGCAGATCACAATATTCACCGCCGTCTGTTATAATAATAAAAAGGCACTGGAAAATGGGGTTTCCACACATGAGATTTTATCCCTTGTGCGACAACCCCTTATGCACTAAAACATAATTTTCATTTAATACATATATCCGTTTCCCGTGCCTGATTCGAAGTCTTCAACCGAGCCAAATCCGCCGATCTCGATCTCATACCATTTGTCTCCGTTTACAATCGTATAGCTATATTCATTCCACAGACCTTCCCGGCTGATCTCCTGCGATACAATCTCGCCCCCGCCTGTCTGTGAAAGCGCGATATTCTGGGCACGGACCGCATCGACCCTGAACACCATAATCGCGATAACAACTACCACTGCCACAAGCACTACCACTCCTGCACAAATTCCAATAATACCCTTTTTTCCAATCTTTTTCATGTTCTTTTCCTCATCTTTCTTAATTACTTTTTACTGCTTCTTACCATCTTTCAGATTCCCATTTAAGGATGGTCCCTGAATTTGCGTCAATGTCAAACTCATATTCCATTCCGTTGTACATGATCTCACCTTCATACACATACCAGCCGTCGTCAAAATCCAGCTTAATGGACATATTCTGCTCCGTCGCCCCCTGAACTCTCGAAAGTGCAATGCTTTTCGCTTCTTCCATACTTATGGCAACATTTGCCGAAGCCATATACCCCTGTGACGGCTGAGCTGCGTTATTGTTTGTTGTCGTATTCTGTGACGCCTGCCCCTGAGTCGTTCCGTTTTGCTGTGACGTTCCGCTTTGCTGCGATGTTTGCGACTCCTGCGTTGTTCCGCTTTGCTGGGTTGTTCCTGATTCCTGTTTTGTTCCTTCCTGCTGTGATGCCGATGACTGCGACGTATCATCCTGCGTCGTCTGTCCGGCTGTATCCCCACTTTGGGCGTTCGCCGTCTGATTATTCTTCAAGGTGTCTATCTCCTGCCGCAGCGCGTCCACTTCCGCCTGAAGTTCTGCTTCTCTGTTAGTTGAACTTGTATCTGTCTGTACTGTACTGTTCTGCTGTTGATACTGCGGAATCTGTCCGCCCGCGCATCCGGAAAGTACGCCTGTGGCCATAAGCGACAGCAATGCTACTGATACATTTCTCTTCATACTCATCTTTATCCCTCGCTTTCTTATGAATATCTTTTTTAATTTTGATGTACAACGGATCATGCCTTTATACACATACAGTTGTTTCTCTGTTGTTACCAACTATAGATGAAAAAGATTAAAGAAACATTAAAGAATGAAAAATGAGAGAAAATGAGAGCGTGAACATCACTTGTCACACCCTCATCTGTTTTCAGCTTTCTTATTTACGACAGTTCTTTAAATGCCGGTTATTTCTCGATATTCACTTTTTTACATTCTATATGGATACAAAGCTTACTGTCTTCTTCCTTTTGTTCCGCTCCCATATATTGCAGGTAGGATTCAATATAATCCAACGCCTTGCAATACTCTCCTTTATTCCCAACATACAGCGCAATCCCGCCGCCTAACAAGAGCAAGAAAAGCAAACAAATCCATATAGGCCAGATAAATGTCTGCGTTAACGGCAAACCGGAAAATAATGACACGAATGTTCCTATTACAGAGACTGCAAGCGGAATAATAAACGCGTAAGCGCTCCATCCTTCTTTTTTGCCAATTATACGGGTTATTTCTGCTTTAAGTTCAAGAACCGCTCTTCTATCCTTTTCATCCAGTTCTTTTTCTACTTTTTCAATTCCGCATTTGCAGCACTTCACAAACTCTTTCACATCGCTCATATCTTTCTCCCATATAACCAGTCCCAAGTACACGCCACATTCATTTAGATAATATACCATATTCTGACAATTATCAACATCTTGTGTCATTTCTGCCGCTGTTGCGTAACTATATTGTCAGCGTCGCTGTACAAGGGGCAGCGGTTTACGGAGCGCCATTCGTAAAACCGCCCTGCTTCTCCGGGAAACGGAATGTGAATGTGCTGCCCTCGCCTTCCGCACTTTCTGCTGACACGCTTCCCCCATGCGCCTTCGCGATCCATTTTACCATGGAAAGTCCCAGTCCGGAATGACCCGCCTCTGTCCGTGAGGTATCTGCCCGGAAGAACCGCTCCCATATATGCGGCAGCATCTCTTCTGAAATACCTGCACCGTGATCGGTCACCCTTCCGGTCACCTCTCCGTTGTTTTTCTCCAGAGACACCTCTACAATGCCGCCATCTCTGCTGTACCGCAGGGCATTCGAAATCAGATTCACCAGCATACGGATGTAAAATGTCTCGTCAGCCTGCGCCGATATATGCGGCTCAATCCGAGACTCAATATGGATGCCGCGTCCCTCTTCATCCGCCAGCATTTGTTCCTCTTCCACGATCATCCCGGTAAGCTCGCTTAAATCAATCTCGTCAATATTCAGCGGCTGCCTCCCCTGATCCGCGCGGGACAAAAACAGAAGCTGGGAGATCATGTCCGACATGCCCTTTGCCTTTCTCTCGATCAGGCGTATCTCCTTTTTCTGCTCATCTGTATAAGCGTCTCCTGCAAGGATCGCATTGCACTGTGCGATAATCACGCTGACCGGGGTGCGCAGCTCATGAGACACATCGGATGTAAACTGCTTTTCCCGCTCAAACGCCGTCTCAAGCTCAGAAAGCATATCGTCAAATGTCCCGGCCAAAACATAGATCTCATCCCGTTCTTTTCTTTTCGTTCCTACAACTTTTTTCTTATCTCCCCGGTTGTTGCCCTCATCCGCATCAGTTTCCGGCAGAGGGTCTGTCAGTCCGAT
The DNA here is from genome assembly GCA_019118545.1 of Candidatus Mediterraneibacter merdavium. Lineage (GTDB taxonomy): Bacteria > Bacillota > Clostridia > Lachnospirales > Lachnospiraceae > Mediterraneibacter > Mediterraneibacter merdavium. The sequence goes on along the minus strand of DWYT01000161.1, from coordinate 6,304 downwards.
CCTTCTGGACAAATCCGCATCCATGCGTATCTTTTTCACAGTATCCGTGATCCTGCGCACCGGCAGAAGGGTCCGCCGTGTAAAGCGATACCCGATCACTGCTGTCGCAAGAACCATCAACGGCAGAAGAATAAGGGAAAAACGAAGGGTAACGCTAAAGCTTTCTTCCGCATCCGTCACAGATGTAATTCCCCTGATATATACCGTGTAGTCTTCTGTCACCTGATAAGACATATCATATACGTACCATTCCTGCCCTTTGTCGCGAATCGTCCGCACCACGCCGTCCTGAATCTCCGGTTCCTGATCGAACCCATATGGAAGCTTCCCATACAGAAAATACAGATCTTCCTCATACAGGGATAAATATACATCCTGCGCCACGGAATAAAAGTCTGTTCCGAGCCGGAACTCTTCGCTGCGGTATTTTATATCTTCCGTACTTTCCTGTACTCTGCGCTCCAGCTTGTTCTGCGCAGAAGAGAGAATCTCCCTGCTGCTTAGAGAAAAGAGAATCGCCAAAGCCGCGCATGTAAGCAAGGCCATAAAGAAGGTGTAAAGCAATGTCAGTTTTAATTTCAGAGATAATCGTTTCATATTCCTACTCCGCTTTCAGCACATACCCGGATCCCCGAACCGTATGGATGAGCTTTTGCTCATGGCCTTCATCCAGTTTTTTCCGAAGATACCGGATGTACACGTCAATCACATTAGAACCGCCTGCATAGTCAAAATTCCACAGATGCTCTTCCAGCCTGTCCCTTGAGAGCACGATGCCTTCATTCTGAACCATATATCTGAGCAGCGCGAACTCCTTCCCCGAGAGCTTCACCTCACGGCCGCCCCGCAAAACCTGCTGCGTATCCATATGTACTTCCAGATCAGCCACTTTGTAGCAGGTCTTCGGCGTCTGCGCAGGTTTTCTTAAAAGTACCCGGATGCGCGCCAGCAGCTCCTCAAAGGCAAACGGCTTGACAAGATAATCATTCGCCCCGGCATCCAGTCCCGTCACACGATCCTCAATACTGTCCTTTGCCGTCAGCAGCAAAACAGGGGTACTGTCATTCTTACGGCGCATTTTCCTGAGGACTCCAAGTCCGTCCATCACAGGCATCATGATATCCAGTATGACCGCGTCGTACTCCGCGCACTCCAGATAATCCAGCGCCTCCTGTCCGTCATGACACGAGTCCACGCTGTAATGTTCCCTTTCCAGACATGTCGTTATGAGCCTGTTCAGATCTCGCTCATCCTCCGCTACCAGTATCCGCATATTATCAACTCCTTCTGCTTCCCAGTATACGTAGGAAGCTGCCAAATGTAAAGAGCCGGATCATTTCACACATATCAGGAAAACAGACTGCCATCTTGACAGAGGGATGCCTAAACTATATGCTGAAAATGTACATAAAACGGTCGGCACACTTATACAGGGCCGCCCATTATTGATAAAATATCTCGAAAAGGAGTGACTTTCCATTCATGGATCAGACGACTATAAAAGAACTCTCATACTTTCTGGAACAAAGTCCTACAAGCTTCCATACCGTTCAAAACATTACAGATATTTTACTTAAAGAACGCTATACCGAGCTGCAGGAAAACCAAAGATGGCGGATCAAAAAAGGCGGCAGGTATTTTGTCGCCCGGAACGGTTCTTCTATTATCGCTTTCACCGTCCCGGAGAACGGCATAACAAGTATGCACATCATGGCAAGCCACAGCGATTCCCCCGCCTTTAAGATCAAAGAGAATCCTGAACTGGAATCCGGCGGACAGTATATCCGTCTCAATGTCGAACGGTACGGCGGTATGCTCTGCGCCCCATGGCTGGACCGCCCGCTCTCAGTCGCGGGGAGGATCATCGTAAAAGACGGGGATCACGGTTATATCTCAAAGCTTGTAAATGTAGACCGGGATCTTGTTCTGATCCCCAATCTTGCCATCCATATGAACCGGGAGGCAAACAGCGGGTATAAATACAATATACAGAAGGATATGCTTCCCCTTTACGGGAACCTGACGGCAAAAGATACCTTTATGAAAACTATCGCTGACTCCGCATCCGTAAACGAGGGTGATATCCTCGGACACGATCTCTTCCTCTATAACAGAGAAAAGGCAAGTGTCTGGGGCGCTTCAAATGAGTTTATCTCCTGCGGAAGACTGGACGATCTTCAATGCGTGTTCGCCTCCCTCAAGGGTTTCCTCGCCGGAGCCTCCCCGTCGGCGGCACCTATGCCCGTTTTGTGTGTGCTCGATAACGAAGAAACGGGAAGCGCCACAAAACAGGGCGCCGCGTCCACTTTTCTGTATGATACACTTACGCGGATACATGATAACCTTGGATACGACAGAGAAGATTACCTTGTCCATCTGGCGGACAGCTTCATGATCTCCGCAGACAACGCGCATGCCGTCCACCCGAACCATCCCGACAAGTCCGATCCTTCCAACCGTCCGTATCTGAACGGCGGCATTGTGCTCAAATTCAACGCAAACCAGAAATACTGCACAGACGCTGTCTCCGCCGCCATGTTCCGGGATATGTGCCGCCGGGCGAACGTCCCCGTTCAGACCTTCACGAACCGCTCGGATATGGCCGGAGGCTCCACACTTGGCAATATCTCCAACACACAGGTGGCGCTTAACACCGTAGACATCGGACTTCCGCAGCTTGCCATGCACTCTCCCTATGAGACAGCCGGCATAGCGGACACGGAAGCTCTTATCAAAGTATCGGAAATCTTTTTCACCGCCAGCATGTAATCAGGAGGATCTGCAATGGAACTTAAAATCGGTATTATAGGAACGAATTTTATCAGCGATATGTTCTGCGAAGCAGCGGCGCAGGTGCCGGAAGTTGTACTCCACGCCGTGTATTCCAGAAAAGAAGAGACGGGAAATGCCTTCGCGCAGAAATATAGTATCCCTAACGTATATACAGACTACGATGAATTTCTCTGCTCCAGTGTGGACGCGGTGTATATAGCTTCACCTAACTTCGCCCATTGCCGCCAGACACTTAAAGCGTTAGAGCACGGAAAACATGTTCTCTGTGAGAAAGTTCTGGCAATGAACGGGCCGGAAGTCCGCGCCATGGTTGACTGCGCGCACAGGAATAAGAGAGTTCTCTTAGAGGCAATGAGACCGGACTTTGATCCTGCGTTCGATATCATCCGGGAAAATATCCCCCGGCTCGGGAAGCTGCGCAGAGCGTCCTTTGAGTTCTGCCAGTATTCCAGCCGCTATGACAGCTTCCGAGGCGGTATTGTCCAGAATGCCTTTAATCCCGGGATCGGGAATGCGGCTATCATGGATATCGGCGTATATTGTATCCACTCCCTCGTGCGCCTCTTCGGAAAACCCAAAAGCGTAAAAGCACTTTCCACAAAGCTTGAGAACGGGTTTGACGGCAGCGGAATCGTGCTCATGGAATATGACGGTATGACTGCGGAAGCCGTGTACTCCAAGATCGCCGTCTCCGTAAATCCAAGCGTGATACAGGGGGAAGAGGGTTCTCTCCTGATCGATTATATCAGCAAGCCGGAGAAGCTTACGCTCCGCTTAAGAAAAGGCTCCAGAGATACGCTGGATGGCGGAGAGGCCGTGGAACTTACATTCACTCCGGCAGAAAATAATATGGTATACGAGTTGCGAGAATTTATACGGCTGATCGAAACTAACGATGTAGAGCACAAATATCTGCAATACTCGTTGGATACGATCAAAGTCCTTGATGAAGCAAGGCGGCAGACAGGATCGGCAGCGGCCTCTCCATTCAGCCTTACTCCTTGATGACACGGTTTCTCGCCCTTCTGATTCCGGCCAGCAGAAGAACCCCGGCAAGAACTCCCGCACTGTCCAGCACTACATCCGACACCTGACCGCTCCTGCCGGGCACAAACAACTGATGAAACTCATCCGATGCGGCATATAGCGCGGCAATTCCCCACGGAACCAGTATCCCCTTTCGAATACTGGTTCCTCTTCTTATATACGCTCCCGCTGTCAAAAGTCCCAGTACAGCGTACTCCATGGCATGAGCCGTCTTCCTGACCGGATAATCCACCTTTTCCGCAAATGCCTCCTGCTCCTTGTCGCTCCAATCTCCAAAGCCGGGCACAAAAAGCTGTCCGATCATATGTCCCGCCCATCTGCTGTCGCCCGTGGACTGCTCCGCCGGACGGGCAGAAAATGAAAATATGACCGCCATCCATAAAACAGCAAGTATTAAAAATATTTTATTTCTTATCTTCACCTTATATCACCCTGTCATTCCAGTTAATATCAGTACTATTTTTCAAAATTCAGTTATTTTCAGTTTATTTATTTTTTATAATATTTTTTTCTGATTTTATATTGACATTTTAGTCATTATGCGTTATTATAAACCCATCAAAAGAAAAGGAGGACGGTCCACCGAAAACTTAATTTTCAAATTCATAATCTAAGAAAGAGAGAGGTACAGTCCAATGGGATATTAAGTAAAACAACATCAAAAAACACTATTTCTAAGAATAGTTTCACATAGATATCAATTAAATAAGGAGGTTAAACCAATGGATGGAATAAGCTGAAAATCCACTGTATGCAGAAAACGATACAGTGGATTTTCTTATGCTTTCATTCAGCATATAATACGGCCAAAGTCATACGTCTTATCATCCATTATCCCAACAATTCTTCTTTCTTTGCAAGGATCGCCTCTACGGCAGCACATGCAGGGCAATCACAATACTTCGCCCCGGCTGCTTTAATCTCTCTTGCATGCGCGGCAACCCCTTTTGCCGCCTCTGCTCCGCCAAATACTTTTGCGCCCATTTCAGATTCCGCAAACGCGGCCAGTCCGTCCACTGTCACAATATCAGCTTCCAGCTCTGCGACATACTTTTTCGTCTCTTCTGCCTCGCGGTCCGTTCCGGCAGCGTCAAGCCATGCCTGCGCCGCTGCTTTCGCCTCCTCACTGCACGTAGGCGCTTCCATCAGTTCCTTCGATTTCTCAATCACATAGTCACGAACTTCCTGCTTCATAGTAGCTTGTCCCTTCCTTTCTCAGCGTGTATATAAGGGGCCTATTGCCGTCCCCTTATATGCACACCATAACTTGTTTTTTAATCTGTATCCATTTTAGCATATTTTTCGCGAATTGTTTACGACATTTCTAAAATCCGAAGGTAATGATTTGCCTCCCGCAGCACATGATCTGCAAGCAACGGCAGGATAATCGAGCGTATTTCGCATTCCGTGATGCCTGCGGTTCCCGCCGCCTTAAAGTCACGGTATTTCTCCGTAGTCTTAAGCGTCTCTTTCACTAACGTATCCTGCACACGGCTGTCCTGCTTCTTTGCCTCTTCCAAAAGGCGGCAGTAATCCCGCGCAAAACCGTCTGCTGCCTCGATCAGTTCACACTCTGTCGGATCAAGCAGACCTCTTATGAACTGCGCATGTTCCATCATAATCTGGTTCCAGAATATTTCTGCGGTTCTCATATCCTGATGGGCAATTCTTCCGTTTCGCTCCAGATTCATCAAAAACTGGCGATACAATCTGGCCTCCCGCAGGATGTGTTCAATCAGCAGCGGATAATTTGTTGTGTACAGCCTGCACGAATTAACCTCGCGCAGGATCTCTTCTTTAAATGCAATCAGACCGTTCAACAGTTCTATGGCTCTTCGATTCAATCGCCTTATCTGCTGCATCTGTCCCCTGTCAGCGCCGCATTCACAGCCTGCTCTCAGCCTTTCCTCCGCCTGAGTGATCCTGCTGTTGATGGGAATACCGCTCAATCTCTGCGTCTGACGTTCCGCTGTCAGTGTGAAGCGGGTAATTATTTCTCCGGACTGTAAAATATTCTCACCGACTCTTCCATTCGCGATCTCCACCGTCTCCTCCAGAAGTCTTTCGAATTCTTCCCGGAAATGATCCGCTCTCTTCCGGTATCCGGTTTCCTTCTCCGGGAAACCTGCAAGAAGAAACAGAGCATGCTCCTTCATAATACGTCCAAAAAATAAATGAAGCTCTAATGATGAAATTACATAGTTGGACATTATCTGTATCCTTTAATAATGGTTTCCTGATAGTATATGTAAGCAAAGCACAGTATGCTTCTAAAAAACTCTCTATCCGAAGGTTAATTCCATCAATTCAGCGGCTACGGCTTTGCTCATTACCCTCATCATACTGTCTTCCGTCTTTTCCTTTCCCAGCAGATTCATATTGCCATACCACACCAGTTTCTGATCTATAATTGCAAAATGTTCGCAGGACTCCTCCACAGTTTTTATATAAAATCCGGCTTGCC
>DWYT01000160.1 GCA_019118545.1 Candidatus Mediterraneibacter merdavium | reverse complement strand
TGGCACCGATCACGATATCATAATCATGTTCTTTCCCGCTTCTGCAATCAATAATAAAGTCCAGCCATTCATCTGTCATCTCTTTAAATTCTTTTATCTTCAGGTCAGAATTCAAACGTACATCATAGATCGATACAATCTTTCTGTCGTACCGTCTGGCCCACCTTTGTGCTTGTTCTTTAATGATAGTTCCATAAAATCCTGCTCCAAAATCCTTTGTGTATCTTCCGACACGGATCTGAGGATGTTCAACCGGCATATATCCGCCGTGATATACTGTCATTATTCCCATTAGACATTCCTCCTGATTTCTTTTAAGTATAATGGCAAACAGCTATAATATCAAGATGCGAGGTTGAGACAGCTCTGCATAGAGGCAGATATTCAGCCATTTAACTGAGGAGCTTCATTTTGCAGAATCCCAAAATCTAATTGCTAAAAACGTATTCGGAGCGGGTGAAGGACTGCCGGGATTCCGCTACAGAAGATAGAAAAACTGACAGGTTCCGGCTATGTCTGAAAGTCCTGCTTTTCGGACGGATTCAGAACCTTTAGTTTTCTTTATCTCTGTAGCTCGGAACCAGACCGGCATCGTCCTCATCGCAGAATAGATCTTCGTAATCGTTCCTTGTTTTCGTCTGTTTAAACAAGGGAGCGTTAGTGAATTAAATGGCTGAATAATCAAGCATGAAACAAGGCAAAAGAAGAGGAGCACACTCCCGTTTCCGGTCGTATGCCCCTTATCCTCAGACTACCGGTCTCCCGGCAATCTTTCTTTTATAAAATTGTTGCGAGAAAGATAATCCGAACTTTACTCTGCTGCGTATACGTCTACCAGCTTCTTCAGATAAGCGTATTTCTCCATAGCTTCCTTCTCGTTGATCGCGAACAGTCTTGCAGCCTTCTCCGGATTCGCTCTCTTCAGCGCGTTGTAACGTACCTCGCCGTCGAGGAATGCCTGATAGTCCTCCTGCTTCGGTTCTTTGCTGTCAAGTGAGAACTTGTTGCCCTCTGCAGCCGGATTGAAGCGGAAGTTGTTCCAGTAACCGCATGCTACTGCAAGCTCTTCCTCTGTCTGAGCCTTGCTCATACCTTTCTTGATACCGTGGTTGATACACGGAGCGTAAGCGATGATAAGTGACGGTCCCGGATAAGCCTCAGCCTCTGTGATAGCTTTGACTGTCTGGTTGAAGTCAGCGCCCATTGCAATCTGTGCTACATATACATAGCCATAGCTCATAGCCATTCCCGCAAGGTCTTTCTTCTTTGTCTCTTTACCGCCCGCAGCGAACTGTGCCGTAGCGCCTGTCATTGTAGCCTTAGATGCCTGTCCGCCTGTGTTGGAGTAAACCTCTGTATCAAATACCATGATGTTAATGTCCTTGCCGCTTGCAAGTACGTGGTCAACACCGCCGTATCCGATATCGTAAGCCCATCCGTCGCCGCCGAATATCCACTGTGATTTCTTGGAAAGGAAATCTTTGTGTTTCAGCAGCTCCGTTTTCTCGAAACGGTCGCATCCGCACTTCTCAAGAGCTGCCACAAGCTTGTCTGTAGCTGTTCCGTTTGTAGCGCCGCATGCAAATGTATCAAGGTATTCCTGTGCTGCCGCCTTAACGTCTGCATCCTGTGCATCCTCAGCAAGCTTGGCAGCGTGGCCTTTCATTCTCTCTCTGATCGTGTTCTGGGCAAGCAGCATACCGTATCCGAACTCTGCGTTGTCCTCGAACAGGGAGTTACACCAAGCCGGTCCCTTACCTTCCGGAGTTACCGTGTAAGGTGTGGACGGTGAGGAGTTACCCCAGATAGAGGAGCATCCTGTCGCGTTCGCGATATACATTCTATCACCGTAGAGCTGTGTGATCAGCTTCGCGTAAGGTGTCTCTCCACAACCCGCGCATGCGCCTGAGAACTCAAGCAACGGCTGTTTGAACTGGCTTCCCTTTACAGTTGTCTCTTTGAACTTTGTAACAACTTCCGGTTTTACCGGAATCTCTCTTCCATAGTTGAAGAAATCCTGCTTGCCGGCATTTGCTTCCATGTTCTCCATAACGAGAGCCTTCTCGCCCTTCTTGCCCGGGCATACGTTTGCGCAGGAACCGCATCCTGTACAGTCGTAAGCGGATACTGTGATGGAGAATTTCATACCCGGCATACCGATCATGTCGATCGCTTCCATTCCTTCCGGAGCCTTTGCAAGCTCGTCCTCTGTGAGCGCTACCGGACGGATAACAGCATGCGGGCAGACATATGCACAGCGGTTACACTGGATACAGTTCTCCGGCTTCCATATCGGGATGTCTACCGCGATACCGCGCTTCTCGTATGCGGAAGATCCGGACGGTGTAGAGCCGTCAACATACTCGTTGAATGCGGATACCGGAAGTGTATTTCCTTCCTGAGCGTTTACTTTCGCCTGAATGGTCTTAACGAAGTCAACAACATCTTTTCTTCCGTTCTCGTCTACGTGCGGTGTAGCAAGGCCTTCGTCAGCAGCGCTCTTCCAGCTCTCCGGAACTGCTACTTCAACAACCTGCTTAGCGCCTGCGTCGATGGCATCGTAGTTCATCTGAACGATCTTGTCGCCCTTTCTTCCGTATGTAGCCTTGGCAGCCGCCTTCATCAGGTCGATGGCCTCGTTCTCCGGAATGATGGCAGCCAGCTTGAAGAATGCTGACTGGAGCACCGTATTGATACGTCCGCCAAGTCCGATCTCCTTACCGATCTTGATACCGTCGATCGTGTAGAACTTGATGTTGTGGTTCGCGATGTATGCTTTCACCTGTCCCGGCAGATGTGCCTCAAGTCCTTCCATATCCCACGGGCAGTTCAGAAGGAATGTGCCGCCGTCAACAAGCTCCTGTACCATGTTATACTTGTCCACATAAGACGGGTTGTGGCATGCCACGAAGTTCGCCTGACGGATCAGGTATGTTGATTTGATCGGTGATTTTCCGAAACGGAGGTGGGACATTGTAACACCGCCTGATTTCTTGGAATCGTAATCAAAATATGCCTGAGCATACATATCTGTGTTGTCGCCGATGATCTTGATAGAGTTCTTGTTTGCTCCGACTGTACCGTCAGCGCCAAGTCCCCAGAACTTACAGTTGATCGTGCCTTCCGGAGTTGTGATCAGCGGCTCGTCTGCTGCCAGTGACAGGTTTGTAACGTCGTCCACGATACCGATCGTGAATTTCTGTTTCTCATCATTATGGAATACAGCAACGATCTGAGCCGGTGTCGTATCCTTGGAACCAAGTCCGTAACGTCCTGTGTAAACCGGAACAGCGTCAAACTTCGTTCCCTTGAGTGCTGCAACAACGTCAAGGTACAGCGGCTCACCGAGTGCTCCCGGCTCTTTTGTTCTGTCGAGAACAGAGATCTTCTTAACAGAATCCGGGATTGCGTTGATCAGGGCCTCTGCGCAGAACGGTCTGTACAGACGTACCTTTACAACTCCGACTTTCTCGCCTGCTTTGAGCATGTGGTCGATCGTCTCTTCGATCGTCTCGCATACGGAACCCATCGCAACGATTACGTGCTCTGCGTCCTCTGCTCCGTAGTAATTGAACAGCTTGTAATCTGTGCCAATCTTCTCGTTAACCTTGTCCATGTAATTCTGAACGATTGCCGGAAGAGCGTCGTAGTACGGGTTACATGCCTCTCTTGCTTGGAAGAAGATATCCGGGTTCTGAGCGGAACCTCTCTGGCACGGATGATTCGGATTCAGCGCATGTGCGCGGAAAGCGTCGATGGCATCCATATTTACCAGATCTTTCAGCTCATCGTAATCCCATGTCTCGATCTTCTGGATCTCGTGGGATGTACGGAATCCGTCAAAGAAGTTGATGAAAGGAAGCTTTCCTTCCAGTGCCGCGCAGTGAGCGACCGGTGTCAGATCCATTACCTCCTGAACGCTGGACTCGCACAGCATCGCCGCACCAGTCTGACGACAGGCGTAAACATCAGAGTGATCTCCGAAGATAGAAAGTGCGTGGCTTGCAAGCGCGCGGGCGGATACGTTGAATACGCCCGGAAGCTGCTCGCCGGCAACCTTGTATAAGTTCGGGATCATAAGGAGAAGTCCCTGAGACGCTGTAAATGTAGTTGTAAGAGCACCTGCTGAGAGTGATCCGTGAACAGCTCCCGCTGCTCCTGCCTCTGACTGCATCTCTACTACATGTACTGTCTGTCCGAAGATATTTTCCCTGCCTTCTGTTGCCCATTCGTCAACATGCTCCGGCATAACGGATGACGGTGTAATCGGGTAGATCGCTGCGACTTCTGTATACGCGTATGACACGTGAGCAGCGGCCTGATTACCGTCCATGGTCTTCATTTTTCTTGCCATTTTCTTGTTCCTCCTTGAGTTTTACATTGAAAGTACGCTCCGGCGTGACCGCCGAAAAGCATACCGCCACATATATTCACATTATATCGCCAAAAATGCCAAAAGTCTATAGAACGCGGGCGGTTTTTTGTATATTTTAACGTACAGATGGTTTATAAAGTGCTGAAAAACCGGGCTGAGTCTGTGCCCCAGCCCGGTCTTGATCTCTTCCTCTTAATTAATACATGAAACTCTCCGCCAGCGCGGCATTCTCTACAAGTTTCCGGTACGTGGGCGACGTCTGCTTTAATTCTTCATGCGTACCCTGCGCCTCTGTCCTTCCCCCGTCGATCACCACGATCTTATCCGCGTGTTCCACGGATTTCAACCTGTGTGAAATAATAATGACTGTTTTGCCATTGATCAGGTGGTTTAAGCTCTCCTGTATCTTCTGTTCATTCTCAACGTCAAGCGCCGCCGCAATCTCGTCGAGTATGACGATTGGCGCATCCTTAAGAAACGCCCTTGCGATGGACAGCCTCTGCCGCTCCCCGCCGGAGAGAGTGATGCCGTTCTCACCGATCTTTGTGTCGTACCCTTCCGGGAGACGTAAGATGAACTCATCGCAGTTTGCCAGCCGCGCCGCCTCCCTCACCTGCTCATCTGTCGCCTCTTTATTGCCGAGACGGATATTTTCCATCACAGATGTATTGAACAGGGTCACATCCTGAAATACAATGGATATCTTCTTATAGAGGGAAGCCGCTGAGATGTGCTTAATATCCTTTCCGCCAATGTCGATGGAACCGGTGTCATAATCATACAAACGGGATACAAGCCGCAGGATGCTCGTTTTTCCGCATCCGCTGACTCCCACCAGCGCCGTCACCTCCCCCTGTTTCGCCTCAAAGGATACGCCCCGCAGCACAGGGCTGTCTTCGGTATAAGAAAATGTCACGTTGTCAAGCCGAATGTCGCAGCCTTCTTTCGCCGCTTCCGTCCCCTCCTGCACCGGGGCGCTGCGGATTGCGTTGATGCGCTCGATACGGGCGTCGAGATAATACAGTTCGGATACATTTTCATTGATCGTATCTACAGACTCCTTGATCTTTAACGCGGCAACAATATACCCCGTCAGCACAAGAACGCTGATCTCCCCGCCGATCAGCATGTTCACTCCGATAATAATAACAAGGGCAAGTGAGAGCTGCATTACGATATTTGACGTGAGCAGAGGGATGGCGGAAATGATCTCGCTTCTTAAGTGCAGCCTCTCGCTCTCGTCCATCTGCGCGTCAAGACTTATTTTCAGTGTCTTCTTCATCCCAAAACTCCGAATCTCCTGCGCATTTTCGATTGCCTCCTGAAAGCTCTCCGAATTCTTCCGAAGCTGTAGATAATATTTTTTATTGATCCGTATCTGCACTTTTTTTGACCACAGAATCAGGCCGTATCCCAGAGCGATGGGCACGATCACGGTCAGTCCCAGTTTCCAGTTATACCCGATGAGCATCACCGACAGAAGCGGAAAGTAGAAGAAAAACGCGACGAACTTCGGGATGGAATGGCTCATGGCGTGTTCGATTGCCTCTACGTCCGCCATGATCGTCTGCGTCAGGTCGGACATATCGTGTTTGGAAAAATACGAAAGGGGCAGCCTGTTCAGACGATCCGCGATCTCGATCCTTAAGTTCGCGCTCTCTTTATATGTTGTATTATACATGCGGTCATATTCGATAAACAGCAGTATCAGTATGACGATCAATATGACCACTGACAGGATAATGTAAAACGAAGCTGCTCTGTGACTGCCCAGCACGAAGTCATCGATCACCAGCAGGAGCAGGCATGCCGGCGCGTATGCGGACAGCGATACAAGAGTAGAAGCCAGAATCGCTCTCATCGTCTCCTTTGCCCCCTGAGGCGTCAGGGCAAAACGTCTTTCTAACCATTTACGCATGTTCCTTCACCCTCCAATCATTTGCCTGCGCATACAGATTCTGGAAGAACCGGTAGCGCGAGTCTCTTTCCATTAGTTCCTTATCATTGCCTCTTTCTATGACTTTGCCACCCTCGATAACCAGTATTTCATCTACATTTCTCACACTGGTCAGGCGGTGGGCGATCATAATAACCGTCTTATCTTTCATCAGTTCAGCAAATGCCTTCTGGAGCTCATGCTCGTTTTCCGGGTCAACGGCAGCGCTTGCCTCATCCATAATGACGATGCGCGCGTCCTTTAAAATCGCCCGGGCAATGCCGATCCTCTGCTTCTCCCCGCCGGAGAGATAGATGCCTTTCGAGCCGATCATCGTATTCTCCCTGTCTTTGAACTTATCGAGGATGCTGCTGCACCCCGCCCTGCGAAATGCCTCCATAACCTTTTCTCTGTCCGCACCCCTGTCCGCTAGCGCGACATTTTCATAAAGGGTCTTCTTAAACAGCTTTACATCCTGAAACACGAAAGAAATATTATCAAGCAGCGCCTTTTCGCTGTATTCCTCAAGGGGCCCCCGCCGATACGAATCGTCCCCTCATCCGGACTGTAGAAGCCGGAGATCAGTTTGGCGATCGTTGACTTTCCACTGCCGCTGGCTCCGATCAGCGCATAGCTCTTATTCTGCTCTAGCTTGAAGCTGACGTCTTTTAACACAGACTTTTCTCCGTATCCGAATGTCACACGGTCAAACTCAATATCAAAGCCTGTGAATGTCTCCCTGTTCCCGTGTCTCAGGGAATCCTTATACATCTTCCCGTACATCTCTTCCAGCTTATCCACTGCCATAGCTCCGTTGAAGGAATACATGACCACATACATGATCTTCATAATGGTGGCAAACATCACGCCGGATAAGAACATCAGCATCAGAAGTTCCACCGCGGTTCCCGGCGTATGTCCGAACACTCCCGGGAGCAGAAAAATAAAGGGCGTAATGACCGCAGTGACCGCGATGATCAGCCACTGAAGCAGAACCCACGGCACTTTGCAGCTCATGGAATAGTTGAGGGCAAACTTCGCGTAGTCGTTGATCGCGTCGTACAGCGTCTTGAAGGACTTAGTATCCGCATTGAAGATCTTGACCACTTGGATACCCCGGACATATTCCACAGACTCCGCGCTCAGCCGTTCCAGCGCCTGCTGATAATATTTCATAAACTTCGTCTCTCCCGACATGCTCATATAGAGCGCCACCGCCGCCACCGTCAGCACTGTCAGACCCACCCCCACGCGGATGCTCACCAGAAATCCGACGATGAGGAGCAGCACCGGCTTTACCAGAGCATTCGCGATATCAGGGAGCAGATGCGCCACAATCGTATGGGTCTGGGACGCATTGTCGTCGATGATCTTGCGGATCCTGCCGCTGGAGTTCAGGTCGAAGAAGCGGAAGCCCGCCTCAGACAGTCCCTCGATCCCTCGCTTTCTTAAATTCGTTTCCAACCGAAAGCCTAAAACATGAGATGCAAGCACCCCGACGAAGTATACCGACATGCCGCCGATCAGCAGTCCGAAGATTACCCACGCATAAAACACGCTTCCCGAGCGATCCCCCGTCATGATCAGACGGTCAAAGAACAGATAAAGATAATAGTACGCGCCTACAACGGCAAATGTGGACACTGCGGACAAAACCATTGACACAAATACCAGATACCGCTTCTCCGGCACGTAGGCAAACAACTTTTTGTAAAGTTTGAACATAATTCCCCGCCTTTCCTGTCAAGCCTCACTTTTTTGCCCCTTGTTAGTCTTGACATATTTTAGTTAGTTTTAACTAACTAAAATTATAATACCGACGGAAAGAAACGTCAAGATAATTTTCCCCGACAGGTTCATACAGTAGCTCCTAAAACTTTCCCTCTCATACAAGAAGAGGCCGTCGTGCAAAAGTATTCTTTTACACGATGACCTTCTCTTTAGGCTCGCACCTTTAGGATATCCACTTCCGGTCTATCTCTCGTTTCAGCTCGCAGAACATATCATAGAACTTCTCTTTTGTCCATGAGACGATCTCCTTTGCCACCTTTTTATTATAAGAATGAGTCACATTGTTGCGCTCCTGCAAAGCTTTCAGCCAAAGCTCCTCATCCCTGATAAGACCGGCTTTGTAAGCTGTCTTTAAGATCAGCTTCGGAGACCCGGTGGCTCACTCTAATATGCTCTCCCCCAGTACACCATATGCTTCGCCGGTTTTCCGCAGCATACGCACACATCAGACAGATGTTCCTCTTCCAATGGGATACATCTGGATGTAACGCCGCCTGTCTGTGCTTTGATCTCATCCTCACACTCTTCCTCGCCGCACCACATTGCTTTGACAAAGCCTTTCTTCTCTGTGACGGCCGCTTTCATCTCATCCATCGTCACAGCGGAGCTGATGTGATCCTCAAGGAAAGCCTTTGCCTTCGCGTAGAGGTCTTTCTGGACTGTCTCCAGAATCTCGCCCAGCTTTGTCCCGATCTCGTCAAGGGCAACGACGATCTTCTCTCTCGTGTCACGGCGCACGATCACTGCCTGACCGTTCTCGATATCCTTCGGACCGATCTCGATACGGGTCGGGATACCGAGCATCTCCTGCTCGCTGAACTTCCACCCCGGACTCTTCTCGGAATCATCGATCGCCGCGCGGTAGCCTGCTGCCTTCAGAGCCGCAAGGAGTTCATTCGCCTTGTCGAGCACACCTTCCTTGTGCTGCGCGATGGGGATCACCCTCGTCTGCACCGGGGCGATTCTCGGCGGGAGCACAAGTCCGCTGTCATCGCCGTGCACCATGATGATGGCGCCCATAATTCTCGTGGACATTCCCCATGATGTCTCGTACACACTGTGAAGCTCATTGTTCTTATCCGCGTACTTGATGTTGAACGCATCCGGGAACGCATTTCCGAAGAAATGGCTTGTGCCGGACTGGAGCGCCTGTCCGTCGTGCATCAGCGCCTCGATCGTGTAAGTATCCTGCGCGCCCGCGAACTTCTCGCTCTCCGTCTTACGCCCTGCAACAACAGGAATCGCGAGGTCTTCCTCTACAAAATCTTTATACACCTTCCACATCTGTTTCGTGCGCTCTTCCGCCTCTTCGTAAGTCGCGTGGATCGTGTGACCCTCCTGCCATAAGAACTCTCTGGAACGAAGGAACGGTCTTGTAGTCTTCTCCCATCTGAGCACGGAGCACCACTGGTTCCACACCTTCGGAAGATCACGGTAGGACTGAACGGTCTTGCTCCACACATCGCAGAACAGCGTCTCGGATGTGGGGCGGATACAGAAACGCTCCTGAAGCGGCTCTGTGCCCCCATGTGTCACCCACGCCACCTCGGGCGCAAAGCCTTCGATATGATCCTTCTCCTTCTGGAGCAGGTTCTCCGGGATCAGCATCGGAAGATAGACATTCTCCACGCCTGTCTCCTTAAAACGTGCGTCCAGATCTGCCTGAATATTTTCCCAGATCGCATAACCGTTGGGAAGGTAGTTTAAGCATCCCTTTACTCCCGAATAATCACACAGCTTCGCCTCGCGCACAACGTCTGTGTACCACTGCGCGAAGTCTTCATCTCTGGAAGTGATCGACTGTACCAGTTTCTTTTCCTTTGCCATTGTTCTCTCTCCTTTTTATATAAAATCAGTAAAACTGCGTTTTGCTGTATCCTCTCCCACATGCGCCAGCTCGATTCCGTCGCTTCGCAGTTTCTTCTCGCTGTATGGCGCCCACACCGGCTGGCGTATGCTCGGATTTGAAAAACAAAACGCCGGGACATCCAAGTCCCCGAATAACAAGGGACCGGATCACCCGGCGGTACCACCCTAATTAACATCCTGCTGGCAGGCTGTTCTCTCATTTGCCCGTAACGCAGGTCTGCGCCGTGCTTTCACACGGATGCTCCCGGGCCGGTTCTATACGTTCCTGCAGAGGCTTTCACCAGCCGCCTCCTCTCTGTGGCATTACTCCGTATATACTAATCCCATTCACCGCTATTGTGATTCTAGCGAAAAAAGCTAGCTGTGTCAAGCATTTCAAAACGTTCTACTCCCTCATAAAATAGGACCAGCATATGAAAACAACACCGACAATAAAGTAGCCCACGCACATGGTCTTCCACACCGCCACTACCCAAGGCCGGATTGTTACCTTGCCGCTTATCTTGTAGAATAAACGAAGCCGTGCGCCCGCCGTCTTATCCGAAAATCTGATGCAGAATATCCACACGCCCGCAAAAAATGTCAGCAGAAGTCCTGCCGCTGTCAGCTCCCAGCGCCACACATACGGATGTTCCATGTTGTACTCCACTTCCCTGTGGGATATGACGGCCGCGGCGATCATATCTGACGGATATTCCGGTAACGGCTCCATAAAAAAGCGCGATGTCCAGTCTTCACCGAACGTCTCTGACGCGCCGTCATAGAACGGCGATCCGTTCCACACCGGCTCGCCGGCATCCGACAGATAGAACTGAAATTCCATGCCGTTGGGAAACGTAACAAATCCGTCAGCACTGTATCTGCTTGAATACTTTGTCTTTTTCACATAACTGCAGACATATTCTTCTCCGCCGAACTCCAGCGTTCCATCCTCATATATCCAGAAGTCATCACCGACAGAAATATCCGGTGTATCCGGCGTGCCGACCACAGTAAAATGCACAGCACCATCATCACGCACTTCCGCTTCGAACCGATATCCCAAAGCTTCCGACGTCTGGACCTTTTCCGTATAAAAGAACTTGTGATAAATACCAAGGCTGACAGCGAGTATGACCACCGGCACCCATGCCGACAGCAGCTTTACCGCCGCAGGGATAGATGAACGGCGTGTCATCCCTGTATCGCCAGCAGCTTATTTTTCAGCTCCGCCTCCATGTTCCGAAGCTCCGCCTCTGCCGCCTGCCGTTTCTCTCTCCCTTCTCTCTGAATGGTCATAACCTCGTCCAGAGTAGAGATCAGCGTCGCATTTGTCGTCTTAAGCGTCTCCAGATCTACAATGCCCCTCTCTGATTCTCTCGCCGTCTCAACCGTCGCCATCTTCAGCTTCTCCGCGTTCTTTTTAAGAAGCTCATTTGTCATGTCTGTCACTTGACGCTGGGCTTCCGCCGCCTGTGCGGAGTGCTCCACGCCAAGGGCCAGCACCATCTGGCTCTTCCACAGGGGAATCGTATTGACGATGGTAGACTGGATCTTCTCAACCATCACAGTGTCATTATTCTGCACAAGCCGGATCTGCGGCGCTGTCTGGATAGAGATCATCCTCGTCAGCTCAAGGTCATGAATCTTCTTCTCAAACCTGTTGCACATCGCGTCCAGATCCTTCGCCGCCTGCGCGTCCTCTGCAAGTCCGCTCATCTGCGCCCGCTCATGGAGCGTCCGCAGCTCTGTATTCCTCACCTGCGCCAGTTTCTTCTTCCCGGCAAGGATGTACATGGACAATTCTTTGAAATAGGTAAGGTTCAGCTCATACATCTTATCCAGAAGGGCAGAGTCTTTTAAAAGCTGTACCTGATGGGATTCCAGCACTTTGACAATCTCATTGACATTCGTCTCCGCTTTA
Source organism: Candidatus Mediterraneibacter merdavium (assembly GCA_019118545.1). Classification (GTDB taxonomy): domain Bacteria; phylum Bacillota; class Clostridia; order Lachnospirales; family Lachnospiraceae; genus Mediterraneibacter; species Mediterraneibacter merdavium. Next base: position 95,470 of record DWYT01000160.1, on the reverse strand, counting down.
GCGTATTTCGCTTTCATGGACTCGATCTTATTCGATGCCTTCTTAAAGATACCGAAGAAGCCTTTTTCCTCTTCTTCGTCAAAGCTTTTAAGTTCCTTGACTACATCTGTCAGCAGGGTGCCCACTTCTCCCAGATCCTTGGACTTTACATTCTCCAGAGCGGACTCTGAGAAGTCTGCCATCTTTTTCTGTGTGCCCGCGCCGTACTGGAGCACCATAGTGGAGTCCGTCAGGTCGATCTGCTGCGCGAACGCGTCCACAGTCCTCCGTTCTTCTTCGGTCAGAATGTTGTCGTCCATTGGCGGCTCCTCCGGCTGCACTACAGGAGGGTTCTTCTCCTCCTGCGCCGCAAACGGATTCAGTGTCAGTGTGGGGGCAGTGCCCATGTCTTTAAACTCATTGCTCATCTCTTCGTCCTCCATTCATCTTTGCTTTCAGTCCGTCCTCTGTCAGTCCCTCCTGCGCCAGCATAGTGTGCAGCACGGAGATATCTGTGGACAGATCCCACGCCGTATCCTGAAAAAGGTCGTCCAGAAGCTTCTCGAATGCAATATTCAGTGTATCAAGCGTCTTCTCAATCTCCTGCTTTGAGGAGAGGATATTCTCCCCCTGAACAGGCTGGGCGTCCAGTTTCTCATATGCCTCAAGGAGCTTGATCGTGGTGGGCAGATAATATTGCATCAGCTTCCCGATATCATCCACACTGTCAGGATTTTGCTCTACCCGGTCAAAGATCCTGTCGACCAGCATTTCCATACGGGAGATCTTCGCTGAAATCTCTTCACCGGGTATGGCGTCGTTCGCCTCGCGGATCTTCCTAACATAATCATCGCCCTGTTTAATAATACTCTGCACCTCAGGGGTAAGCTTCTCATACTCTTGGCGCGCCCTCGCCTCTGCGGCCTCCCGCTCCGCCTTCTCCCTGCTCATCCGTTCCATGAGCGCGTTGTACTGCGCATACGCCTCATTGCTCGTCATCAGGCATGTTCCCTTCGCATCCAAATGTCCTTGAAGGAACCAACCCTTTCGTATCATTTTCTTCAAGTCCTTCACCACAGCTTTTACCGTGCGTCCGGTTCTCTGCGCCAGCTCTGCCGTATTGCAGTATTCCCGCGCGCCCAGCGCTTTTACGTAATTGCGGAAGCGTCCGACACTGCATGCCATGCTTGTCCCTGTAAATGCCATCCCGGCAAATATGACCGCCGAGATTCCCAGCAGTCCGCCCGCGATCTTCGTCCCCAATACCCAGCCGCTTCTCATGCCGATCAGGCAGAGGATGAACAATACGACAAGAGAAGCCAGACCGAACGTATAGCCTGTTGCCGCCAGAAATATTCCCCCTACTTTCGGCGCCGTGCCTTTGAGATACAGCCGGCTTTTCCGGAGCTGCACCGCTCCTGCATTAGGGCCGCCCTGCATATTTGCTCCCGGCATGTTTCCTCCATTCTGCTGTCCGGGACTTGATTTACCCTGTCCGCCCGCGCCCGGATCCCGGTACCAGCCTCCATTGCGCAGTCCGTCGGACACAGCTCCCATGGCTTTGCCGATTGTATCAGAGACAGTCTGATTCAGCCTGCGAAAATCCTGATTATCGACTGCGTCCTGTATCGTCCTGCGAATCTCATCCCCAAACCGTTCCCAGTCATTATTTATCATGGAATTCCTCCTTAAATGCTTGACCTTGAAAATCTTTTGTATGATAATCAGTTTAGTCGCAACAGACCCAAAAGTCAAGAAAGGTGCACTACATGAAAGAAGATTTAAACAGCCTTATTATATACGAAGATGCGCAGATCATTGTCTGCCGCAAACCCGCGGGAATCGCTGTACAGAGCGCCCGCCCCGCAGAGAAGGATCTGGAGAGCCTTTTGAAAAATTATCTGGCCGCGTCACAGACGCAGGGCAGCCGGGGTGGCCGCAGCCGCAGCGCCCGGACGGCACAGGGGCAGCGGACTTGCCCGGCCGGTTCCTCCGCCCCGTATCTTGCGGTCATCCACCGCCTCGACCAGCCTGTGGAAGGACTTCTCGTATTTGCCAAAACGCCGCAGGCCGCTAGGGAGCTGAACCGCCAGCTCACCTCCTCTGGGTTTGGAAAATATTACCGTGCTGTCGTATCCGGCACTCCTGACCCCCTCGAGGGAACGCTTCAGGACTATCTGGTCAAAGACGCCCGCTCCAACTCCTCCCGCGTCTGCGGAAAGGATACGCCGGGTGCTAAAGAAGCCTGTCTTCACTATAAAACAGTCGAAACGTATTCTGACAGCGGCACCTCTCTTGTAGAGATAAAACTGGACACCGGGCGGCACCATCAGATCCGGGTACAGATGTCGCATATAGGATGCCCTCTCGCAGGCGACTATAAATACGGATATAAAAGCGAAAAAAACGCAGAGCCGCTCCGGCTCTGCGCGTATAAGCTCTGTTTTAAACATCCTCTCGACATAAGGAAGCTGACATTTGAACTGCCGTAAGCGAACTCACCCTCTCTACCGCCTCAGCACCAGCACATCGTCCCTGTATATCTTTGTCTCGCCATTGGGGATGAGGATATTTTCCCCTCTTTTTACCATGATAATCAGCACTCCTGAGCTCTGATCCAATTCCCTGATCATCTTATCCCTCCACCTGTGGTTCTTTCCGATGCTGACCTCATGAAGCGTGAGGTTCTCCCGGTCTTCAAAGGCGGGAGCCGCGCAGACGATCAGATCCCCGCTGTACAGCCGTGTGCCGCCGTTGGGTGTGATTGACAGATCTCCCCGGAACACAAGCACAGCAAGAAAACCCGGCGGCATGACGACATCTTTTAGCTTCTTACCCGCAAAGGGATGGTCTGGCGTTACCTTGATCTTGATGAAGGCGATCTCGCTCTCCTCCTGATAATCATTGAAGGTTCGCAGGACATTGGCATTTTTATCAATCATCTTAAGTTTCCCTGCCACGGCAGGAAGGAGCGTCCCCTGCCCCGCGAGCGAGAGCAGGACGATCACGAACACAAGGTTGAACAGATTATATGTCATCGGTATATCCGCCAGCACCACATAGATAGAAAACACGATGGACGCCACACCTCTCAGACCCGCCCACGATACGAGTCCGATCTGGGCCATGGAAGCGCCAAATGGTCTGAGTACGAGGAATACCGCAGCCGGACGCCCGATAAATGTCATGAACAGACACACAGCCAGCGCCGGAAGAAATACCTCCGGCAGCTCCGCCGGGGTTACCAGAAGACCCAGCAGGAAGAAGATGACCATCTGGGCAATCTCTGTCACAATGTCGAAGAAGCGCACCATGTCTTTTTTGTCCTCGATAAAGCCATTTCCCATGAAAATCCCGCACAGATACACACTCAGATATCCGTTGCCGCCGATGAGCGACGCCAAGGCATACCCCGCGATTACAATGGCAAACACGAACACTGTCCTTCCCTGTTTCATGCGGAAATCAATATTATCCATGATATAGACCGCCGCCTTTCCGATAAGCAGTCCGCACACGATGCCAAATATAATCTGCTTCGCCAGCATGGCCGGTACAAAGATCTCCTCACCGGATATAAGGGATATCATGAGGATGGTCAGCATGTAGGAGATAGGGTCATTGGAGCCTGACTCCAGCTCCAGCATGGAGTCCGTGTGGTTTTTCAGGGACAGCTTTTTCGACCGCAGCACATTGAACACGGAAGCAGCGTCCGTGGAAGCGATGACAGCTCCGATGAGAAGTCCCTCCTGCCAGCCAAGACCGAGGAGGTAATGCGCCGCGCCTCCGGTCAGAAGGGCGGTCACGACAACACCTGCCGTTGAGAGCAGGAAGGATCTTGCCATGACAGGACGGGCCGTTTTTAAATTCGTGCCGAATCCGCCGTAGAACATGACAAAGATCAGGCTGATCGAGCAGACCGCCTCGGACATCTCATAGTCATTAAAAGGAATCCTCAGGAAACCATTTTCCCCGAAGCACATTCCCAGAGCGATGAACATAAGAAGCGAAGGTATGGGGAGCTTCGCGGCGATCCTGTTCATCAGGATGCAAAGTATGAGTACAATGGCTGCAAGAAGTAATAAATGGTTCATCCGTTCCTCCTGTTTTATCCGTGCCCCGCCGCAGATACTTTCACCGGCAGAGAATCATTCCTATAAATACATCAGCGCCAGTGTACGCAGGAGATATCCGCCCTACACTGACGCTGTCAGTTTACCACAATATCTTTATATCACGCAAGACATCCTCGTCCCGCACTTTGGAAACCTATCTTTTCTGAAACCCGGCTTATGCCTCTTCCGCCGCCGTCTCATCCTCTTCTTCAAGGGACTGCTCATATCTCTCAAGGATCGTAGACTGGATCCTCTCTCTTGTCCCTGAATTGATCGGATGTGCGATATCGCGATACTCGCCGTCCATTGATTTTTTGCTCGGCATCGCGATGAACAATCCTTTCTCACCCTCTATCACCTTGATATCATGGACAACGAATTCCTCGTCGATGGTAATAGATACGACTGCTTTTAACTTCCCTTCTTTCGCAACTTTGCGTACGCGTACATCTGTGATCTGCATATTCTCAGGTCTCCTTTCTCTGCCGCATTATCTCCGGGTCCGACATACCGGCGTCCCGCCCTCACGACCTTGCCTCTTTCCTGTTTTCCTCACAGGATCATAATGCGTATCTTTCGTTCTTTTCAACTACTACTTTGACACCATTTTCCCCGACATGCCTTGTGTTCGCCCTGATTGTGTCACGGCTCTCGACAATACAGTTCTCAATGTACGTGTTGTCGCCAAGGTATACATCATTCAAGATAATGGAATTCTTGATCACACAGTTATTTCCAACAAAAACCTTCTTGAAGATCACGGAATTCTCAACCATGCCATTGATAATACTTCCGCTTCCCACCAGACTGTTCTTAACGACTGCGCCCGGATTGTATTTTGCGGGCGGCTGGTCGCTCACCTTGGAAAATACTGCCGGCATCTCCCGGAAGAAGTAATTGCGCACTTCCGGTTTCAGGAAATCCATGTTTGTCTGATAATATGCGTCTACCGTTGATATGTTGTTCCAGTAGCTGTTTATTTTATAGCCATATATCTTTTTCAGGTTCTTGTACCTGATGAGGATATCGGTTACAAAATCGTGTCTCTCTTCCTCCGCGCAGTGCTCTACGAGATCGATAAGCAGTCTCCTGCGGATCACGTAGATTCCCGTGGATATTGTCTGGGAGTGTGCCACCATGGGTTTCTCCTCAAACTCTTCGATGCGGGAATTCTCATTCATGCGGATCGTGCCGAAGCGGGTCGCGTCATCCTCCGGCTCCAGCTCCTTGCACACTACAGTGATGTCCGCTTTCTTTTCGATATGATATGCAAGCACATCATTGTAGTCCAGCTTGTACACCGCGTCGCCCGATGTGATGATCACATACGGCTCATGGCACTTTCTCAAAAAGTCGAGATTTTGATAAATCGCGTCAGCGGTTCCCCTGTACCAGTAGCCGTTATCTGCCGTGATCGTGGGGGTGAATACATACAGTCCTCCCTGTTTGCGTCCGAAGTCCCACCATTTGGATGAGTTCAGATGCTCGTTCAGCGACCTTGCGTTATACTGGGTCAGCACGGCAACCTTCTGAATATGAGAATTCGTCATATTACTGAGCGCGAAGTCGATCGCCCGGTAACTCCCGGCGATCGGCATTGCCGCCACAGCGCGCTTTGCCGTCAGCTCGTGCATCTTCCTGTTGTTACCGCCTGCCAAGATAATACCTACTGCTCTCATATCCTGTCACCTGCCTTTATCAATGTCTCGCCGCTCTCGAGCACACCGTCACGATAATCCTCGGGGATCGTCACGCCGCTGATCGCGGTATTCTTTCCGATCTGTACATTCGGCGGGATCACGGAATTCTCTCCGATAGTGGCCAGACCACCGCTGTATATATTCGGCTTGGTCTTGTTCTCCACCTCGGCCCCGACACCGATGACAACATTATCTCCAATCTCCGTATCCTCCGCGATGATCGCTTTCTCGACCACGCAGTTCTCGCCGATCTTCACTCCCTGCATAATAATCGAATCGCGCACCACGCTGCCCTTGCCTATTGAAACGCCCCCGCCTAACACGGAACTGTGCACTTCACCGTAAATCTCAGAGCCGTTGCTGATGATACAGCGGTCGACCACTGCCTCCTCGGAGATGTACTGGGGCGGAAGACTCGCGCTGTTCGTATAGATCTTCCAGAACTCCTCGTACAGGTTGAACTCCGGGATAATATCGATCAGCTCCATGTTCGCTTCCCAGTAGGAGCTGAGCGTTCCTACATCCTTCCAGTACCCATTGTACTCATAGGCGAACAGCCTGTCCCCTTTGCCGTGGCAGTAGGGAATGATATGCTTTCCGAAATCGCAGTTCGGCTGGTCTTTCAGCTTAATCAGCGCTTCCCTGAGCACCGGCCAGCTAAAGATATAGATACCCATTGACGCCAGATTACTGCTCGGCTTCTCCGGCTTCTCCTCAAACTCCCTGATCCTGCTGTCCCCGTCTGTCACCACAATACCGAAACGGCTGGCCTCCTCGATGGGCACCGGCATGGCCGCGATGGTCACGTCCGCATTGTTTGCCTTGTGGAAATCAAGCATCACTTCATAATCCATCTTGTAAATATGGTCTCCGGAAAGGATCAGAACGTAGTCCGGATTGTATGTTTCCATATAATTCAGATTCTGATAGATCGCATTTGCCGTCCCTGTATACCACTCGCTGTTCGAGCTCTTCTCATAGGGCGGCAGGATAGATACCCCACCGACGTTTCTGTCCAGATCCCACGGAATCCCAATCCCGATATGCGTGTTCAGACGTAACGGCTGATACTGCGTCAACACGCCCACTGTATCAATACCTGAGTTAATACAGTTACTCAGCGGAAAATCGATAATCCGGTACTTACCTCCAAAAGCAACCGCAGGTTTGGCGACTTTCGCCGTAAGAACACCGAGCCTGCTGCCTTGTCCTCCCGCCAGCAGCATGGCGATCATTTCCTTTTTGAACATTGCGTCACCTCATTTCTAGTTAGATGTTATCATTATACCATAGATTTATCTTTAGCCAATAATTTTTTACAATTTTTTTTTACAATTTGTTCACTTTTTGTTAATTTCCCACAAAAAGAACTTCTTTTATTTTTTATCATATATAGTATAATATAGTAGGCAATTGCAATTTATTACTGAAAATTAAGAAAAGGGAAGAGGCATTCATATGTATAAAATCGATTTTGAACACCCGATCCACATTCATTTCATCGGCATCGGCGGCATCAGCATGAGCGGACTGGCAGAGATCCTTCTCAGGGAAGGCTTTACTGTATCAGGCTCTGACACAAAGGAGTCCCCGCTGACAAAAAAACTGGAATCTGAAGGCGCACACATTATGTATGGACAAAACGCCGGGAATATCACCCCCGGTATCGGGTGCGTTGTATACACTGCCGCTATCGGCCGCAGCAACCCCGAGCTGATCGAGGCAGTTGCGCAGAAGATCCCCATGCTGACACGGGCAGAGCTTTTGGGGCAGCTTATGAAAAACTATGACACACCGATCGCCGTATCCGGAACCCACGGCAAGACGACGACCACTTCCATGATCTCACACATCCTTCTGGAGGCGGACTTAGACCCGACCATTTCCGTGGGCGGCATCCTCAAAGCGATTGGCGGTAATATCCGCGTGGGAAGCTCTGGCACCTTCATCACAGAGGCCTGCGAATACACGAACAGTTTCCTGAACTTCTTCCCGAAGATCAGTGTTATTTTAAATATAGAGGAAGACCATCTGGACTTCTTTAAGGATCTGGAGGATATCCGTCATTCTTTCCGCCAGTTTACTGCTCTTCTTCCTGAGGACGGCACTCTGGTGATCAACGGCGAGATCACGGACCACCGCGAGATCTACGAGGGACTTCCCTGCAAGGTCGTCACCTACGGCCCGGGGGCGGATTATGATTACAGCGCGTCCGGCATTTCCTATGATGATAAGGGACATGTCTCCTTTGATCTGTCCCGCCGCGGGGAATATGCAGACCACATCGTTCTCTCTGTCACCGGGGATCATAACGTATCCAACGCACTGTCGGCCATCGCTGTGGCGGATCTGCTCGGCATCCCCATGGACGTCACGAAGAAAGGACTTCTCTCTTTTACAGGTACGGACCGCCGCTTTGAGTACAAAGGCGAATGGAACGGCGTTACCATTGTGGACGATTACGCCCACCATCCGACAGAGATCGAAGCCACGCTAAAAGCAGCGCAGCATTCGCCGCACAACGCGGTGTGGTGTGTTTTCCAACCCCATACTTATACCCGCACAAAGGCATTCTTCCGGGAGTTTGCCGAGGCGCTCTCACACACCGACCATCTCGTGCTTGCCGACATTTACGCGGCGCGTGAGACAGACACTCTGGGGATCTCCTCGAAAGATCTGGCAGAGGAGACAGCGAAGCTGGGAACGGACACTCATTATTTCCCGAGCTTTGAACAGATCGAGGCGTTCTTAAAGAAGAACTGCCGCCCCGGCGACCTGCTCATCACCATGGGCGCGGGCGATGTCGTGAATATCGGGGAAGACCTGCTCGGATAGACCCTTGCCGCCCGGCCGGAGCTGATTACCGCAACGCCAGAAAACACAAGGCCTGCGGGAGTTATCCACATGTTCTACACAGAGTTATCTACAAAAAACCCGGAGTTACCCACGAAAAAATACTTTTTAACCGGGAGAGAAAATGATATATTAGTTGTACACTTCACAGAATACAACTAGAGAAGGTGGGACAGGATAGCTATGAAGACATTGACTCTAAAAAATAAATTTCAGACAAACGCGACGCTGCTTCCGAATGATTTTATTGACAACTATATGATTGACGCCAACGGCGAGTTTGTGAAGGTATATCTGTTTCTTCTGCGTCACCTCGACGACCCGTGTTCGTCCCTGACGCTCACGACGATCGCAGACTGCCTGAACAACACAGAGAAGGATATTCTCCGTGCTTTCCGCTACTGGGAGAAGAAGGGACTTCTGCGTATGGAGCATGACAGCGAGGGCAGGATCACCGCGCTTGAGCTGCAGAAGACCGCGCTTCTGCGCAGCTCGGAAAGCATCTCCGCGCCTGCTGCAGCAGAGCCTGCGCAAAATGTATCGGACCAGTCCGTCCCAGAGCACAACGGCACGGCCCCAGAGCCTGCGCAGGGCACACCTGCACACAGACAAGCCGTCTCTTCTGTTCGGACAGGGAAAGCTGTCTCCATTGACACGCTGCGCGCCCAGAAGGAGATCAAGTCTCTTCTGTTCATTGCCGAGCAGTATCTCGGCAAAACCCTGACCCACTCCGATATGGAGACGATCACATATTTTTATGATACGCTCCATATGTCTGCGGATCTGATCGAGTATCTGATCGAGTCCTGTGTGGAGAACGGACATAAGAGTATGCACTACATCCGCAAGGTTGCCTTCTCGTGGACAGACGAGGGGATTGTAACGGTGGCTCAGGCAAAGGAACAGTCTGCTCTTTATAATAAGAACTGCTACACCGTGCTGAACGCGTTTGGCATCAAAAACCGTGCCCCGGCGGCATCGGAGCTTACATATATCCGCAAATGGAACGAAGATTACGCATTTTCCTCTGATATTATAGCGGAGGCCTGCCGGCGCACAATCACCGCCACTCACCAGCCAAGCTTTGAGTACGCGGATTCCATCCTTACAAAATGGCATGGCAAGGGCATCCGCCATCTGAAGGACATCGAGACGCTCGATGAGGAATACCAGAAAGAGCGCGCTTTAGGAAGATCCTCTGCACGGACAAAAGCCGTCACAAGAAATCTGAACAACTTTGAGCGGCGCAGCTATGATATGGACTCTCTGGAAGAGCAGTTACTGAACAGCAATTAGAAGGAGTATGTCAATGGCACTCAAAAATGCACAATACTACACAATCATGCGGGAATATGAAAAGAAGCAGCTCAAAAGCCGCGACATCCAGACCGCCCGCTATGAAGAAGTATATAAAAAGCTCCCTGAATTCAAATCGCTGGATGAATCCATATCCATCCTCTCCGTTCAGTATGGCAAGAAACTGCTGGGGGGCGACAGCCGGGCGCTGGACTCCTTGAAGGAAGAACTGGAGATTCTGCGCAGCAGCAAAAAGAATCTGCTCGTTTCGTCAGGCTTCCCCGCTGATTACCTAAAGCCGGTCTATGAATGTCCGGACTGTAAGGATACGGGATATATCGGCAATGAGAAATGCCACTGCTTCAAACAGGCTGTTATCCGGCTCTTATATGAACAGTCCAATATTAAAGAATTTCCAACAGAGGCTTCTTTTGACAATTTCAGCCTTGATTTTTATTCAGCTTCACATTATGATAAAAAAACCGGGCGCTCCGCCCGCGCGATGATGGAGGAGACGCTTAAGCGCTGCCACGATTTTATCGACACCTTTGGAGAGGAATTCCGGAACCTTTTTCTCTATGGCGATGTAGGGGTGGGAAAGACGTTTCTCTCCGTCTGCATAGCAAAGGAGATCATGAACCGGGAGTATTCTGTGCTATATCTCTCCGCTCCACAGCTCTTTGTCACACTGTCGCAGTCGAAATTTGACCGCAGTGATGCGGATGCGCAGAACATAAGTGATTATATCTTCAACTGCGATCTCCTGATTATCGATGATCTTGGGAGCGAATACACGAACGCCTTCATTACATCACAATTTTTCACCTGTATTAACGAACGGCTCATACATAAGAAATCAACGATTATCTCAACGAACCTGTCTCTGGATTCGATCGCCAATCTCTATACAGAGCGCTCATTTTCCAGAATCACCAGCAGCTATACGATGTTGAAGATCATCGGTGATGATATACGAATCAAGAAAAAGATAGAACACAGGGAGGAACGTAAATGATACGTCGAACAGAACGGATTCTGGAGAACATACCGGTCGGGAGCCTTGGCCTTGTAGCTTTGGAAGGCTGCGAAGAGCTGGGGCGGAAAGTGGATGAATATCTTGTCAGATGGCGCCATGAAGCCAACAATGAGTACAGGGACGACATTGCTTTCCCGGGATACGAAAAGGACACTTATCTCATCAAAGCACGCGTACCCCGCTTCGGCTCCGGAGAGGCAAAAGGAATCCTCGGGGAATCCGTGCGCGGAAAAGACCTGTACCTGATGGTAGATGTGTGCAATTACAGCGTGACCTACTCTCTTACCGGAAGGATTAACCATATGTCCCCGGACGATCATTTCCAGAACCTTAAGAGGATCATCGCCGCCATCGGCGGAAAGGGACGCCGTATCAATGTCATTATGCCTTTCCTCTATGAGAGCAGGCAGCACAAGCGGAATTCCCGCGAGTCTTTAGACTGCGCGCTGGCGCTCCAAGAACTGGTACGCATGGGTGTTGACAATATTATCACCTTTGACGCGCATGACCCCCGGGTACAGAACGCGATTCCCTTAAGCGGTTTTGAGACAGTGTCCCCGACCTATCAGTTTGTCAAGGGACTTCTTCGCACTGTGAAGGATCTGCAGATCGACAGTGAACACATGATGGCCATCAGTCCGGATGAGGGCGGTACAAACCGTGCCGTCTACCTTGCCAATGTACTGGGCCTTGACATGGGGATGTTCTACAAGCGCCGCGACTATACAAGGATTGTAAACGGCCGCAACCCGATCGTAGCTCATGAGTTCCTCGGAAGCTCCGTAGAGGGGAAAGATGTCATTATTATCGACGACATGATTTCCTCCGGCGACAGTATCATCGACGTCGCCACTGAGTTAAAGCGCCGGAAGGCAAAACGGATCTTTGCCGCCGCTACCTTCGGCCTGTTTACAAACGGCATGGAAAAGTTTGACAAAGCGTACAACGAAGGGATTCTCCACGGTATCCTCACGACCAATCTGATCTACCAGACACCGGAGCTTCTGTCCAGACCGTACTATATCAACTGCGACATGAGCAAATACATCGCACTCATTGTAGACACACTGAATCATGACGGCTCGATCAGCACGTTCTTAAACCCGAACGAGAGAATCCAGCACATTATTCAGAAATATAAAAACGGAGAGCCCATTTAACGGCTCTCCTAAATTGTTTTACAACTGCTTATGAGGAAGGCTTATGAAGAAAACATTTTTCTACGACACTGCATTTACTATATTTATGCTGCTTGCCGCCACTGCGGTTTCCTTCTGCTTCTTTCAGTTCGGCAACAAGAACGTGGCGAACACTGCCGTTATCTACACGCTTGCCCTGATCCTGACCGCGCTGCGCACCTCAGGCTATGTCTATGGCATCGCCGCCGCGCTGTTCTGTATGTTCGCGGTGAATTATTTCTTTAGCTACCCGTATTTTAAATTCAACTTTTCCCTTGACGGCTACCCGGTCACTTTCATCGGTATGCTCGCCATCTCTGTCATTACCAGCGCCACTACCACTGCCCTGAAAAGACAGCGGCAGGCCATCGCAGACCGCGAGAAGGCCCTTGCAGAGGCAGACAGGGAAAAGCTGCGGGCCAACCTGCTGCGCGCCGTGTCCCATGATCTGAGAACTCCCTTGACCAGCATCATTGGTTCCGCTTCCTCTTATCTGGAAAATTACCCGGAGCTTTCCGATGCCGAGCGCATGGAACTCCTTTCCAATATCAAGGACGATTCTCAGTGGCTGCTCAACATGGTGGAGAATTTGCTCACAGTCACCCGCATCAACAATGATTCCACGGATAAAGTCAAAAAATCTCCTGAGGTCGTGGAGGAAGTTGTTTCCGAGGCGATTCAGCGGCTCAGAAAACGCCTTCCTGACATCCGTATCCGGGTGAATATGCCGAATGATTTCCTCATGCTGTCCATGGATCCCACACTGATCGAGCAGGTTCTTATCAATCTTCTGGAAAACGCCTTTATCCACTCCGGAAGTCCTGATCCCATTGATCTTGTCATCCAAGAGGAAGAGAAACGTATCACCTTCTCAGTCCGCGATCACGGCAGAGGTATAGAAGAGTCCCGGCTCCCCTATATCTTCGAGGGACAGCAGGCCGCGACAGAGAACTCAGACGGACGTAAAGGAATCGGAATCGGTCTTTCCATCTGCAAGACAATCATTCAGGCCCATGGGGGACAGATCACAGCTTCCAACCACCGGAATGGGGCAGAATTTACTTTCACACTTCCGAAAGAAAAGGAGAATACTTCCAATGCCTAAATTCACCGTACTTATTATTGAAGATGAAAAGAACATACAGACTTTTATGGGAAAAGTGTTAAAAAGGCACGAATACCGTGTGCTCTGCGCGGATACGGGCACACAAGGACTGGAGATCATCCGCTCCCAGTGCCCGGACATCATCCTTCTGGATCTGGGCCTGCCCGACATGGACGGCGGCAGGATTATTCATGAGGTGCGCACATGGACGAGCACGCCCATTATCGTGATCTCCGCCCGCACCGCAGAACGCGAGAAAGTATCCTCTCTTGATCTGGGCGCGGACGACTACATCACCAAGCCTTTCGGCACTTCCGAGCTTCTGGCACGGATACGCGCCTCCCTGCGCCACAGCAACCGCCTGCGCACGGACAGCGCCCTGTACATCCGTCCGTACCGCCATGGGGAGATGATACTGGATTTTTCCAAACGTCTGCTGACCATTAAGGGCGACGTCATTCATCTGACGCCTATTGAATACAAGATCGTCGCCTATCTTGCGCAGAATTCAGGGAAAGTAATCACTTACGCTTCCATCCTGTCAAATGTATGGGGTCCCTACGCGGACAGTGACAATAAGATCCTTCGTGTCAATATGGCAAATATCCGGCGAAAGATCGAGGAAGATCCGGCACAGCCAAAATATATCTTTACAGAAGTCGGCGTAGGATACCGAATGGTGGAGGATGAGGAAGAATAACCTCTCGTTAAGAATCTGCTAAGGACTTTTCCGCTTTATTCCCCCGCACACTCATCTGTTATAAAATGAACCTTGTATTCAGTATAAAAAGGAGTGTGCAGCATTATGAATATTGGTCTTATTCTGCTTATGATTATCGGAGGTTCCGTAGGTATCTTCTCAACACTTTACATCGTGATCAGCCTTCCGGCAACGATCATCCAGAAGATTTACCGGAAAGCGCGTTTCGGAACATCCCTTTTTAAGTAACTAAAAAAGAATCCTGCCAAAAATCCCGGACTACATTACGCAGTCCGGGATTTTCTTTATTCTTGCCGCTATTCATTTACTCTTTTGGGGAAATGAGTCTTTCGTCCGGCTTACTCTTCCGCAGCTTCATCGCCTGCAAGTACAGGCTCTTCCTCTGCTTCTGCGTTCTCCTCCGCCGGGAGATCTGTCTCCTCCGGCATTTCCTCGGACAGCTCGATCTCATCATCCATACTCAGCTCAATCTCTTCGTTGAAATGAAGATCTGTGTTGAGCGATACGTCGCGGTATTTCTTCATACCCGTACCAGCCGGGATATGTTTACCGATGATGACGTTCTCCTTGAGGCCTACAAGGTGGTCTACCTTGCCCTTGATTGCCGCCTCGGTCAGTACCTTGGTCGTCTCTTGGAAGGAGGCTGCTGAGAGGAAGGAATCTGTGGCAAGCGAAGCCTTTGTGATACCAAGCATAATCTGCTCGCCTGTTGCCGGCTCTTTGCCCTCTGCTTCCATCCGCTCGTTGACCTCATTGAACAACAGGACGTCTGCCATTGTTCCCGGAAGGAAGTCTGTGTCACCCTTCTCCTCAATGCGGACTTTTTTCAGCATCTGGCGGACAATAACCTCGATATGCTTATCGTTGATATCAACACCCTGCAGACGGTATACGCGCTGTACCTCCTGCAGCATATAGTCCTGTACGGCGCGAAGACCTTTGATTTTCAGGATATCGTGCGGGTTTACGCTACCTTCTGTGAGTTCGTCGCCTGCCTCAAGCACTGCTCCGTCCTGCACCTTGATGCGGGAACCGTAAGGAATGAGGTACGCCTTGGATTCGCCTGTCTCGTCGTTTGTAACAATAACCTCTCTCTTCTTCTTCGTATCGGAGATGGTCGCTTTTCCGGCAAACTCCGTGATGATCGCAAGACCCTTCGGCTTTCTTGCCTCGAAGAGCTCCTCGACACGGGGAAGACCCTGTGTGATGTCGTCTCCGGCAACACCGCCTGTATGGAAGGTACGCATGGTAAGCTGTGTACCCGGCTCACCGATGGACTGTGCCGCCACGATACCGACTGCCTCACCGACCTGTACTGCCTCGCCTGTGGCCATGTTCGCTCCGTAGCACTTCGCGCACACGCCGTTCTTGCACTTACACGTGAGAATGGTACGGATCTTCACTTTCTCAAGCGGATTTCCATTCTCATCTACACCCTTCTTCATCACGCGCTCCGCGCGGTGCGGTGTGATCATATGGTTTGCTTTCACGAGCACCTTGCCGTCTTTATCCTTGATATCCTCGCAGGAGAAGCGTCCTGTGATACGCTCCTGAAGGCTCTCGATCTCTTCGTTTCCATCCACGAACGCATGCACATACATACCCGGGATCTCCTGACCCGGCTCTACACAGTCGGCATCATGGATGATCAGCTCCTGAGATACATCGACAAGACGTCTTGTCAGGTATCCGGAATCGGCTGTACGAAGCGCCGTATCGGACAGACCTTTACGCGCTCCGTGGGCGGACATGAAGTATTCCAGTACGTCCAGACCTTCACGGAAGTTGGACTTGATCGGAAGCTCGATAGTACGTCCGGTCGTGTCCGCCATAAGTCCGCGCATACCCGCAAGCTGTTTGATCTGCTTGTCAGAACCACGGGCTCCTGAGTCCGCCATCATGAAGATATTGTTGTATTTGTCAAGACCGGTAAGCAGCGCGTCCGTCAGCTTGTCGTCGGTCGCTTTCCATGTCTCTACGACTTCTTTATAACGCTCTTCCTCTGTGATGAGACCGCGCTTGTAGTTCTTTGTGATGCGGTCCACCGTGTTCTGCGCTTCCTCAATCATCTGCGGCTTCTCCGGCGGCACGGTCATATCCGAGATGGATACCGTCATAGCTGCCCTTGTGGAAAACTTGTATCCGATGGATTTTACATCATCGAGCACCTCCGCAGTCTGTGTCGCGCCGTGTGTGTTGATGACCTTCTCAAGGATCTGCTTTAACTGCTTCTTTCCTACATGGAAATCCACTTCGAGAAGAAGTTCGTTTCCTTCCACTTCTCTGTCCACAAAGCCAAGATCCTGCGGGATGATCTCGTTAAATAAGAGACGTCCCAGTGTGGCGTCGATCACGCCGCTCTTCTTTGTGCCGTCCGGCATTGTCTTTGACACACGCACTTTGATCTGGGAATGGAGAGTAATATATCCGTTCTCGTATGCAAGGATCGCCTCGCTCACGCTCTTGAAGAACATACCCTCGCCCTTTGCCCCCGGACGGAGCTGTGTCAGGTAATAGATACCGAGGACCATATCCTGTGAAGGAACAGCCACCGGACCGCCGTCGGACGGTTTCAGCAGGTTGTTCGGTGAGAGGAGCAGGAAGCGGCACTCAGCCTGTGCCTCCTGTGACAGCGGCACATGAACCGCCATCTGGTCTCCGTCGAAATCCGCGTTGTACGCCGTACACACGAGGGGATGCAGCTTGATCGCCTTACCTTCAACAAGAATCGGCTCAAACGCCTGAATACCCAGTCTGTGGAGCGTGGGGGCACGGTTTAACATAACCGGATGCTCTTTGATCACTTCCTCGAGCACATCCCATACCTCCGGCTGGAGTCTCTCGACCATCTTCTTCGCGTTCTTTATATTGTGTGCTGTTCCGTTTGCCACGAGTTCTTTCATAACGAACGGTTTGAACAGCTCGATCGCCATCTCCTTCGGAAGACCGCACTGATAGATCTTAAGCTCCGGTCCCACGACGATAACGGAACGTCCTGAGTAGTCAACACGCTTTCCGAGCAGGTTCTGACGGAAGCGTCCCGACTTACCCTTAAGCATGTCAGACAGGGACTTAAGCGCACGGTTACCCGGCCCTGTGACCGGACGTCCGCGGCGTCCGTTGTCGATCAGGGCATCTACTGCCTCCTGAAGCATACGCTTCTCATTGCGCACGATGATATCCGGCGCGCCCAGCTCTAACAGTCTCTTGAGACGGTTATTTCTGTTGATGATCCTTCTGTACAGGTCGTTTAAGTCAGACGTCGCGAAACGTCCGCCGTCGAGCTGTACCATCGGACGGAGATCCGGCGGGATCACCGGGATCGCGGAGAGGATCATCCACTCCGGACGGTTGCCGGACTCGCGGAACGCCTCCACCACTTCCAGACGCTTCACAATCCTTGCCCGCTTCTGTCCTGTCGCATTTTCAAGTGAAGCCTGAAGCTCTGCATACTCTTTCTCAAGGTCAATGCTCTCAAGGAGTTCTTTAATAGCCTCAGCACCCATTCCTACGCGGAAGGAGCCGCTGCCCCATTTCTCTCTCTGCTCCTGATACTCTGCCTCAGAGAGGATCTGCCTGTTCTGCAGGTCTGTCTCCCCTTTGTCCAACACGATATAGGATGCAAAGTACAGTACCCTCTCCAGTGTTCTCGGAGAGATATCAAGGATCAGTCCCATACGGCTGGGAATCCCCTTGAAATACCAGATATGGGATACCGGAGCCGCAAGGGCGATATGCCCCATACGCTCACGGCGCACACTCGCCTTTGTGACCTCTACTCCACACCGGTCGCAGACAACGCCTTTATAGCGGATCTTCTTGTATTTTCCGCAGTGACACTCCCAGTCCTTGCTCGGCCCGAAGATCTTCTCGCAGAACAGACCGTCTTTTTCCGGCTTTAATGTCCTGTAGTTGATCGTCTCCGGCTTTGTGACCTCGCCTCTGGACCACTCCATGATTTTTTCAGGTGAAGCCAGACCGATCCTGATCGCATCAAATGTTAACGGTTGATATTGTTGTTCATTGTTATTTGGCATAGATATGGCTCCTCCTGTTATTCTTCATCATAATCGGAATACTCGTCGAACTCAATGGCGTCGAGATCAGCATCATCCGGTTCTTCGTCTTCCGGCTCCACGTCCTCAAGCTCTTCGCCTACAAACTCCTGCTCGGTAAATCCATGCTCGCCAAAGGACTCGTTCTCGTCGCGGTATTTTCTGTCTCCCTCGATGATATGGCGCAGGTCTGTCTCACCGTAATCCACGTTCTCCATGATCTCAACCTCTGTGTTGTCGTCACGCAGCACACGCACATCCAGCGCCAGTGACTGGAGCTCTTTTAAAAGCACCTTGAAGGATTCCGGAATACCCGGTTCCGGGATGTTCTCTCCCTTGATGATCGCCTCGTAGGTCTTCACACGCCCTACCACATCATCGGATTTCACTGTCAGGATCTCCTGCAATGTGTAGGATGCGCCGTAAGCCTCAAGCGCCCACACCTCCATCTCACCGAAGCGCTGTCCGCCGAACTGTGCCTTACCGCCCAGCGGCTGCTGTGTGACAAGTGAGTACGGGCCGGTAGAACGAGCGTGGATCTTGTCGTCTACCAGATGGTGGAGCTTCAGATAGTGCATATGTCCGATCGTAACCGGACTGTCGAAGAACTCTCCGGTACGCCCGTCGCGCAGGCGGACTTTTCCGTCTCTTGAGAGCGGTACACCTTTCCAGAGTTTCCTGTGCTCTCTGTTCTCCGAAAGATACTCAAGCACCTCCGGAAGCAGCTCTGCTCCGTGCTTCTTCTCAAACTCTTCCCACTCAAGGTTTACATAGTCATTCGCCAGATCAAGGGTATCCATGATGTCAACCTCATTCGCACCGTCGAATACCGGAGTGGAAATGTTGAATCCAAGCGCTTTCGCCGCGAGGCTTAAGTGAATCTCAAGCACCTGCCCGATATTCATACGGGACGGCACACCCAGCGGGTTGAGCACGATGTCCAGCGGACGTCCGTTCGGCAGGAACGGCATATCCTCCACCGGGAGCACACGGGAAACGACACCCTTGTTGCCGTGACGTCCCGCCATCTTATCTCCCACGGAGATTTTTCTCTTCTGCGCGATGTAGATGCGCACTGCCTGATTCACGCCCGGAGACAGCTCGTCGCCGTTCTCCCTTGTGAATACTTTCGCGTCAACGACGATACCATACTCGCCGTGCGGCACTTTCAGGGAAGTATCTCTTACCTCG
The DNA here is from genome assembly GCA_019118545.1 of Candidatus Mediterraneibacter merdavium. Lineage (GTDB taxonomy): Bacteria > Bacillota > Clostridia > Lachnospirales > Lachnospiraceae > Mediterraneibacter > Mediterraneibacter merdavium. Next base: position 76,241 of record DWYT01000160.1, on the reverse strand, counting down.
CGCGCCTTCTCGCCGAAGATCGCGCGGAGCAGTCTTTCCTCTGCCGTCAGCTCTGTCTCTCCCTTTGGAGTCACTTTTCCGACGAGGATATCTCCTGCCCTTACTTCCGCTCCGATACGGATGATACCTCTCTCATCCAGATCTTTGAGCGCGTCGTCGCCCACGCCCGGGATGTCTCTTGTGATCTCCTCAGGTCCGAGCTTTGTATCTCTTGCCTCTGCCTCATACTCTTCGATGTGGACAGAAGTGTAAACATCATCCTGAACAAGGCGCTCGCTTAAAAGTACGGCGTCCTCGTAGTTGTAACCCTCCCATGTCATGAAACCGATAAGCGGGTTCTTTCCGAGCGCCATCTCGCCGCCGGATGTAGACGGGCCGTCCGCGATGACCTGTCCTGCCTCTACCATATCGCCTTTATTGACAATCGGTCTCTGGTTGTAGCAGTTGCTCTGGTTGCTTCGCTGGAACTTGGTCAGCTTGTAGGTCGCCTTCGTGCCGTCCTCGTGGCGGATCACGATCTCCTTTGACGTAGAACTCTCAACCTCGCCGCCCTGCTCTGCCACCACGCACACACCGGAATCGACAGCGGATTTCACTTCCATACCCGTCCCGACTACCGGAGCCTCTGTGGTGAGCAGCGGCACTGCCTGACGCTGCATGTTTGAACCCATGAGGGCACGGTTCGCGTCGTCGTTCTCAAGGAACGGGATGAGCGCCGTTGCGACAGAGAACACCATCTTCGGAGAAACGTCCATGTAATCGAACTTGCTTCTCTCGTACTCCTGTGTCTCCTCGCGGTAACGACCGGATACATTCTTGTGGATAAAGTGTCCTTCCCCGTCAAGCGGTGTATTCGCCTGTGCCACATGGTAGTTATCCTCTTCATCGGCAGTCATATATACGACTTCCTCTGTGACTACCGGGTTCTCCGGATCTGTCTTGTCGATCTTTCTGTACGGCGCCTCGACAAAACCGTACTGGTTGATCCTTGCGTATGTCGCAAGGGAGTTGATCAGACCGATGTTCGGACCCTCGGGCGTCTCGATCGGACACATTCTTCCGTAGTGAGAGTAGTGTACGTCGCGGACCTCGAATCCTGCACGGTCTCTGGAAAGACCGCCCGGCCCGAGCGCGGAAAGACGCCTCTTGTGGGTCAGCTCTCCAAGCGGGTTGTTCTGATCCATGAACTGTGAAAGCTGTGAGGAACCGAAGAACTCCTTCACCGCTGCCGTCACCGGCTTGATGTTGATGAGTGACTGCGGAGAAATGCCCTCCTGATCCTGTGTCGTCATACGCTCGCGCACGACTCTCTCCAGTCTGGACAGACCGATCCTGTACTGGTTCTGGAGCAGCTCGCCTACCGCGCGGATGCGGCGGTTGCCCAGATGGTCGATGTCATCGTCATTTCCCATGCCGTACTCAAGGTGCATATTATAGTTAATGGAAGCTAAAATATCTTCCTTCGTAATGTGCTTCGGAATCAGGTCATGAATATCGCGGCGGATCATGCTCTTCATCTCTTCGATATCCCCTGCGGATTCCTCGATGATGCCTGCGAGCACCGGATAAAATACCTGCTCTGTGACGCCCACTTCCTTCGGGTCGATGTCAACGACCGCCCGAAGATCTACCATCATATTAGAAAGAATCTTGATGTTTCTTGACTCGTCCTCTCCCTCTACCCATATAAACGGGACAGCGCTGTTCTGGATCGTATCCGCCAGTTCACGGGTAAGCTTTGTCCCTTTTTCGGCCACGACTTCGCCTGTCAGCGGACTCACCACATCCTCAGCAAGGATCTGTCCGCTCACACGGTTTCTGAACATCAGCTTCTTATTGAATTTATAACGGCCTACTTTCGCCAGATCGTAACGTCTCGGATCAAAGAACATACTGTTGATCAGGCTCTCCGCACTGTCCACTGCCAGCGGCTCGCCCGGACGGATCTTTTTATACAGCTCTAACAGACCCTCCTGATAGTTCTCAGCAGTGTCCTTCCCGAAGCTCGCGAGGATCTTAGGCTCCTCGCCGAACAAATCTATGATCTCCGCGTTCGTACCGATACCCAGAGCACGGATCAGCACTGTGATCGGCACCTTTCTTGTACGGTCCACGCGCACATAAAAAACGTCATTGGAGTCTGTCTCATACTCAAGCCATGCGCCTCTGTTCGGGATCACGGTCGCCGAATAGAGTTTCTTACCCAGTTTATCATGGGCGATGCCGTAATAGATACCCGGGGAACGCACAAGCTGGCTGACGATGACACGTTCTGCCCCGTTGATGACGAAGGTTCCTGTCTTGGTCATCAGCGGAAGGTCTCCCATGAAGATCTCATGCTCGTTGATCTCATCTGTCTCCTTGTTGTGGAGCCTTACCCTGACTTTCAGGGGTGCCGCATAAGTCGCGTCGCGCTCTTTGCACTCGTCGATCGTGTATTTCACATCGTCTTCGCAAAGCGTGAAATCCACAAATTCCAGACTTAAATGGCCGCTGTAATCAGCGATTGGGGAAATATCGTCGAACACCTCTTTGAGTCCTTCATCCAGAAACCACTGGTAGGAATCCTTCTGAACTTCAATGAGGTTCGGCATCTCCAATACTTCCTTCTGCCTAGAATAGCTCATGCGGAAGCTTTTTCCGGTTTTAATGGGACGGATCCTGTTTTTCTCCATTGACGTTTTCACTCCTCTGTTTTATTTTCAATCACCCGTAAGACTGTTCAAACACTGGTGTATCCCGCCGGATGATCTGAACCCCTATAATATGAAAAGAGCCGTGTACAGTAATTTCTGTCCGCTAATATGGCATAGCTTTCCATAATAGTGCATTTTTTACTATAACACATGGCTCTTTTTATTGTCAACAACATTCTTTCGATTTTTCTTGACATTTTTCCCTGATTATGGTATGAGCGTCCGACATGCGCAGGCTTGATCCGTCGTCGGTGTGCAGACTTGTCTGCATAAACCGAGGCAGAAGCAAGGCTGCATATGGCTGTGCCATCCAGCGGGAAGCTCTGCTTCGAGCTGGTATGGGCGGACGGGGAACAAAGAGCCGCAGAAGAACTCATCCTCTGCGGCCCGCACACCTTTATCAGGTGATTATTTCATAGCTACCTCAGCGCCCTCAGCCTCAAGCTTAGCCTTGATCTCCTCAGCCTCTGCCTTGGAAACGCCCTCTTTAACTACCTTCGGCGCTCCGTCTACGAGCTCTTTCGCCTCTTTCAGTCCAAGGCCTGTGATCTCGCGTACAACCTTGATAACCTTAACCTTAGAAGAACCTGCAGATACAAGCTCTACATCAAACTCATCTTTCTCCTCTGCTGCTGCAGCCTCTCCGCCTGCTGCTGCAACTACAACGCCTGCTGCTGCAGATACGCCGAACTCTTCTTCACAAGCCTTAACAAGCTCGTTTAACTCTAATACTGATAACTCTTTGATCGCTTCGATCATTTCAGCTGTTGTCATCTTAGCCATTTTACATATCCTCCATTTTCTTGTTTTGTTCTGAAATCATTACTCGACCTGTATGGTCATTTTTCGTGGGGATTCCCCCGCTGTTACGCCTCTGCTTCCGGTGTCTCTGCCGGAGCTTCTGCTGTCTCAGCTGCCGCCTCTACAGGAGCCGCCTCACCGCCCTGCTCTGCGATCTGCTTAATAACACGAGCAAAGTTTGTAATCGGTGACTGGATGCTTCCAAGAAGTTTGGAAAGAAGCTCTTCTCTTGACGGAATCTTGGAGAGCTCTGTAAGCCCTGCAACGTCATAGACTGTTCCTTCTACGACACCGCCCTTAAGCTCAAGCGCCTGAGCGTCCTTGGCAAACTTGCACAGGATTCTTGCCGGTGCTGTCGCGTCATCCTTGGAAATTGCGATAGCGCTCGGTCCTTCCAGACAGTTGTCAAGACCTGCAAACTCAGTTCCCTCGAAAGCTCTCTTCATCATCGTGTTCTTGTATACCTTATAGATGATGCCCGCTTCTCTGAGCTGCTTGCGCAGTTCTGTATCCTGAGCAACAGTAAGTCCGCGGTAGTCAACAAGAACAACTGACTGGGCGTCTTTGATCTCTTCTGCGATCGCCTGTACGATCGGCTGTTTTAATTCAACTTTTGCCACTTTCTGGTACACCTCCTTATGTTATTCGCGTGTACTGCCAAAGTCCTGCCATATTGCTATGGTATCAAAAAACCTCCGCGCCAAAAGACACAGAGGTTTATAAATTCATACTTGCGTAATAAATCTAACTTTCCTCGGTAGGCGGGTCGTCCTTACGCTTTACAGCACCTACTGTCTTCGGCAGTTGCTGGTATAGTTTAGCACAGTATATTCTAGCTGTCAAGCATTTTTCAATTTATGGATTCATCCTATGATTCATCTATTATTACAATCAACACTATTTTTCTAGTTCCTTAAACAACAAAAAAGGACATTTTTCGAACCTTATAACTGATCCGAAAAATGTCCTTCCCTTCTGATAAATCTATATCTCTGTCAATTACGCGAGCTTCATCGGATTGACCTTCACGCCCGGGCCCATTGTAGATGTAAGAGTCACACTCTTAAGGAACTGTCCCTTAACCGCTGCAGGTCTTGCCTTATTGATCGCGTCGATAAGCGTCTGGAAGTTGTCCGCTAACTGCTCCTCAGTAAAGGACGCTTTACCGATCGGCACGTGGATAATGTTTGTCTTGTCGAGTCTGTACTCGATCTTACCGGCTTTGATGTCATTGACCGCCTTTGTCACGTCCATCGTAACTGTTCCAGCCTTCGGGTTCGGCATGAGTCCCTTCGGTCCGAGAACACGTCCGAGACGTCCTACAACACCCATCATATCCGGTGTAGCAACAACTACGTCAAAGTCAAGCCATCCCTCGTTCTGAATCTTCGGGATCAGCTCGTCGCCGCCCACGAAATCAGCGCCTGCCGCCTTTGCTTCCTCAGCCTTTGCATCTTTCGCAAATACAAGGATACGAACCTTCTTACCTGTTCCGTGCGGAAGTACAACCGCGCCGCGGATCTGCTGGTCAGCGTGGCGTCCGTCACATCCTGTTCTGATGTGAGCCTCAATCGTCTCGTCAAATTTTGCTGTTGCTGCCTTTTTTACTAATGCTACTGCTTCTTCCTTGTCGTAGAGATTTCCTCTCTCGATCAGTTTTGCAGCTTCGATATATTTCTTTCCTCGTTTCATTTTACAATAACCTCCTTGTGGTGTTTGCGGGATCTTGCCCCTCCCACTTGTTTACATATGCTTCGCTTCTATAAAAGGTAGTTCCGTTCGCTAACCTAGCCCCCGCCAACCGCGTGGTCTCGCTAATCTCACGGAACGGCTTTCGCACTAGGCTCGGAAGCACCTCGCTAAGTGTTCAGTGCATCGCCAAGTGCTCTATTCCTCTACGACTACGCCCATGGAACGGCATGTTCCTGCTACCATGCTCATCGCCGCTTCAACGCTTGCCGCATTAAGATCCGGCATCTTCATTTCAGCGATCTCCTGAAGCTGAGCTTTTGTGATCGTCGCAACCTTGTTCTTGTTCGGTACGCCTGACCCTGACTGGATCTTGCATGCCTTTTTGATCAGGACTGCTGCCGGCGGTGTCTTTGTGATGAAGCTGAAACTTCTGTCATTGTATACTGTGATGACAACCGGAATGATCAGGTCGCCTTGGTCGGCCGTCCTTGCGTTGAACTGCTTTGTAAACTCAACGATGTTTACTCCGTGCTGTCCAAGCGCGGGACCAACCGGCGGTGCCGGAGTTGCCTTGCCGGCAGGAATCTGTAATTTGATATAACCTTCTACTTTTTTTGCCATTTTCAATTACCTCCTTGTGGTACCTACGGGGACACGCCCCTCCCACTCATCTTTAATCCATTTTCTTCACTTCTGAAAAACTAAGCTCGACCGGAGTCTCCCGGCCAAAAAGTTCAACATTGATAGACAGGCTCTTCTTCTGCTCGTTCATGCTCTGTACGGCTCCCACCGTGCCTTCCCATGCGCCGCCCGTAACGACAACCATATCGCCCACTCCGAAGTTTACGATGACATTGTCCCTCTTGATGCCGAGGTTCGCCATCTCGCTCTCTTCCAGCGGCACCGGCTTGGAACCGGGTCCTACAAACCCTGTGACTCCGCGGGTATTTCTGACAACATACCATGTGTCGTCGTTCATGATCATATGAATCATCACATAACCCGGGAACATCTTGCGCTGTACGGCTTTCTGGACACCGTTCTTAAGTTCCGTCACTTCCTCCATGGGGACACGGACTTCAAGAATCTGGTCTTCCAGATGGCGGTTCTCGATCGTCTTATCAATGTTCGCCTTCACCTTGTTTTCATACCCCGAATAAGTATGAACTACATACCATTTTGCCTCTGACATAAAATCACCTTTCTGCTGCACTTAGCTATCGTACCAGTAATTCCAGTCCGAACTGAAGGATCGCGTCGATGACAGCGATCAGCGCTCCGAGGATCACGGATACGGCAACAACTGCCGTGGTCTGTCTTGCAAGTGTCTTTTTGTCCGGCCAAATGACTTTCTTGAACTCTGCCTGAAGTCCTTTGAACCAGCTCTTCTTCTGAGTCTTTGTGTTCTCACTCATAATGCCACTTCCTTCCGACGACTACTTTGTCTCTTTATGCAGCGTGTGTGATTTACAGAATCTGCAGTACTTCTTAGTCTCCATGCGGTCCGGATGAGCTTTCTTGTCCTTCGTCATGTTGTAGTTACGGTTTTTGCATTCCGTACACTCCAGTGTAATTCTTGTGCGCACAACTTCCACCTCGCTTTTTTAATATTCACCTGCGTGTTACTCTGATGGCTGCGACCCCATCGGTTTTTAGGCATAAAAAAAAAGACCTAACTTCCATTCGCCGTAGTATTGTACCACGGTGTGCAAATGGAAGTCAAGGTCTTAAGAGGCATTTTCCTATTTTCCTGTAACCTTCCTGTTGCAGTTCAGTCTTCTGGCTGAGCCAGCATACCCTCATCCCCTCTTACTTATCCTTAAAATGAAATATCCTGTCCTTTTTCTTCGGCCGCTTTTTCCCTTCTATCTTATCCGGCATGGGCTCGTACACCTTACTGCCCTTCATCATCGGTATTCCTTTGTGATGTTTTCTCAGATAGAGCAGTGCGCCGCCCGCCGCGATGACGATAACCCCGGCGAGAAGCTGGGATACCGGAAAATCGATTCCCGGAAGAAGGAGCTGATCTGTCCGCAGGCCCTCGATCCACACTCTCCCCAGCGCATAACCGAACACATACAGAAGGAAAAGCTCTCCTTCATATTTCTTCCTCTTTCTGTAAAAGACAAGAATAATGAGCAGTACCGCGCACCACACGGACTCATACAAAAATGTCGGGTGCACTTGGATGTAGTCAACGCCGCCTATAGTCTCTATATGCTCACGCATTGCTTCTGTCACATCGCCTGAACGCACCGCGTCCAGCGGCAACCGCATGGCGAAAAGACTGTCTGTATATTCTCCGAACGCCTCTCTGTTGAAAAAATTTCCCCAACGCCCGAGCATCTGTCCATTCAGTATGGCCATTGCCACGGTGTCCAGTATCACAAAGGGAGAGAGCTTCTTCACCCGCGCCATGATAAACACTGCCAGCACCGCGCCTATGACGCCGCCGTAGATGGCAAGCCCGCCGTTGCGGGTGTTAAAGATCTCCAGAAGGTTGTCCTTATACAGATCCCACGAAAAGACCACAAAGTAAATCCTTGCGCCCGCGATACCCGCGACCACACCGATGATCCCCATATCAAGATAATCCTCCGGATTCTGACGCGTACACTTTGCCTCCGATGTGGCGATAAGAAATCCGATCAGGATGGCACACCCAATGATGATGCCGTAATATGCAATTTCAAATCCGAGAACATTGATGCTCTTCCCGACATGGTCTAGGTAAATCCCAATATTCGGAAAACTGATGTCATAGTGCATGATATGCTTCTCCTTCCGCCGCAGTTTTGCTCATGTTCTGGCGCTCACCCCATGCGTACACTCACTCGCAAAAACATGCAAGCATGTTTTTCGCTCCTGTGTGGCGCATGGGTGAACTGTTGCTACACGTTGAACCTGAACAGCATGATGTCGCCGTCCTGTACGACGTAGTCTTTTCCTTCCAGACGGACGAGTCCTTTTTCTTTTGCCGCCGCATGGGTGCCGCACGCCATCAGGTCGTCGTAGCTGACCACCTCTGCGCGGATAAAGCCTCTCTCAAAATCTGTATGAATCTTTCCTGCCGCCTGTGGAGCCTTTGTGCCCCGTTTGATCGTCCATGCGCGCACCTCGGGTTCTCCCGCCGTCAGGTAGCTGATCAGTCCGAGCAGGTGATAGCTTGCCTTGATCAGTTTTTCAAGACCAGACTCTTCCAAGCCTAAATCGTCTAAGAACATCTTCTTCTCATCATCGTCAAGCTGCGCGATCTCTTCCTCGATTTCTGCACATACGACAAACACTTCGCAGCCTTCCTGTGACGCGTACTCACGCACCGCCTTCACGCCCTCGTTGGAAGCGCCGTCGTCCGCAAGATCATCCTCTGAGACATTTGCCGCGAAAATCACCGGCTTGGCTGTAAGCAGATTGTACCCGGCCAGCCATGCCTGCTCGTCCTCATCGTCCGTGGCAAAGCTCTTTGCCATCTTGTTGTCCTCCAGATGCGCCTTAATGCGGTTCAGAAGCTCCAGTTCTTTTGCCGCAGTCTTATCATTTCGTGACAGTTTCACCGTCTTGGCTATCCTTCTCTCCAGTATCTCCAGATCAGAGAAGATCAGCTCCAGATTAATTGTGTCAATATCACGAAGCGGGTCGATACTTCCGTCCACATGCACGATATTGCTGTTCTCAAAGCATCTCACCACATGCACGATAGCATCCACCTCGCGGATATTTGCAAGAAACTGGTTGCCAAGTCCCTCGCCTTTTGACGCGCCCTTTACAAGACCTGCAATATCCACGAACTCGATGGCCGCCGGGATGATTTTCTTTGTGTGGTACATCTCACCGAGAACATCCAGTCTCTTATCCGGCACTGTCACCACGCCCACGTTCGGGTCGATCGTGCAGAACGGATAATTCGCCGACTCTGCCCCTGCCTTTGTCAGGGAATTAAACAGTGTGCTTTTTCCTACATTTGGTAAACCTACGATTCCTAATTTCATTTATTAATATTCCTCCTCAAGATCGTTTTTTAATAAAACTTTTCTCCTGTCACAATAATCTAAATATCAACGTATATCAATGTTCAACACTATCAATACAGATTATTCTCATAGTCCTGCAATTCATGAAAGATATTATCAACAATGGCTGTTGTTCCCTCAATATGATACAGCATAAAATATCTATGCGACATAAAATTGATTCTTTTATATCCTTCTCTTTTCAATTTGGGATTTTCACAATATTTCAGACTTCCCGCCACCAATGTCAATGAACGTACCGTGCTGTCAAAATCCTCTAGCAGATTCTTCGCAGCCTGTTCGTTCTTCTTCTCAAAAAGCAGATACCTTACAAATTTTTCAAGATCTTCTTCTGCATCTTCCGTAACAACGACTTTATAATCCATATTTACCCCTTATATCTGAGATTACATTGTCCGCGCTTTTATATTTGCCCCGGTCCGCCTGCTCTTTTGAATGCTGGAGTTTCTGCATCAGTTCGTCTTCGCTTAAGGGCCCGTATGGATCAGCCGATGCTCCGCTTAATTTAATTTCGAAGGGAAACCCGTTATTCATCACAGACTGTGTCAAAAACATCCTGATCGCAGTTGTTGTATCTGTACCCAGCTTCTTAAACAATTCATCAGACTTACTTTTCAATTCATCTTCTACTCTGACCTGTATCGTACTTGACATTGCCCTGCCTCCAATCTCATAATAAACCAAAATCTATCCTCTTCAATTATAATGCCACCCCGCTGCAAATTCAATACATTTGCAATGGGATAGCATTATCTCAGCATTGAATGTCCAATCCTTATCCTTTTATCCTTCTCCTTTAATCTCTCGTCTCCATCAAAATAACTTTCCCGAACGCAAAGGATATCTCCACCTCATCCTCCGCGAATTCATTGCTCACGCACAGGCTGTCCTCCGGCTTTAGGAAATGATCTTTCAAAGGGTACTTTGCCCCTGTAATGTTTAAGCCGTCCACCGGAAGCTCCAGCGGAAAAAGGGAAAAATATTTCCCGAATGTTTCCTCCCGTTTCAGAGTGATCCCCTGATCAAGAAGCCTGATCTGATTGTGGCTGTCAACAATACGCGCCCGGGCGCCTGCGGCCAGCGCGATCTGGAGACACTGCACATTGGCCCACAGATGATCGATGCGGCTTCCCGTGGCCCCAAGTATCCATATTTCCTTCCGGTTCAGTCCGAGGCAGAGACGCAGGGCGATCTCTGTATCCGACGCGTCTTTCACAGGATTAAACTCCCGGATCGGCACATTCAGCTCTTCTCGGTAATAACTGACAAGGGAACGCGGCGCGCTGTCAAAATCCCCCACGATATAGTCCGGCTTGATCTCATTGTCATAGAGGAATTTCAGTCCGCTGTCCACGCCGATCACAAACTCTGTATCTTCACTTTTTAATATAGGGAGCACGAAATCCTTTTCCAGCATCCCGCCGCTCACGATCACTGTCCGCTTACTCATAATTTTTCAATATCTCCATAAATTCCGCCACGTTTTTCCTGATATCCCCTTTGTATACGCCGGAGCCGGACACGATGACATTGGCCCCTGCCCTCAGCACCTCAGCCACATTGGAGTGATAGATGCCTCCGTCCACCTCGATGTCCCTGTCAAGTCCCCGCTCTTCAAGCAGTTCTCTTACGCGGCTGATACGTTTCAGCGCCTCAGGCATAAAAGGCTGCCCGCCAAACCCCGGCTCCACGCTCATGATAAGGAACATATCCGCCCGCTCAAGGTATGGGATCAGCTCTTCCACCGAAGTTCCCGGCCTGATCGAGACGCCCGCCTTTACTCCGCAGGCATGAACCGCGTCAAGCGTTTTTCCAAGATCTTCGCATGCCTCAAGGTGCACTGTGATAATATCCGCTCCGCAGGCGGCAAATTCTTTCACGTACCGCACAGGCTCCGTCACCATGAGATGGACGTCAAGCGTCTGCCCTGTAGCTCCCTTCACTGACGCAAGCACCGGCATCCCAAAAGAAATACTGGGGACAAAGTCCCCGTCCATGACGTCAAAATGAATGTACTGCGCTCCCGCCTCTTCCGTCTGCTTTAGCTGTTCTCCCAGAATTTTGAAATCCGCTGATAATATGGATGGAGCCAAAATATTTTTTCTCATCTAGTACCTCTTTCTTCCCTGTAATTCGCCATACAGCATTGCATAGTCATCATAGCGCATCCTGTGTATTTCTCCCGCCTCCACAGCCGCTTTTACAGCGCATCCCGGCTCATGGATATGGTCACATCCGTTAAACCTGCACTGTCCCTCCAGCGGTGAAAATTCAGGAAAGCAATATTTCAAATCTTCTTTCTCCAGTTCATTTACATATAAGGAACTGAATCCCGGCGTGTCCATAATGTAGGAATCCTCCCCCAGCACGATCAGTTCGGAATGACGCGTCGTATGCTTTCCTCTTTCAATCTTGGAGCTGATGCTCCCGGTTTCCATTTTCACTTCCGACTGGAGAAGATTGATAAGAGAAGATTTTCCCACTCCGGACGGCCCGGCCACAGCGGTTGTCTTTCCCTTGAGCACTCTCCTGAGTTCTTCTATATTCTCCTCCTCTTTCGCACTTGTAAACAAGAGCGGATACCCGCATCCGCGATAGATTTCTTTTAGCTCAGCAATCTCAGGATCTTCCGCGATATCCGTCTTATTAAAACAGAGTACCACAGGAATATGCCTGCTCTCCATCATCACGAGGAACCGGTCCAGCAGGTTAAAATGAGGCCGAGGCTTAGTCACGGCAAATACGACCAGAGCCTGATCGATATTTGCCACTGCCGGGCGGATCAGCTCATTCTTTCTGGGAAGAATACGTATGATATTGCCTTCCATGTCTTTTTCATGGGTGACTTCCATCTCTACGCCATCCCCCACAAGAGGCTTTACCCCGTCTTTGCGGAAAATTCCCTTTGCCTTACACTCATAAACACCGGATTCTACTACGTGAACGTAGTAGAATCCGGCAATTCCTTTTATAATTTTACCATACATTCTTAAAATCTTTCTGCTCCCTGTGACTGCAAATCACGCTGCTGTTATTCCTCCGGCACCGTCTGTACGCCGTCACCCGAGCCATTCTCCCCGCCTTCCTCCGGCGGAGTCTCCTGATCTACAGGCTCCGGCCCAAGGCTGGTCCAGAACTGCACTTCCGTCCCTTTTTCCACTGTTGTACCGGGGGTATAGGACATCTCGCATACCTGACCCGCTCCATAGGTATTGTTATAGCCTGAGTCTCCCTGATAGGACGGCGTGAGACCTTCTTCGCTCAGTCTCTTCTCCGCTGCGTTTCGATCCATCCCGCGCACATCCGGCACTTCCACGTACTCCGTCTTTGGTCCGAGGCTCACCACATAGCTGACCGTCGTCCCCTTCTCTACTTCCCCGCCGGCGTCCGGACTTTGGGATATGACGGTTCCTGCAGCTTTATCGCTGTAGTCCTCGCTGACACTTCCTGTCAGACCAACCGCCGCCAACGCGGAGTCCGCGTCCTCCCGGCTTCTGTCGAGCAGATTCGGCACCTGCACTTTTTCTTTTCCAAGGCTTACAACAATCTGTACATTTGTTCCTTCATCCACTTCCGTTCCCGGCTGCGGATCAGTAGAAATGACATTTCCCGCGGCAACGTCGTCGCTGTACTGCGCCTCTCCATGCGTGACCTTCAGATTCGCACTCTGGAGAATACCCTCTGCCTCCGATTCACTTTTGCCCAGCACATCCGGCACCGGCACTTTCTTCGCTTCTTCACCGCTGCTGATCACAACGGTAATGGTTGTATTCTTTTTGACCTTCCCTCCTGCACCGGGATCCTGACTCTTTACCTCGCCCTTTGCATACTCATTGGAAGGCTCTTCCGCCTGCGCCTTCGTTATCCCCAGTTCACGCTTATTTAATTCCGCCTGCGCCGCCTCATAAGTCATGCCGCGTACATCCGGCACCTCTACCGCATCCTCCGTGTTCGCGCTCAGTCCCGGCATCTTGAAGAAGCCTGCCGCGTTCGCCACGAGGAAAAGCACAAGCAGGGCGATCACCACGCCTGCCACGATCATCAGGATACGCATGATCCGCTTCGTATCAGAATTTACATCATTCTTTTTGCCCCTGCGGTCAGATGAATGTCTCCTTTCGTCGTAGTCATCGTCGTCATACCCATCGTCATCGTAATCATCATCGTCGTCATAGCCATCGTCATCATAATCATCATCATAGTCATCGTCCTGTCCGTAACCGCGCCGCTGCACCTGTTCCAGTTCTTCCGTGGACATAACCATCGTGCGGTCCGTATCCCCTGCCCCTGCCGCTCCGAGGACGACAAAGTCTCCGTCAGGCTCCACAAGGGAACGTTTCAGATCCAGAATGAGCGATGCGCAGTCATGGTAGCGCAGTCCCGGATTCTTCTGGGTACACTTCATGATAATACACTCTAAGCTGTACGGGATATCCGGCACTTCCACTGCCGGGGACTCGATCTCCTCCTGCAGATGCTTGAGCGCCACCGTCACAGTAGTATCCCCGTCAAAAGGAACATGTCCCGTGATCATCTCATACATCGTGATACCGATAGAGTAGATATCACTTTTCTGGTCAACAACGCCGCCTCTGGCCTGTTCAGGTGATGTATAGTGGACAGAACCCATTACGGTCGTGCTGATCGTCTGCGTGGACGTAGTCGCGCGGGCGATGCCAAAGTCCGTCACCTTTACTTTTCCGTCTTTTGATATAATGATATTCTGCGGTTTGATATCTCTGTGTATGATATGCTGGTTATGAGCTGCGGAGAGGCCGGTCACCATCTGGATCGAGATGCTGATCGTCTCCTTCGCTGAAAGCTTTCCTTTCTTCTCGATATAGTCTTTCAGCGTGATCCCTTCCACCAGTTCCATGACCATGTAGTACAGTCCCCTGTCCTGTCCCACGTCATAGACATTTACCACGTTTGGGTGCATCAGTCCCGCCGCCGCCTGAGCTTCGCTTAAGAACTTCTTGATAAACACCTCGTCCGTGCGGTAATCACTTTTCAGCACTTTGATCGCCACATACCGGTTCAGCTTATGGTCCTTGCCTTTATAAACATCCGCCATCCCGCCGGAACCGATACGTTCCAGTATCTCATAACGTTTTCCTAATACTACTCCTTCTTTAATCATAATACACTCACCTCATCTGCGAACGGCTCTATAAGCACGATCCCTATATTATCCGTACCGCCGTTTTCTTTTGCAGCGTTCACGAGAGCCTGCCCGGCCTCTACGATATCCCTGCCTCCCTGCACGATATGGAAGAGTTCCTCATCCTCCACCATATTGCTCAAACCGTCTGTACACATCAAAATGATGTCTCCCCGTTTCAGACGGTGTTCGTAAAAGTCAACGTCCACATCCGCTTTCGCGCCGATGGCCCTTGTAATGATATTTTTATCCGGATGGTGCTTCGCCTCCTCCGGCTTAATGCCCCCAAGCCTTACCATCTCCTCCACAAGCGAATGATCCTTGGAAAGCTGCTGGATGCCCTGATTGATCAGATACAGACGGCTGTCTCCCACATTGGCAAAATACATCATCTGGTTCATGATCGTGGCGGCAACTACTGTAGTGCCCATCCCCTTAAGATGCTCGTCGCGGGCAGCCTCCCTGATGATTTCCTTGTTGGCAGTCTTTATGGCCGATACAAGGCATCTTTCCACGTCCTCGCCCTCGCTCATCTTCAGTTCTCTTTCAAGCACTTCCACTGTATATTTTGAAGCATAATCGCCTGCCTGATGTCCGCCCATTCCATCAGCCACCACAAAGAGATTGTGAAGGATCCCTAGAGGCCGGTCTGTCGTATAGACATAGTCCTGATTCACCTGCCGCACCATTCCCACATCTGTAATTGAAAATGTCTTCATAATCTGTCTCCTTATGTCTCCTTCGCCGTCGAACCTTCCTCCGCATAGCGGCGTCTGAGCTGACCGCAGGCTCCGTCGATGTCAGAGCCCATTTCCCTTCTTATAGTAACATTTATTCCGCTTTTTTCAAGATTATTTTTGAAATTCAGGGCATTTTTCCTGCTTGGTCTGACAAAATCCCTCTCCCTCACCGGATTCACCGGAATGAGGTTCAGATGGCAGTTGCGCGGCTTTAGGATGGCCGCCAGTTCCCGCGCGTCCTCCTGCGTATCATTTACCCCGTGGACAAGACTGTACTCAAAAGTGACCCTGCGCCCGGTCTTTTCAAAATAAGCGTCACATGCAGAAAGCACCTCTGAAAGGTCATATTTATTCGCCACAGGCATCAGCTTCTTCCGCTTCTCCTGTGTGGACCCGTGGAGCGAGAGCGCCAGTGTAATCTGCAGCTTTTCCTCTGCAAGCTTGAGCATCTTAGGCACGATTCCACAGGTGGATACGGTTACATTTCTCTGGCTGATGTTAAGGCCGTGCTCATCTGTCAGGATGCGGATGAATTTCAGAAAATTATCATAGTTGTCAAGAGGTTCTCCCGTGCCCATGATGACTACGTTGGATACCCGCTCTCCTGTGATCTTCTGGATCTGGTAGATCTGTCCGAGCATCTCGGACGCGGAGAGATTTCTCTTTAATCCCCCGATCGTGGACGCGCAGAATACGCATCCCATTCTGCATCCGGCCTGTGAAGAAATACACACAGAGTTCCCGTGCCTGTAGCGCATGAGCACACTCTCCACCATGTTTCCGTCGTACAGACGGAAAAGGAACTTATTCGTACCGTCCAGCTTCGACTCCTGACGTTCCTCCAGAGAAACAGGGAGGATTTCGTACTCCTGTGCCAGCCGTTCTCTCAAGCTTTTCGAGAGATTTGTCATCTCGTCAAAATCATCCGCCAGCTTCACATGGAGCCAATCATGGATCTGCCCCGCGCGGAATGGTTTTTCCCCAAAAGCCTGCATCTCATTTTTTAATTCCTCGTATTCATATGCCCGGATATCTTTCTTCATTCCCTGTCCGTCCCTTATGTTTCTTTACCAACCGCGCGATAAAGAATCCGTCGCTTTTATGTACGCCCGGCAAAAGCTGGAGGCATCCTTTTTCAATCACGCTTTCCCTTAATTGTGCGCAGAGCTTTTCCCCGATATCATCTGCTTCAAACTCTGTATTTTCTTTCAAAAACCAGTGTACGTTCTCTATATTCTCCGAAGGGTTCACCGTACACGTACTGTATAGGAGCGTCCCGCCCGGTTTTACCATATCTTTTGCGCAGGAGAGTATTTTCCTCTGCAGCTCCACAAGACTTTCGATACCCTCAGGCGATGCGTTGTATTTTAAGTCTGCCTTTCTGCCGAGCACACCCAGACCGGAGCAGGGCAGATCAGCGATCACAATGTCCGCCTTCCCACGCCACTCTTCATCCGGCACAGAGGCATCCCTGCACACTGCCGAGATGTTCATAAGTCCGGAGCGTTCGATATTCTCCTCGATCAGTTCCACTTTATACTCTGTCAGGTCGCGAGCTTCCACATGACCGCCGCCGTTCCCTTCCGCGCGGACGTCACGCTCTGCCATCCACAGCTTCTCCGCCGCGTGAAGCGCTTTTCCTCCCGGTGCGGCGCACACATCGACGATTCGATCCCCTGCTTTCGGAGCCGCCAGCTCTCCCACGAGCATGGAGCTGACATCCTGCACCATGAACAAGCCTTCCCGGAAGCACTCAAGTCCTTCCAGATAATCATAGCCTGATATAGAGAGGGCATAGGGCAGGTACGGATGTGGCTCTGCCGTTACTCCCTCTTCCCTGAGCTTCTTTGTCAGTTCTTCCAGCGTTGTACGGCTTAAGCAGCAGCGCATCGTCGTCGGCTTCTCCCTCAGGAAATCGTCCAGCATCTTTTCGATCACATCTATGCTGTAAGACTGCCGCCAGAGACGGATGATCCACTCCGGACAGGAGTAACGCACGGAGAGAGACTGCACTTCCTCTGTAGGATACTTTATATCCCCAATGTCTCTGGCAATATTGCGCAACACTCCGTTGACATACCCTCTAAGTCCTGAGAAACCTTTTCTGACCGCCAGCTTCACGGACTCGCTGCACACGGCGCGGTCCGGGACGCTGTCCATATATTTGAGCTGGTAAACCGCGCTGCGCAGCAGATTGCGGATCACCGGCTTCATCTTTTTTACTTTTACTTTGGAGAACTGATCTAGTATATAGTCGATCTCAATAAGATGCTCCAGTGTTCCCTCTGTCACACGGGTGATAAACGCCCTCTCCCGTTTCTCAAGATACTGGTATTTCGAAAGCACATCCCTTAATACGATATGGCTGAACTGCCCGTTCTCCGTCACTTCCATAAGGACTGCCAGCACAAGTTCCCGTTCATTTACAGCTTTAGTCATTCCTTCTTCTTCCTCCCGCTATGATGAACAGACGCAGAAGCTGCAGGATCATCGCCGCCGCGCTTGCCACATAGGTAAGGGCCGCCGCTCCCAGCACCTTTTTCACAGACTCTACTTCCTCAGGATAGAGCATCCCGGATGTCTCCAGCACTTTTATGGCTCTGCCCGACGCATTGAACTCTACGGGCAGGGTGACGATCTGAAAAAGAACCGCCGCCGTAAAGAGCAGGATACCAAGATTAATGAACAATGCGGATGTCTGCCCGTTCAAAAGCAGACCGATAATAATAAGAGGCCATGCCGCCATGGAACCGATATTTGCCACAGGCACCAGCGCCCCTCTGATGGAAAGCGGAGCATAGCCTGTGGCATGCTGAACCGCGTGTCCGCACTCATGAGCCGCCACGCCGATGGCCGCAACAGACGAAGAATTATACACCGTATCCGAAAGTCCCAGTGTTTTCTTCGAGGGATTGTAATGATCTGTCAGATTGCCCGGGATATGGATCACCTGCACATCATAGATCCCGTTTCTGTGTAAGATCTGCTCCGCCGCCTCTTTCCCGGTCATCCCCGAATGGCTGCGGACTGTGGAATATCTGGAAAATGTGCTGTTCACTCTTGCGGAAGCGGCCATACAGATGAGCGCTCCCACCAACACAAGGATATATGTCCAGTCATAATAATAGTAAAACATCGTATCAACCTCCTGATCTCACAGGAACCGCCGCGTCACTCTCTTGTGAGGACTGTGCCCGGCTCCATTGTGTACCCCCTCAGAAAAGCGCCTGTCTCCATTCTCTTTTTTCCCGGAATCTGCACTTCATATACATACAGCACTCCGTCTCCGGTCTGTACGGCAAATTCATCTTTGCCTACGGCGATGACTGTGCCCGGCCGGGCGAAAGCCGCTTGCGTTTCCGCTCCTGCTTCCGCGCCCTCTTCCGCGCCCGTTTTCCTTTCTGCTGACACTTCTGCCTTCGCCTTTGCCCGCCAGAGTTTCATCACTTTGCCATTCCAGTGGGTATACGCGCTGGGCCATGAATTTAAGCCTCTGATGAGCCGTTCGATCTGCACGGCGGACTGCTCCCAGTCGATATTTCCCATCTCTTTTGTGAGCATCTTCGCGTAAGCCGTGGGACTCTCCCCCTGCTTTTCAAATACCGCCGTCTTATCCTCCAGCGCTGTCAGCGTTTTTACGCAGAGCTGCGCCCCGGCTTTGGCCAGCTTATCATGCAGGCTCTCCCCAGTCTCGTTCTCCGTGATCGGCACTTCTTCCTTCATGATCATGTCGCCCGTGTCCAGTCCTTCGTCCATCTGCATGGTGGTCACGCCTGTCACCGTTTCCCCCTCGATGATAGACCACTGGATGGGCGCCGCTCCGCGGTACTTCGGGAGCAGAGACGCATGGACATTGATACAGCCGTATGGCGTCAGCTCCAGAATCGTCTTCGGCAGGATCTGCCCGAAAGCAATAACGACCATCACGTCTGCATTGTATTTCTTAAGCTCTTCTACACACTCCGGCTCCCGGATCTTCCTCGGCTGATAGACTGGGATGCCATATTTCAGCGCCGTCTCCTTCACCGGGGGGAACTGCATCTCTTTCCCTCTTCCCTTCGGCTTATCCGGCTGGGTCACCGCAAGGCACACGTCATGTCCTGCCGCAATCAGCGCTTCCAGTGTTCCCACGGAGAAATCCGGTGTCCCCATAAATATCACGCGCATCGCTCTACTCCTCCGTTTCTTCTGTGTCGTCCTCATCTTCGTACTGCTCGCTCACGTCGTGGAGGCCGTCTTCCGCCTTATCTACATAGAGTTCCCCTCGAAGGTGGTCGATCTCATGGCAGAATGCCCTCGCCAGAAGACCCTCGCCCTCCATCTCAAATGGCTCCATGTCCTGATTGAATGCGCGCACCTTCACCTTCTCCGGGCGGGTGACGATGCCCCATTTCCCCGGTACGCTTAAGCACCCTTCCTCTCCGGTCTGCTCTCCGAAGGTCTCGACGATCTCCGGGTTGATGAGCACAATCGGCCCCTCTCCCACATCGATGACCACGATCTTTTTTAAAACGCCCACCTGCGGAGCCGCAAGTCCAACGCCGTTTTTCTCATACATCGTGTCTAGCATGTCTCCGATAAGGATCTTTGTCCGAAGGGTCATCTTCGGCACATCCTTACACTGCTTCGTCAGTATCTCGTCTCCGATCTCTCTTACTTCTCTGATT
Source organism: Candidatus Mediterraneibacter merdavium (assembly GCA_019118545.1). Lineage (GTDB taxonomy): Bacteria > Bacillota > Clostridia > Lachnospirales > Lachnospiraceae > Mediterraneibacter > Mediterraneibacter merdavium. The sequence goes on along the minus strand of DWYT01000160.1, from coordinate 56,453 downwards.
CCCATAGTCTCCTCCTTACAGTGGGTTAAAGTCAAACTGTATCCACATCTTGTTAAATCCTGAATTTATCTCAATATATTGCTCTACTCTGTCCTTTATCACGACCAGCGCGCCATAATCCGCTGCCTTTACATAGATCACCCTGCGGTAGACATCTTTGATCTTATCAACGCCCGGACTGGCCGGGCCGATCACCTTCGCCCCGCTTTTCCCCCTCACGCGGACAATGTATTCTTTCAGATAATGACAACCCTTCTCCAGCAGTCCTTCATCCTCGCAGGAGACGAATACTGCCATCAGATTCTCTGCGGGCGGGTATCCCATCAGCTCCCGGTAGCGGATCTCCTCCTCATAAAATGCTTCATAGTCCTGCGCGGCAGCCGTCGCCACTGCATAGTGGTCGGGACTGTATGTCTGGATGACTGCCTCGCCTTTTCGCTCGCCTCTTCCCGCGCGCCCCGCTGCCTGCGTCAGGAGCTGGAACGTCCGCTCACCGGAGCGGTAATCATCCGTATATAAAGACATATCCGCCGCAAGCACCCCCACTAGGGTGACATTTGGGAAATCGTGCCCTTTCACAATCATCTGCGTCCCCACAAGGATGTCCGCCTCCTCATTGGCAAATGCGGATAATATCTTCTCGTGGGCGTCCTTCTGCCGGGTGGTGTCCATGTCCATCCGCAGCACCCTAGCTCCGGGAAATGTCTCTTTTACGATATCTTCAATCTGCTGGGTTCCCGCCCGGAACTCTCCGATGTGGCCGGAGCCGCACTCCGGGCACTCTCCGGCTCTGGGCCGCGTATAGCCGCAGTAGTGACAGCGCATCTTCCCGTCCCGGTGGACGGAGAGCGATACGCTGCAGTGAGGACATTTTATCACATGCCCGCAATCCCTGCATGAGAGAAAACCTGAATAACCTCTTCTGTTTAAAAAGAGCATGACCTGCTCCTTCTTCTCCAGACGATCCCGCATCAGCTCTGTCAGCTTCCTGCTTAAGATGGAGCGGTTGCCGCTCTTTAATTCTTCCCGCAGATCTACAGTATATACGTCCGCGAGCCGCTGTCTCCCCGAACGGTTCTTCATTTCAAGCAGGACATACTCGCCTTTCCTCGCCCGGTACATGGCTTCCATGGAAGGGGTCGCGCTCCCCAAGACCACTCCCGCGCCCTCCGCCTGCGCCCTCCTCACCGCGACCTCACGTGCGTGATACCGGGGCGTCTGCTCGCTTTTATAGGTAGGCTCATGCTCCTCGTCGATGACAATAAGTCCCAGATCCGGAAACGGGGTAAAAAGGGCGGAGCGCGGGCCGATCATCACATCCACTTTCCCATCCTTTGCCCGCATCATCTGGTCGTACCGCTCGCCTGCAGACAGCCGGGAGTTCATGATGGACACCCGGTCTCCGAACCGCCGGTAGAAACGCATCACCGTCTGATAAGTAAGAGCAATCTCTGGGATAAGCACAATCGCCTGTTTCCCCATATCCACGACGGTGCGGATCATCTCCATATATACCTCAGTCTTTCCGCTGCCCGTAACACCGTGGATCAGGTAGGTATGCCTTTCTCCCGCCTCGTAGTCTCCCCGGAAACGGCTGATGATCTCCTGCTGTTCCTGTGTGTAGGTAATATTCCTCGCCTCTGTATCTGCCTGCTTCACCGGATTGCGGTAGACCTGTTCTGTCTCCACACAGAGCACCCTCTGTTCTTCCAGCGCCCGGATAACCGTACCCGTAATATTAAGCTTCTTTGTCACAAGCTCGTATTCCAATACTCCGTCGTCAAGAAGCGCCGCCATAAGCCGCGCCCTTGCCTTCTGGTTCTTTGCCAGATAATAATGAAGCTGCCGCTCTCCGGTCTCCTTGTCAAGAAGAAGCCGCAGCCGCTTTTTCACCTTGGCGTTCTCCTTCTGGCGGATGGGAAGCACGGTCTTTAATGACTGAATCATCGTCCCCCCGTAATTCTCTTTCATCCACGCCGCGAGGGCAATCAGCTTTGCCTCGATCTCCACGCCCTTCTCTGAGATGTCCGCCACCTCTTTTACTTTGGAAAGGTCGTAGCTGCACGTCTCCGACAGTCCGGTCACATACCCCTTAATCTGACGGTTTCCGTTCCCAAAAGGCACCAGCACCTCCATGCCCGGCTCCAGCTTTCCCTCAAGCCGCTCCGGGATGCGGTACTGGAAAATCTTATCCAGTTTTTCATGCTGTATATCTATTATAATATCTGCAAACACGAATCTTATATCCTCCCCACAGCGCCCCTGCGTAGAATCTCTCCGGCAGTCCCGCAGTCAACACATCCCCTTGCAAACGCTCCGGTCTGCGCCGATCACCGCAGTTCCTCGAGCACCTCTGCGATCAGTACTCGCTCATCCATGGGGTGCTTGACTCCTCTGATCTCCTGATAATCTTCATGGCCTTTTCCTGCCAGTACGATCACATCTCCCGGCTGCCCGTTGGCGATCGCGTACCTGATCGCTTCCTTGCGGTCACAGATCTCTACATATTTCCCATCCGTCCTGCCGATGCCAATCTTAATGTCGTTGATGATATCCTGCGGTTCCTCGAATCTCGGGTTATCCGATGTGATGATACTAAGATCTGCAAGCCGTCCTGACACCTCTCCCATCTCGTACCGTCTGTCTTTGGAGCGGTTCCCCCCGCACCCGAAAAGGCAGACAAGACGCTTCGGTCGGTATTCCTTTAATGTAGTAAGAAGACTCTCAAGGCTCATGGCATTGTGGGCGTAGTCGATCATCAGTGTGAAATCATCTGATACCTTGATCATCTCGATCCTGCCTTTTACCTTCGCTTTTTTCAGCGCTTCTTTGATCTTCTCCACAGGAACGCCGAAGTGACGGCACACCGCGATGGCGGTCAGGGAATTATACACGCTGAACGTACCCGGTATGTCGATCTCCACGTCGAAGTTCATCAGTCCTGTCACATGGTATGCCACTCCTAGGTATCCCGGCTTTGATACAAGTTCTACATTCTCAGCGCGAAGATCCGCTTTTTCGGAGAAACCGAATGTCTCTGTGCGGCATGCGGCGTCCTTGAAAATGTCTTCAAAATACTTGTCGTCCACATTCGCGATGCCGAGCTTACACTGTTTGAACAGCATTGCCTTGCATCTCTTATAATCATCAAAATCTTTGTGCTCGTTTGGGCCAATATGGTCTTTTCCGAGATTCGTAAAGATGCCGATCTCAAACTCGATGCCCGCCGTGCGGTGGAGCATCAATCCCTGCGAGGAGACCTCCATGACCACGCTGTCACAACCCGCTTCCAGCATCTCGGCGAAATACTGGTGAATGGTAAATGATTCCGGCGTGGTGTTCGCCGCAGGGATCGTCTTATCCCCGATGATTGCCTCAATGGTTCCGATCAGGCCAACCTTGTGCCCCACCCCTTCTAAGATGGAGCGTATCATATATGTTGTGGTCGTCTTTCCCTTTGTCCCCGTGATGCCGATCACTTTCAGTTTCTCCGCCGGGTAGCCGAAATAAGCCGCCGACATCAGGGCAAGGGCATATCTTGTGTCAGATACTTTGATGACTGTCACATGCTCCGGCACTTCCACATCCTTCTCCACGATGACCGCTGCCGCGCCTTTTTCACATACATCATGCGCATACTTATGTCCGTCGGACACCGCTCCGCTGATGCAGACGAAGACGCTTCCCTCCTGCACCTTCCTCGAATCATTGGCAAGCGTTGTAACTTCGATCCCGTCACTTCCCTGTACCACCTCATAGGCAAGCCGTTCTAACAATTTATCTAATTTCACGATGCTTCCTCCTCGCTTTCATGCAATATCATCCCATACTAGTATAGGATAACACAATCCTGCCCATGATGCAAAGACTGACGTCATGATCAAAAGATTGCAGAATGTATTCGGAGCAGATGAAGGACTGCCGGGATTCCGCTACAGGGAATAAGAAAAACTACAGGTTCCGGCTATGTCCGAAAAGCAGAACTGCCGATGGACAACTCCCTTCGGTCAGACAATTCCATCGGCAGTCCTAAGGGACATCCCCGAAACTCTGAGTTTTACTAATCCCCTTACGAAGTCACCCTCAGTTCCTTCACCCGCCCCGAAAGATTCTTCAAGCATTTAGTTTTCTCAGTTGCTCAAGATAAAGCGTTCTTGACTCAAAGACCCCGCTGCGTAATATTTCGGCCATTTAATTCAGCGGCATTTCCGCTTTGTACCGTGGGAAGCGGGCGGTGAATTTGAAAGGAGCAGCAGCGGTAGGGAGCGGCCTCGCTGTGACTTTGAAGGAATCTGTCGGAATATCTTACCGGGATGGGTAGGTGTTGTTAAGCAGTGTGAGGGGATTGTCTGAGGCGAAGCCGAGTTGCCTCTCACACTGCTTTGCCTTTAAACAGCTTCTCATCCCGTTAGATATTCCCAGATTCCGGAGCGGAACAGCGTGGCCGCTCCCTACCGCTGACTGAACTTCAAATGTTTCCGCCGCTTTCGGATATTTTGCTTTTCTGGACAAAACCGCCCCCTTGTTATATAATAAATAACCGACTGTGGCTTTACGGTGATATCAAGCGTTTACACCGAAACTCTCACACCGGGAAGCCTACATCAGTGGGGCGCCCTGTTATAAAGCGCCTAGAGAAAGAGAGGAAAATACAATGTTTGCAGAAATCATCAACACACTAAGCGATCTGCTGTACAGCTATATCCTGATCATCCTGCTTCTCGGGGCAGGCATCTGGTTTTCATTCCGGACGCGGTTTGTACAGTTCCGCATGTTCATCGAATCACTCCGTGTTGTGGCACAACCCGGCAATGACAAGAACGGACTTTCGTCCTTTCAGGCGCTCATGGTATCCACTGCCTCCCGTGTAGGGACAGGAAATATCGCCGGTATCTCCACTGCCATCTGTCTGGGCGGTGCGGGGGCCGTATTCTGGATGTGGCTGACCGCGATCCTCGGCAGCGCCTCCGCGTTCATCGAGAGCACACTGGCTCAGATCTACAAGCACCGCGCGGAAGACGGCAGCTCCTACGGAGGTCCCGCCTACTATATTCAGGCAGCGCTTAAAAAGCACTGGATCGGCGCGCTCTTTGCGGTCGTGCTTATTATGACCTACATGGGCGGATTCAATCTTGTGGCGTCCTTTAACATCGCAGATTCCTTCCGCACATACAGTTTTTTTAACGAAAACTATACTCCGATCATCGTGGGACTCATCCTTGCGCTCGTCTTCGCTGCGGCAATCTTCGGCGGGAGTAAGCAGATCTCAAAGATCACGGGAGTGCTTGTCCCGGCAATGGGTATCTTTTACCTCGCCGTCGCCCTTTTCATCGTTGCGACCCATTATCAGGCGATCCCGAAGATGTTTGCCGACATCTTCGGAAATGCCTTTGACATTCAGGCGATCTTCGGCGGATTCGCCGGCTCCTGCGTTATGCAGGGTATCAAGAGAGGACTTTTCTCCAATGAGGCGGGTGTGGGTTCCGCTCCCAACGCGGCTGCCAGCGCGGCAGTCTCCCACCCGGTAAAGCAGGGGTTGGTGCAGATGCTCTCTGTATTTATCGACACCCTTCTCATCTGCTCTGCCACAGCGTTTATGCTTCTCTGTTCAGGAGTGGCGCCGTCCGAAGACATTGCCGGCATGACGTGGGTACAGGCCGCCGCTTCCAACTCTCTGGGCGGATTCGGCACAATATTTATTACCATCGCGCTCTGCCTGTTCGCCTTCACCACGCTGATCGGGAACTTTTATTACGCTGAGATGGGATTGAAATTCCTCTGTGGAAGAAAACCCGGCAAAGCTCTGATCACTGGTTTCCGTATCGTGGCGGCACTCATTGTTCTGGCCGGGGCGACCATGGAGTTTGGACTTGTATGGAATACCGCTGACGTACTCATGGGATTGATGGCGCTGATCAACCTGCCTGTCATCCTTATCCTCGGCGGGCCGTCGATCCGTGCCATGCACGATTATATAAAACAGAAAAAAGCCGGAAAAGACCCTGTGTTCAAGGCGGCGGATATCGAATTGAAAGACAGAACCGACTTCTGGAACTGATCAATGTATAAAAACAACCTACCCCCGCATACTGTAATAGAGCACATCACTGTTACAGTATACGGGGGTAATTTTATGGAACAGAACGTCAGTAAATCCGTCAGATATTATCTCATCGCAGGTCTTATCTTCACTGCCATACTTGGAACTCTCTCGCACTTTTTCTATGAATGGAGCGGGGAGAACCGGGTGATCGCCCTCTTTTCTCCGGTAAATGAATCCACATGGGAACACATGAAGCTGGTTTTCTTCCCTGTCCTGCTCTGGTCCCTGTTCATGCCGCCAGCCATACGCAAGGCGTATCCTTCCTTGCGCCCCGCCCTCCTCGCAGGCAATCTCATCGGCACTTTCCTGATCACTGTCCTCTTCTACACTTACTCAGGCGTCTTAGGACGAAACGTGTCTTTCATAGACATCGCGATCTTTTTTATTGCGGTTGCCGCCGTATTTTATACTGCACGGAAACTAGAGTCATCCGACCGCATATACCGGATGCAAAAACTGATCGCCGCACTGACTATTCTTCTTGCTCTGGCTTTCTTTCTGTTTACCTTTCTGCCCCCGGATATCGGACTGTTTCGGGAGCCTTAGGCCGAAAACAAAATATCATCCCAAGCCTGATCCGTGCATTTTGTTGTTTTATGGTTGTTCCGGCCGTCTCCATCCGGTATGCGCCGGACCCGGGCCAAAATTCTTATCGACCAAACGGCAGTATTCCTCATATGCCGGCACTCCTTTAAAAGGCTTCTCCAGCACATCGCGAATGCTCTTGTAATACCACGCAAGAGCCTCCTTGCTCTGCATGCGAAAACGGCTCCACAACGCATCCCCTGCTCCCGGATAATCTCTGTCAATATCACGCATATTGGACAGCTTGTCCGCAAGACCGATCATCTGCACTTCCAAGGGCGCGTCCTTAAGACGGTTGATCGTGGCGCCTTTACGCTCCTCCCATGTGCGGGACTTATCCTCGCTTTCCTGCACCACAATGTCCGCAACACGGCTGCCAAACCTGAGCTTTAAAACATCCTTTGTAATCCCCCGGCAATCCTCAATCGTATCATGCAGCACCGCCGCGCAGATCACTTCCTCATCATTTGTCATCGCAGAAACGATATCCGCCACCTCAACGGGGTGGACGATATACGGTCTCCTCGTCCCTTTCCGAAACTGTCCTTCATGCGCCTTCGTTGCAAATTCTATCGCGTCATCTATCATGGCATACCCTCCGCAAAGCCCCACCCTCATTCCGGCTGGAATATGAACTGTCAGGTAAATTTTATCACAGGAGCCGGACGAGCACAACCCCGCGTCATCTGTTTCACTCCATAAAAGCAACCACCCATCACTGCCGGTGGAGCAGCCAAAGACGCCGATGCAGGCATACGCGCTTGGCCCGCTGCCCGCAGAAATAAAAGTGGGGATGCTGCATGGCAGACAGCATCCCCGAAAAGGTTGGGTTTATATAAATTTCACGTCATCAAAGATTATCTCTGGACACGTCCGGAAGCATCTCCGCCCGCCAGCTTGAGCACCTCATCCATGGATACCATGTTGAAGTCTCCTTCGATAGAATGTTTCAGGCAGGAAGCCGCAACCGCGAACTCGATCGTTGCCTGAGAATCATATCCGTTAAGACACGCACAGATCAGGCCGCCGCCGAAGCTGTCGCCGCCGCCCACACGGTCAACGATGTGCATCGTGTATTTCTTGCTGAAGTAGTAGTCTGTTCCGTCATAGAGCATAGCAGACCATTTATTGTCATTTGCAGAGATGGACTCGCGCAGCGTGATAGCCACTTTGGAGAATCCGAATCTGTCTGCAAGCTGTTTTGCCACATCTTTGTAGCCTTCATGGTTTACTTCACCCTTCGTCACATCTGTGTCAGCAGCCTTGATGCCGAATACATCAGAAGCATCCTCCTCGTTGGCGATACATACGTCAACATACTGGCACAGCTCGCCCATCACCTGTCCTGCTTTCTCTTTGGACCACAGTTTATTTCTGTAGTTCAGGTCACAGGAGATCATGACGCCCGCTTCCTTCGCCGCCTTGCATGCCTCGAGGCAGATAGCCGCCACCTCATCGTTGAGCGCCGGTGTGATGCCGGTAAAGTGGAACCACTCTGCTCCGTCGAAGATCTCTTTCCAGTTGAAATCCGCCGTGGAAGCAGTCGCGATAGAAGATCCCGCGCGGTCATAGATAACTTTGGACGGACGCTGTGAAGCGCCTTTTTCCAAAAAGTAGATACCCACTCTGTCGCCGCCGCGCGCAATGTAAGATGTGTCAACTCCGTATTTTCTTAAAGAGTTGACAGCAGCCTGTCCGATCTCATGCTTCGGGAGCTTTGTCACGAACTTCGCGTCGAATCCGTAGTTTGCAAGGGAGACAGCCACGTTCGCCTCCCCTCCGCCATATGTAGCGCCGAAGGTATCCGCCTGTACGAAACGGTAATACCCTTCCGGAGCAAGCCTTAACATGATTTCACCAAATGTGATAACTTTCTTTGACATTCTTATTTACCTCTGCTTTCTTTTACGATCTCTACTGCTTCTTTCACGAGTTCTTTGATCTTGTCAAACTCGCCCGCCTTGACAAGGTCGCCCTTTACCATCCAGCTTCCGCCGCAGGCAAGGATCCTGTCATATGCAAGATACTCTTTTACATTCTTCGGGTTGATGCCGCCTGTGGGCATGAACTTCATCCCTACATACGGAGCTGCGATGGCTTTGATGTATGCCAGACCGCCAGCCTGCTCTGCCGGAAAGAACTTTACGACCTCAAGTCCGTTCTCGATGGCCTGCTCTACGTCGCTCGGATTTGCGCATCCCGGTGTGATGAGGATCCCTTTTTCAACACAGTACTTTACGACCTTCGGGTTCAGTCCCGGACTTACGATGAATTTCGCTCCTGCTGCCACCGCGCGGTCAACCTGCTCTGTTGTCAGCACTGTACCCGCGCCCACCAGCATATCCGGGAACTTCTCAGCCATGATACGGATCGATTCCTCCGCCGCGTCTGTACGGAATGTCACCTCCGCGCACGGAAGACCTCCCTCGCAGAGTGCCTGAGCAAGAGGCTCCGCGTCTTTCGCGTCATTCAAAACAACGACAGGAACGATACCGATCTCTTCGATCTGTTTTAACACTTCATTCATTTTCCTTCTCCTTTTGTTTCACAATATGAAATCATGTTTCTCGATGTGATACATCCTACTTGAAAGTATAATACGCTCTGCGAAAATGTCAAGTAGAAAAACAAAGAAAAAATAAGAAAATGCACAGGCTTGAACTTAATGCCGTTTCGTGGTATCATTACTTTCATAATATGGAACAATGACAGAAAAATATCAAAGGAGCTAAACCATGGAACAAAAAAATCCCATTCAGGTGGCGGGACGCCTTTTTCAGACTCTTGAACTGCTCGCTGATACCGGGAGCATCGGTCTGATGGAACTGAGCGACACTTTAGGATTGAACAAAACGACCGCCCACAGAGTATTAAACTCTCTGATCTATATGGGATACGCCAGACAAAATCCCGCGAACGGAAAATATGAGCCTACATTTAAGATCGTAGATATAGCAACCCGCATCATGAGCAAAGTAGACATCCTGCAGAGTGTGCGCCCTTACCTGCGCAGGCTGATGGAAGCCAGCGGGGAGACCGTCCATTTCGTAGAGCGGGACGGGACAGACGCTGTGTATATCGACAAGGTGGAGGCCTTCAACAACGGGATGCAGATGGTGTCCCGCATCGGAAGCAGAATCCCTCTTTACTGCTCCGGTGTAGGCAAGGCTATGATGGCCCGGATGGAAGACTGGGAGGCAGAAGAGATATGGAACACCAGCGATATCTGCGCCCTCACAGAACACACGATCACAGACCACGAAGAGTTCAAAAAAGAGCTTGAACAGATAAGACAACAGGGATACGCTCTGGATAACGAGGAAAATCAGATCGGCGTCCGGTGCATCGCGTGCAGCTTAAAAGTCCCAATGGGGGATACAAAATATGCTTTCAGCATCTCAGCTCCTGTCAGCCGCATGGACGACGGGCGGATCCGTGAGCTGGCAGACTATGTGCTTGGGACGGCAAAAGAGATGGCCGAAAATCTTGCCCGGTAGCTTTGCACAAGGCCTGCCGCATCATGGACGAAATCTCTGATGCGCAGGCCTTGTTGCTATTTCATTATTCCGGCTGTTTGCCGATATAAGCGAGGATACCTCCGTCCACATACAGGATGTGTCCGTTCACGAAATCAGAAGCGTCGGAAGCAAGGAACACTGCAGGCCCCTGAAGGTCTTCCGGATTGCCCCATCTTGCCGCCGGTGTCTTTGACACGATGAACTGGTCAAACGGATGTCTGCTTCCGTCAGCCTGACGCTCGCGAAGAGGAGCCGTCTGCGGAGTCGCGATGTATCCCGGTCCGATACCATTGCACTGGATATTGTACTCGCCGTACTCAGAGCAGATGTTTCTTGTAAGCATCTTAAGTCCGCCCTTTGCCGCCGCATATGCGGACACAGTCTCGCGTCCAAGTTCGCTCATCATGGAGCAGATGTTGATGATCTTGCCGTGTCCCTTCTCAATCATGCCCGGAATCACAGCTTTGGAAAGGATGAACGGAGCGTTTAAGTCAACGTCGATTACTTTGCGGAACTCGTCCGCCCCCATCTCGAGCATCGGTTTTCTCATGATGATGCCCGCGTTATTTACCAGAATGTCGATCGCTCCGACTTCCTCGCTGATCTTCGCCACCATTTCCTTAACCTGCGCTTCGTCCGTCACGTCGCACACATAGCCGTGAGCCTCGATACCTGCCTCTTTGTAAGAAGCAAGACCCATATCAACTTTCTCCTGACTGATATCATTAAAACAGATCGTTGCACCTGCCTCTGCGTATGCGGACGCGATGCCGAAACCAATTCCATAAGATGCGCCTGTCACAAGGGCGATTTTACCTTCCAGTGAAAAGTTTACCATTTTCTTTCTCTCCTCTCTAAATCCTTTATCTCAGATCTTTGTTCTCAATATTGTCCATATCGCCGTAGTCCTGATTCTCACCGCACATTCCCCAGATGAATGTATATGCTCTGGAACCGCATCCGGAATGGATGGACCAGCTCGGAGAGATGACCGCCTCCTGATTGTGCATGATGATGTGGCGCGTCTCCTGAGGCTCGCCCATGTAATGCACAACAAACGCGTCGTCTTCCATATCAAAATACAGATATACCTCCATACGTCTGTCATGTGTGTGGGCAGGCATTGTGTTCCATACGCTTCCCGGAAGGAGCTTCGTCAGTCCCATTGCAAGCTGGCAGCTCTGCACCTGTCCTGTTACAATGTATTTGTTGATCACTCTGTGGTTGGAGTCCTCAAGTGTTCCAAGCTCAACCTTGTTCTCATCTTTTACGATGACAACGCCTTCCTCCGGCTCGCCCTCCAGCTTGATATGTACTGTCGGGTACTCTGTGTGCGCCGGGCAGCTGTTGAGGTAGAACTTCGCCGGGTTCGCTGCGTCCTTGCTCTCGAAGGAGATGTCTTTTGAACCGCATCCAATATACATCCCGTCACGCGCCTTGATCTCATATGTGCGTCCATCGACTGTCACAACACCGTCTCCCCCGATATTGATCAGACCCATCTCTCTTCTCTGCAGGAAATACTCTGCCCTTAATTCACTTCCCGCCGTCAGATCCAGTTTTTTATTGACCGGAACTGCGGAACCTGTGATAATACGGTCGATATGGCTGTATACCAGCTTGATCTCATCTGCCTGAAACAGATCCTGAATGAGAAATTCCTCTCTTAATCTGTCTGTTGTGTAGTGCTTCACGTCTCTCGGTGAAGCGGCTGTCCTTACTTCCATGCTAAAACCTCCTGAAAATTTGATCCTGATAATGCTCTGTTGTTTTCGCTTGTATATAGTATATCATTCACCTTATTCCGTTTCTTGTGTTTTTTTGATATAAATATTGAAAATTTTGAACACACTGTATATACTTATAAAAAATACCGTAAAGGAGATGACCTGTTTATGAAAGCCTGCCCCTCATGCAAAGACACTGTGCGCCAGTGTATGGAAGACCGTTCATTCGCATTCGCACACCTGTATAAGGATGAAAAAGCGATGGATATGCACATCCACGACTGCTATGAAATCTATTACTCAATCTGTGGGGGAAAGCAGTTTCTGATCGACAACTGCTTCTATGATATTCAGGAGGGGGATATCTTCCTGATCAATCAGTTCGAAAGCCATTACCTGTCCCAGATTGACAGCCAGAAGCACGAACGCATCGTCATGTCCATCAATCCGGAATACTTAAAAGAGCTCTCCACAAACGCCACGGACTTAAGCCGGTGCTTTTCTTTCCGTGACACAGACATGCCCCACAGAATGCACCTTTCCACAGAAGAGCAGAACCGTTTCCTTTACTACATCCACAAGCTGTCCTCCGCAGACGGTTTCGGGGAGGATATTATGGATCGGGCCGTTTTTCTGGAACTGATGGTATTCTTAAACCGTGCTTTCAACGCGCGCTGTAAAAATGCGGAGGAATCACAGGCAGCAAACACCCACAACGCGCAGGTGGATGCCATCCTCTCCTACATCAATGCACATATGCAGGACGCCCTGTCCTTGGACGAGCTCTCCTCACATTTTTATCTGAGCAGTTCGTACATCTGCCGTATCTTCAAAGCCGCGACCGGAACAACCATCAACAAATACATCACCGCCAAACGCATCACTCTGTCCAAGTCCCTGCTCAGTCAGGGGTACTCGGTCAACGAGGCTTGCGAAGCATGCGGATTCAACGATTACAGCAATTATCTCAAAGCATTTACAAAGGCAGTGGGAATCTCGCCGAAGAAATATGCGCAGTATAATTCCTGACCATGTGGATACCATTGGATTATTACGGCATTTCTACCCTCCTAAGCCCCCACTGCACTGCGTGATAGTCTTCCATTGACTGATCCAATTCCAGCCCACAATGTATCCACTGGCTCCCTGTGCGGACAATATCTGTTCCCTCAAGGGCATACCATGCCTTTTCTTCAAGCCCTTTAAGTTGCAGACGCTCCGGTACTGTGTTCGGCTTTGCCATTACCTGAACATACCCCGCCAGTATCTCGCTTCCGTCCCGTGAAATGTGCATCCACGCGTAATCATTCTCTCCCGCCCGCAGCCGATAGAACGTTCCTTCCTGCATAATATGTCGCACGGTCTTATAATATCCGATCTGTTCCGCAAGCTCTTTTTTTCCCTCTTCTGTACATTTAGTCAGATCCTGTTCATAGCCCAGAACCCCCTGCATCGCGACTATTCCTCGGGTTTTCAGCGGTGTGATACGCCCGATCTGATGGTTGGGCACTGCTGACACATGACAGGACATTGAAACGGACGGATATATAAGCGACGCGCCGTCCTGAATCCTGAGCCTCTCGATGGCATCCGTATCATCACTGACCCATATCTGAGGCATGTAGTATAGCATGCCCGGATCATATCTGCCGCCTCCGCCTGCGCATCCCTCGAACAAGATTTCCGGGAATCTTTCTGTCAGCTCTTCTAGTATTCCGTAAAGCCCCAACATATACCTGTGCATAAGTTCTTTTTGATTTCCGGGGAAAAGCTCTCCGGAAAAGGCGTCCGTAATATTCCGGTTCATATCCCACTTCACATAGTCTATTACTCCGCCTTCAAGTATCTCTGCCACAGCTTCAATGACGAATTCTCTCACGCATTTTCTGGACAAATCCAGTACGTACTGGTTTCTTGCAACCTGCGGCTCTTCTAACGGCGCTGCAATGATCCAGTCCGGATGAGCCCTGAACAGATCGCTGTCAGGCGAAACCATCTCCGGTTCCATCCATATTCCAAATCCCAGTCCCCGTTCTTTCATTTCTTGTCCGAGATTCTTTAGGCTTCCTCCCAATTTTTCTTCATTCACCTTCCAGTCTCCCAGAGAAGAGCCGTCACTGTTTCTGTGTCCGAACCATCCGTCATCGAGAACGAACAGCTCAGCTCCTATTCCGGCTGCCTCGTCCGCCAGATCCAATAATTTCTTTCTGTCAAAATCAAAATAAGTCGCCTCCCAGTTGTTCACGGCAATCGGGCGTGGGCGCTCTGCCCAGTTGGGCGGCATCAGCCGTTCTCTGTACAAGCGGTGAAAGATCTGCGACATCCCGTTTAGCCCTCGGTCTGAGTGCACCAGTACGGCTTCCGGTGTATAAAATTCTTCTCCGGAATGAAGCTCCCATGAGAAATCAAATGACTGGATTCCCATCATCATTCTCGTATTATGCTGCATATCAACTTCAACAGACGCTTCAAAACTCCCGCTGTAAACCAGATTCATTCCGTAGACATTTCCCGTATCCTCTGTACAGCCGGGATCAGTCAGAGCCAGAAACGGGTTCTGTCCGTGTCCGCTCGCTCCCCGTCTGCTGTCCACGAGGAATTTTCCCTGACGCAGACTCTGCCGCGTTCGTCTGAATTCTCTCGCCCACGCTCCGGTGAGCGTGATACAGTCAAATTCATCTGCAAGAAAGCTGAAACAGGCAGACATGACTTTCTCAACCCACACACTCCCTTTACTGTCATTGATAAGAACAGCACTTTGGGTTATTGCATCATGCTTCCCAAAAACGCTGAAAAGCAGCTTAAGCCTGATGCCCCTCGACCGATCAGCAAACACAAGCTCCAACGTTGCTTCATCCGATTCCTTCCCATCTTCGCTTCGATCCATCACCGTCGGAAGCCCCGGTATCTTCTGCTTGCCGGACAGTACCCTATAGGAGCTATAACGCAGATTTGTAATCCTGCTTCCATCCTCATATCTAAGATGAAGAGCCGGACTTCGCAGATCAGGATTGCCGAACACCGGATACAAGACAGGATACTGCTCCAGCCTAAAGTTCCTGTTCCCGTCTGTCCATGCGAGATAGCTGGCCTTTTTTAGTTCATCTACAATATAGGAGAATTCTTTTCCATAAACTTTTCCACCCCAGTACAGGCTGACCACATGCCCGCTCTCCATAACATGCAGGATCATAGACGTATGTTCCGTCGAAAGATGGAATGTCCTCTCACGCTCTAGCACCTCGATCACTTTCTACGCTCCTTGTCTTGCTGGCGGAACCAGCGGAATACTGCCTCTGTATCCTTATTAAAGTTGTCTACCGCCGTAATTCCCGCTACAGCTCCTGTATACGCCCATCCCTGCGCATGCTCATCACTTAATATGGATGTATCGAGCACCGGGCCTATCTGATGGTATTCTTTTCCATCCAGTGAATACCAAAACGTGAGTTCTTCCTGACAGACCTTTGCCTTGAGCCGGATCTTGTCCGTCTCCTCAGGAACAAGCACCGCCTCTTCCTCCGGCAGCGCCCAAAACTCCATGTTATCGTTTTTCAACACACTCAGAACACGCCTTTTCGCCTTCTCGTCAAATCCCACATTCAGGTAATAAAATACTTTCGTGTTGTAGTAACACACCAGCCCCGCTGTCTGCAGATAGTGATAAGGACGGAAAGAGAGTTCTGTCTCCACGGTAAAATCAAAAGATGTCCAGCGTCTCGCTATAAGCGACTGGTCAAAAAGCGATGTTAGCGAATCCCCACCTCTAATATGCAGGCCATCTGCATTGAGGGTTAGTCTTCCTCCCCCGTCGCCACGCAGTGTCATCCATTCCTCTTTTTCGAGTGTGCTGTCTTCCGCAAAACAGATCTCATATGCCTCAGCCCCCTGTGCCGCACCTGCACCCGTAGGGATTCCCGGACGATCAGCCTGACCTGTGTACGCTCCCGTCACATCCACAATGTCTGCCGGTGTACAGTCGCCCTGCACCATGCGCGGCCAGCCGTCGATCCACTCAATTTCCTGCAATGCGGTCTCCCTTCCCAGAGGGCAGACGTCTTTTTTCTCCAGATATCTGGCGCACAGATGCACCATATACCAACGGCCATTCGGCGCTTCCACGAAGTTCCCGTGCCCGGATTTCTTAAGTCTGGTATCCTTCTCCCATGCGGTGATCAGCGGATCATACGGCGAGATTTCATAGGGTCCCCACAGATTCTCCGAACGCGCCACTGTAATCGAATGATGCCGTCCCGTTCCTCCCACGGCAGTAAGGATATAATACCAGTGATCCTTTTTCATAATATGAGGCCCTTCACTTCCTCCTCTGGGGCTTCCCGGAAATACAACCTCTGCTTCCCCTGTCATCCCCTTCTCAAAATCAAATTCCTGAAGCACAAGACCGTTGAACTTTTTATGCCCCGGCAGCGGCCGCGGATCCCACATGGGATTGATGACATAGTGTCTGCCATCCTCGTGGAACATTGCCGGATCGAATCCGGATACATTCACAAATACAGGCTCGCTCCAAGGACCGTCTATCGCCTCCGCCGTCACCACATAATTCTCCACATCCTTAAAATACCCATCAATCTGCTTTGACACTGTATACATCAGATAGAACCGTTCTCCGTCCCAAGTAAGGGACGGCGCCCAGATCCCCGCTGAATCCGGTATCCCGCGCAGATCGATATCATGGAGTATCCCGCCCTTTGGCTTCCATGTGACCAGATCCTCCGATTCATACAACGCGATCATCGGATACCACTCAAACGTGGATGTGATCAGATAATATTTCCCTTTTGCTCTTACGATACACGGATCCGGATGAAATCCGGTCAGTATCGGATTCGTTATCTGTGCCATCTCATTCTCCTTTTCCTATGAGACGGAAAACAGCTTTGGCAGCTCCGTCCTCATCATTACTCTCAGTCACATAACGCGCGACTTTCCTTACACATTCCTCTGCATTCCCCATGGCGACGCCATACCCTGCTCTTCCTACCATCTCCACGTCATTTTCATTGTCGCCGATGCACATTACATTTTCCATCCCAAATCCGTAATACCGGGCCAGCGTTTCCACCGCCTTACCTTTGTTGCATCCCACAGGATTAATGTCAACAAAGTTGGTATCTGACTTCACAACATGAAAAAGCCCCAGTGAAAGAAGTTCCTCTTTCATTTTCCGGAAGTTATCTTCCTCCGTCTGCTTCATGGCGGCTTTGAGTACCTGAGCGCGATATCTTGCCACCTCATCCCTAAATGATCTCCAGTCCGTCCGGATGATATAATCCCCTCTCAGGCTTCCCTTGCCAACTTCATCCGCCAGATGTCCCAAGAGTTCCCGGTTAGTCAGGTTAAAGTCCATCCCGGTCAAAAACAGCTGGCTGTCATACTTCTGCGCACAGTCCACCAGAATATCAAGATGCTTTCCGTCCAACCCGTTTCTTTCGATCTCTTTTCCCCCGGCCAGAATAAGCGCTCCGCTCATACAGATACAATTCCCTGTAATATCAAGCTCTTCTAAGATATCTTTCAGCCCCGGAAGAGACCTGCCTGACGCAAGAAAGACTTTCACGCCTTGCCCTTTCGCGTAATCCACGGCATTTTTTATCCCCTCTGTCAGTTCTTTTCTGCTGTTTAGTATCGTACCGTCAATATCAAGACAGAGCAGTTTTATCATTGTTTCATCCCCCTGCACTCTTTACCAGATCAAAAAGTCCTTATCCATGAGCCTTAATACCGCTTCAATCAGGAAATAATCCCCATATATGATCGGCACATGTCTGTCCGCTTCACTGTGATAAGCGCCGGATCCCATCTGTACGATGGAATCAAAGTCCGGATCCCAGTTACAGAATTTTTCATCGGTAGCCTTAAGTATATTCAGTGCAGATTCAAAATAGAATTCCTTTTCCATCTCTGGCACATGCTTTGCAATCTCCAACATCCCGCATACCGCACATACACCTGCTGTAGAATCCCAGTACACTGGTTCCTTCGGGGCACGGAAATCAATAAGCGCCACGTGATCTGTGCGGTCTGTCTGCGCGATAAAATAGTTTGCCACTTTTTTCGCCGTACTGAGATACTCCTCTTTGCCAGTGTGTACATAGCTGAGAGCAAACCCGTAGACCGCCCATGCCTGTCCTCTGGACCACGAAGATCCCGATCCGTATCCCTGACCGCCCGGCGTCTCCAGCAATTCTCCATTTGCCGGATCCAGTACAATGATATGATTGCACGATCCATCCTCTCTTACGGTATATTTCATGACCGTATCTGCATGATCCATTGCCACATACTCAAATCTGGGATCTCCCAACTCATCTCTTGCCCAATACAAAAGAGGAATATTCATCATACTGTCCACGATCACCCAGCCGGAGCGGTCCCTGTTCCACGAGCGGATGAATTTCCCTCTCGGGTTATATCTGCCCGCCAGTAAATGTGCCGCATGCAGAGCCCGCACCTTTGCCCGCTCATCTCCGGTCAGCCGGTAGTCAGCCACAGCCGAGTGGAGCCACATAAAGCCCACGTCATGATGGAGTCCTGTGTAGATATCAAACGCTCTGTCCAGCTTCTCCTCTGCCCCCTGAGCAGCCATACGGTATCTCTCGTCTCCTTCGGCATGGTACATCTGCCAGAGCATCCCCGGCCAGAATCCGTTGGTCCACCACACGATATCCGTCTCCGCTTTATCTTCCCTGTACACTCCGTTGTCCGCGATATAAGGGATTCTGCTCCCGATCCTGCCGCACTCCGCGAATATTTTCCCCCGGATCTTTTCATAAGTCTCATTGACCCATTTTTTATCTGATTCTTTCAATAACTCTAACATACCTGCCTCCTTTGTCACAGTACCCTTACAGTCTCCTCCAGATTTCCCGGAGCTACCCGGTATTCTGCTGCCGCCTCCCGAAGAAGGGAAATACATTCGCTTTCTCTCCCTGCGTTTCGGTAGGATCTGGCTAAGAGATACTGGAGATATCCTTTCATCCGATTCCGATGAAGAGGCGTTTCTTTCTCCAGATCCACAATGTATTCCGAAGATTTTCCAAAGATGATCGCATAATGCCTGCGGTACTTTCCCGCCAGTTCTTTGTCCAATACCTCTTCCATCTTTTCTGTGATGGTGCATACCTTTTTCTGGTCTTTCTGTTCTGCGTAATACTGAAAGCCCCGGATCAAAAGATCCCCTTTCTGAGTGTCGCAGATCTTACTCTTCATCATCCTGTTGAACGTCTGCGTCACACTTTCCGTATCCTTCTGCGCCATAAACGCGGAGAGCTTTAAACTGTCGCGCACATATTCCGAAAACATGGATCTCATCCCTTTTGAATCAACCTCTTCAAAAAAAGTAGGATAATCTCCCGCCATCAACGCTGAATATGTACGGCCAAAAACCCGTTTTCTGATCCACGCATTGGCAACAGCCGAGGCAAGAACAATACCAAGTATCATGACAATAATAAGAATCGGATGGATCATAACCAAAACCTCCCTGAATAATAAAAATGGACGGAAAGGACAGCGCATCTGCAGCGTATATCTCTTCCCGCCCAAGCCGGAATCTTATCCGCAGATACCCAGAATTGTAAGCACTACAGATATCACAAACATAAACACCAACACACGCATCGGCTTATTTTTCTTGCGCAGATAAGCGAACGCGCCCAGAGTCAGTGCAAGCGGAAGCAGTCCCGGAAGAATCTGATCCAGAACGCTCTGCAGATTAAAAGTCGTTCCTCCAAGATCTGCCACAAGTGTTGTCTTAAAGCTTACATACTGTGCCGTCATAGCCCCGATCATTGTAAGACCGAGCACGGAAAACCCTTTTGTGAACGCCTTGATCGTTCCGGATTCCAGCATCTTGGCGATATATGTACTTCCGAGTTTCAGTCCGTATGTCGCGCAGAAATAACGGATCAGCACATTCGGCACGTTATATACCAAGGCAAAGAGCACCGGTCCGAGCCAAGAACCTGCCTGAGAGAAGCCAAGCGCCACACCTGTAGCAACGATACGCAGTACACCTGAATAAACGGAATCTCCGATTCCTGCAAACGGTCCCATAAGGGCAACCTTGATGGACTCGATCGTACCTGCGTCAAAAGGCTTTCCTGCATCCATACAGGCCTTTCTTTCTTCCTCCATCGCGATCACCAGAGAGAAGATGAACGGGGATACACCGGGCGTTGTATTGAAAAAGCCCTGATGTCTTGCCATCGCATCATAAAATTCATCTGTTTCTTTCCCATAGATCTTCTCAAGATACGGGATAAGTACCCAGCTGAAGGTGATACCCTGCTGCTTTGTATATGAGGTACAGAACATCAGCCACATTGTCCTCCAGAATACGGACCAGACAAGTTTTTTCTGTTCGCGGTTCAGTTTTGTTTTCAGGCCGCCTGCTGCGGGAGCTGCCGCTGTATTTACATCAGTCATTGAAAAAGTCCTCACTTTCATCCATAGTTTTTGCCATCGCCGTCATACTCTCCTTTTCTTTGATCTTCCTGAGTTCGCTGAAGATCACAAGAGCCGCAATGACAGCCCCCATGAACGCGATCTGCGTCAGGGAAAGAATCTTTGTTGAAGATGTGGTCAGCTGAATTGCGGCGTCTGCCGCAGCTTCCGTGATCGTTCCCGCTGTCGTAGCGTTATAGAGCAGGAACGCGCCGAGGCCGAATCCGAGGAAATAATACGGACATACCTCTTTGCTCCAAAGCGATTTCATCAGGAGTGCCATACCAAGAGCCGGTAGCATTGTAGAAGCAACCGTCATGGACGCCTGTACCCAGTCCGGAATGATCTCTACAAACGCCTGAATGACATCTGTTCCCAGCAGGATACAGAGGAAGCCCAGAAGGAAATAGCAGATGTGAAATCCGGCAAACTGAGCGATCCAGAGGGCTTTAAAGGAACCAATCTTTTTGTCTCTGATCAGTTGTTCGAACTTCGGAACAAGGGCTGTGACGACCACCTTCATCGCGGAATAGAGCAGAGTTCCGAGAGCGGCGAGAGGTACTGCCAGCATGACTGCCGTTGCCAGATCCTCTCCCAGAAGCATGGCGAACGCACCGCCGAAGATCGCTCCCATTGTAAAGTCCGTCGGCATTACACCGCCGAGGCTTACATTGCCAAGGAATACAAGTTCAAGCTGTGCCGCAAGGATGATACCCTCTGTCGGATGTCCCAGCATCGCTCCCAGCATAGCTACGATAAAGATCGGTCTGGAGAGCATTGTATTGCCCCACCAGTCAATAAATTTCGCAAAAGCAAGCACAAAGCCTACAATCAAAGCATTTACAAGCATATTATTTTCCCTCCATCAGTTTCATAAAGTCTTCTCTCGGATCATTCGGGAGCGGCTGATAAATGATTTCTACTCCCATATCATGAATCTCCCGCACTGTCTCGATATCCTCCTGCGTCAGATATACAGTCTCTGTAATCTTTTTCTTGTCAGCAAGGCTTCCGCCGATCCGTCCATAGTTGGCAATATTAAGTACCGGTCTTTCCGACACCCCTTTTAATACATCTCTCAAATCCTGCGGATTATTGGAGATAGTCAGGATCTTCATCCCTTCTGAGCGCGGGTCGTTTATGATCCCCTGTGCCTTTTCCACGGGAAGGATGGCTGCCTTAACCCCTGCAGGAGCCGCCATCTTAAGCGCGCTCGCCTGAAGCTCATTTGCGGCAATCTCATCGTTCGCCACAATGATCCTTGTGACAGCAAGCTGTTTAGACCACATGACTGCCACCTGACCGTGTATCAGACGGTCATCCACACGTAACATTGATATCATTGTTGATTTCCTTCCTTTCTTTCCTTTTTTATCTTGAATAAGGCGGCTTTTTCCGCCGAATCCATCGTCTCTTCGATCAGAAAAAGTCTTCATCTCCTCCTGTATCCGGGCTGACCGGCTGTATCGCTAGCAGCGCTTCTCTTGACTCGTCTACGATCTCTGCGATCTGCTCGTCCGTAAGTTTTCCCGGCGTCAGGAGAAGATTGATGACCAACCCCATATTCATCCCGGCCAGAAGCCTGACGTTCGGATAGCCTGTTATCATGGTCATTCCATTGCAGACGCTACCGCCGAACAGATCAGTGACAATAATGTACTGTGTATCCGGATTTTCTTTGACCATGGCTTCCACCTCATAGACCATGGGCTGATAATGCTCCCCGGGCATCATGCACATGCAGCTTAAGTCTCCGTTCTGCCCTGCAATCATCTGAACAGAATGTAGCATACCCTCCGAAAGCTTCCCGTGGGTCGCAAGGATTATTTTCTTTTCTGACATCCCCATTCTCTCCTTTCCCAATTTTTTACTGTCATCAAACCCGCGCCAAACGCGGTTCCTTTAGTGTCATAAAAAATGACACTGCCGATCTCTTTTCGACAATGTCATCCTACATAACCTGTTAAATTTTCTCCATATATCTGGTCAAAGCTCTAAAAACTTAACCTGAATATCTTAAAATATCTCCTGCTTTCCCGCTTTTTTCTGTGCTTCCTCTTCCTTATAGAGAATCGGATACCGCACTGTGATAACCGTACCTACCCCCCGCTCACTGGCCACTTGTATCCCATATTTCCTTCCATAAGCTTTCCGCAGGCGCTCCGCAGTATTTCGCACACCGATGTGAAGCCTTCCATCACTGTAACTGCCATCCTCATCCGCCTCAATATTTCTGCGGACTTCCTCAAGTTTATCTGCGTCCATTCCCACACCGTCATCCATCACCGTCACTTCAAGAGCATCGCTGCCTGTCAGCGCACTGATACTGATGATCCCTCCTTTTGCCTTAGGGAGAAGTCCATGTTTTACCGCATTCTCCACCACCGGTTGGAGACTTAATTTGATTATAAAAAGGTTTTTCACCTCTTCTGGAACATGTATCTCCAGTTCAAACCGATTTTCGTATCTCATTCTAAGCAGTTTAAAATACTCTCCGATATTTTCCAGTTCGTCTTTAAGCGGCACAATGTCACCAGTCTTGCCAATAAGATATCTGAGCTGTTTTGACAGGCTTTCAACCATTTCTGCCGTCTCCGGATCGTCATTGCTGACCGCCTGCATACGAATGACTTCCAACGTATTATAAAGATAATGAGGACGGATCTGTGTTTTAAGCATATCAAGCTCTGTCTCCCGCTGTTTTAGCTCACTGACATAAACTCTCTGTATATAGCTGTCCAACGCTTCGGTCATTTGATTTAAGCCTGCCGCCAGCCCGCCGATCTCATCCATCCGTTCAGGCTCCACCCGGGTCTTGAGGTTACCGCTCTGTATTTCGTTCATCCCCCGTATCAGCCTGCCCATAGGGGCGCGTATACCTTTCAGATAGTTTCTGTACACGAGCAGCAGAGCAGCCACACTGACCGCCAGAAAGATGCCGATATATATCTGCACAGCTTTTACATTTTTTAAAACCGAGTCCTCGCTCACCTCAACCTCAGCCGTCCACTCTGTATCCGGTATCTTAAAATATACATAATAACTCCCGTCTGCTTTTATATGTTTCTGAGCCTGATTTCCCGTCATCTCCGGAGCAGGCACGTTTTTCAGTCTCCTTCCTATTTCTTGGGGATTGTAGCTGTATACGCACACCCTGCTCCCGTCTACAATACGGAACACTCCATCCTCGTTGAGCGATATATCAGATGCCAGTTCAGAAATTGCTGAAAAATCAATATCAAGGTAGAGCGTCCCCAAGGAATACCTGATATCAGAAAACACTGTATTATCGTTAAACTCGGCGACAAATGTCAACACCTGATTCTGCGATCCGGAGAAATAATCATCCGTATGGGCTCCCGCCATACGAATACCGTTTTTCAAGATCCGCAGACTTTTCATGCTCGCCATCCATTTTTCTTCATTCATCACTTTCTGCGTATTCTTCGTCGCATAACTAAGCTTTCCCTCATTGTCCAAAAAGCACGCTGTCCGGATTTTGCTGTCCTCATCCACCAGATTTTGCATAACCATGTTCATTGTGAGCTGCCTTTCCTTACTGTCTGAACCCGTACTTTTTAAAAAATCAGCCAGCATGACCCCGCTGTCCACATCCTGATAATAGATCTCCCATGTCAGTCTGCTGTATTCATCCAACACGAGGGAAATATTATCTCCCGCGTACCGGATCAGGCTGGAAAGATTTCGCATCATGGTCTCTTCTGTGTTTCCTGCGAATGCCCGGTACAAAACCGCGGTTGCTGCCATGATCGGCAAAAGTCCAAGACACACAAACGTCAAAGTAAGGCGAAAAAATATACTGTCTTTTCTTCTCATTTCTCCGCCTCCCAGTCTGCCGTCAGCTCCGCCGCCAATATTTCTATGGAAGTCGTTCCCCACAGCGTTTCTCTTAATATCTGGTTGAAACTGTTGCGGAAACCATCCGGCGTATCCAGATTGCTGACAATTTTGTTTGTCACGGTCACATCCTTCTCATACGCCCTGTCTACCAAAACATCAGCATATGATTCTGCGGTCTCTGTCTCTCTTTGTGTAACCGACATTGCTGACATTGTCCCCAGAACATTTTCATAGACTCCTTCTGAATAAAAAAACTCAAGGAACTTTGATGCCGCCCCGTACTTATCTGGATCTGACTGACAATCCCCGGAAATACCCCAACAGTTGCTCAGATCCTGCACCGCATAGGTCGTTCCGCCCGATCCCGCCAGAAAGAAAAAACCCAGACCCATCTCAGGGTTCATACCTCTGATCTGCGGCAGCATCCACGCCCCAGTGTGGAGCATCACGGCGTTCCCGGCTGCTATTTCCTGCACTGTCTCATTGTCGGAAAGCTCCCGGTATCCTTCTTCTACATAACCCTCTTCTGATAGGCTGCGGAAAGAACGGAGCATTTCCTCCGCCCTTTCCTTTGTCCATACAATCTCCTGATTTTCCTCCAACATAAAATTCTCAAACAGGTAATTCCCCCAGAACTCCATATGCCACAAATCAGCTCCGCCTATAACAATCGGCGTATATCCCGCCTCTTTTATCGTTTCACAGCATACCAAAAAATCCTCATATGTCTCTGGTGCTGAGAGCCCCAGACTTTCGAAGATATCCATATTGCAGATGATTCCCCTGTTCATTTGATAGATGGGAATGTACTTCCCTTTTCCCCCGCCTGTCATCTGCGGATCAATCAGCTCCGTCACTTCACCCGGCATATCCGCCAAAAGTCCCGCATCAGCAATTTTCTGGGGTTCTCTTAACTCCAACACATCATAAAACTGGTCTTCCGCATATAGGATCTTAAGCTGGTCAGAATACAGCCTGTTTTCCTGATTACCCGGCGTATACAATTCCACCCTTATCCCCGGATTTTCCTCCATAAACTGCTCAGACACCGTCTCAAGACAGAATTTCCAGTTTGCATCGCCGCTAGAATACACAACCCGCAGTTCCGTGGTCTCTACACTGGACAGTTCTTTTTCCTGCGAGCACCCTGAGATCAGGAGCATAGCCAGTAATCCTGTCCCCGTCCTTTTGATATATTGCCTAAATCTTCTTCTCATTCTTTTTTCTGTACTCACTGGGACTCATGCCATATCTTGCCTTAAAGTTTTCATTAAACTGGCGTACATTTTTATATCCTACCTCCAACGCGATCTGATAAGATTTCATATCCGTGCTCCGAAGCAGGAGCTCTGCCCTGCCCATACGCAGTTCTGTAAGATATGTTTTGAAATTCTCCCCCATATTTTTCTTAAAGTAGCTGCTGAAATAATACGGGTTCATACTGAACACTTCCGCCATGGATTCCAGTGTTATATTCTCCCTGTAATGTTCTTCGAGATATCGCGCGATTCTCCGGATCTCTTTCTCCTGCTCATTTCCGGCGCCTTTTCTGACCGTCTGCTCCACGCGTCCGAGATATTCAGTAACACAGGCACAAGCCAGTCTGTAAAGCCCTTTCCTCCTGATCTCCATCTCCGTTTCTTCCTCAATACGCACAAAGGACTCATCCAGAATCCTAAGCTTCATAAGCTCCTTTGTCATATCATGGACAAGCAGGATACAGCGGTTAACAGCCGCAAACCGGCTGCCGAAATGAAGGCTGCGGATAACAGACAGTATATTTCCCGTCTCGTTTTTATAATCACCCTTCCCTTCCGTAAAGCAGGCAAGCAGCCGTTTAAAACCGTTTTCATAATCCTCCAGAGAATCATTAAAATCTCTCTGTATCTTATCATACCAGATTGTCTCTTCCTCTGTAAAATAGTAAAGTTCTAAAGCAAACCTTGCGCTGTCATACTCCAAAGCAAGTCTTGAAAGATCGCTGATCCTTCCTCCCACACCTGCTTTCACGGCGTACTGATCATAATTGCGTATCATCCGAAGTACTGTTTCAAGCTTTCGCTCCACGTCTGCCTCCCTTTCCTCCGGATCAAGCAGGAACATGAAGTAACAGGTGTTCATCTCTTTTTTTACAATAAATCCCCAGTCGCGCTCTTTCAGTTCATTATGGATTCTATTGAATACAGAAAACACAAACAGCTCGTTTAATTTCGAACTTTCAGCAGTATTTTTCAAAAACAGCAGGCGTATTCCTACTGTCACCATATCCTTGCCCCTGATATCCACATCCAGCTTTCTGAACTCTTCATAAAGGTAATCCGCGTCAATCTTTCCCCGCACCCCTTTTACGATTCTCCGGTACATCTCCTCCGTCTCCGCTGTCTCGAATATCTCAAGCTTCTTTTCCTCCTGAAGACTGTGGAGCGCTTTATCCACTGCCTGCTCTAGCTTTTCTTTCTCCACGGGCTTTAAAAGATAATCCACAGCCCCATATGTCACTGCGTCCTTTGCATAAGCAAACTCCTGATATCCGCTGATAAAGATCACTTTCACCGGCAGTTTCCTGTCCGCTATCAGACGAAGCATTTCAAGGCCAGTCATTTCAGGCATATTGATATCTGATATGATGAGATCCGGTTTCTTTTCCTCGATCAGGCACATCACTTCTCCCCCTGTATGCGCTTCCCCGACAATTTCAATATTCAGCCTCTCCCAGTCGATCAGCTTTCGTAAGCCTCTTAATATGAGAAGCTCGTCATCAGCCAGAATTGCTCTGATTTTTTTCTGAGGCATGAGCATCCTCTCCTTTTCTCTCAACATCCCGACGCAACGCCCCCCTGCTCCACGCTCTCTGTCCCGTACACCTCGATCTGCGTCAGCGCAGGGAACGGGGAGGGGTCGTCCGCTTTGATCAGGTCTGACAGTTTCAGCCATGTGACGGCTTTACGCTCTATTTCAAACACATGAGGCTCGCTGCTCTTCTCCATCGCCACGGTCTCCCGTGTGCCGTCAGAAAAGGTAAATGTAGCCTGTTTCCACCAATTATCATGCGGGAAATCCGCCCTCGTGTACAGCACGATTTTGTTAAAATCAACTTTGCGCCCGAATTCCAACAGCATCTCTGCCTGATCATTTTTATTGATGCCCCATGATTCGTAAGGCCATGATCCGTGGGAATCATTGGCAAGCACACCGTCTATCGCATTTCTTGCCGCAAATACGGATTCCCCTCTTGTCTCCACATTCGCAGATGCGTGTGGGTAACACCCACGCTCTCCGTGCTGATCCATTACGTTTATCGCAAGGTTTCTGTATCCGTTTGTCTCATAGATTTCCGCGTTTTTCACCGTAAGATAATGCCGCTCCCCGGTAAATGATTTCTTATTGTATGATTTCTTCTTCTCTGCAAACGGAATATCATACATTACACTCTTCCGGGTAAGAAATACTATTGACTCATCCATTGTATCATCTACACGGATTTTATAAAATCTGTTTTCCTCAGGCACACGGAACACAATACGGTCGCCCTCCTCATAAATATCTTTAAACGCAAGAACAGCCTGATTCTTCCCGGATACTGCCGCTTTCCTGCGTCCCATCCAGTCTATGACTATAATCTCGTATTCCTGCTCGCTTATATAACTCTCCCCCTCTGTATTTGCGTACTCGGGCCAAGAGCATATTACGGAAAAATCCCCCTCCATGCAGACCGTTCCGTAGCCGCCGGGGACAATCAGACTGATGCCCGGCTTCACCTCATGACCGTCAATTACTCCAACCCCTTCGGTCACAGTAAGATTCGCAAAAGCTGTCCGAAAGTTATGTTCCCACCTTCCATGAATGTCATACTTCTCAACAGAATATTTGTCACATTTCACGAGATGTTCAATATCTACATTGTCCGTCTCCATACGTCTGCGCTGTTCCTGCTGCGGAACAAAAGGCGCGTTAATCACATCCATGCTTTCTTTAAGATGCAGCGCACGAGGACGCCCGTTCTGGAGCCTTTCGTAATCATATACCCGGTATGTAATATCACTCGACTGCTGTGTCTCAAGAATAAATGTGCCGCCCTTAATCGCGTGGACACATCCCGGATCAATCTGAAAAAAATCCCCTTTCCTGATCGGGATCTCACGCAAAAACTCACTCCACCGTTTTTCTTGTATCATCTCCCTGACCTGCTCAGAATCCTTTGCATTATGACCTATGATAATAGAAGCGTCCTCATCACAGTCCAGTACGTACCAGCACTCTTTTTTCCCCAGAGAACCGTCTGCATGAGATCTGGCATAGTCGTCGTCCGGATGCACCTGTATACTCAGGTCGTCAGCAGCATCAATCAGTTTTGTCAGCAGCGGGAATTCTCCTCCCATACGTCCGTCCTCATTTCCAAAAAGTTCCGGGTGTTCCTCCCACATCTGCGCAAGTGTTTTCCCCTTATAGATCCCTGAAGCAATCCTGCCCATGCCATTTTCATGAGCGCTGATATTCCAACACTCCCCGATATGATCAGCCGGACATTTTTCTCCGTATATCCCATGGAGTTTATCTCCACCCCATATCATCTTCCGAAACACAGGTTCAATAAATAACAGCTCAGGCATATGACTCTCCTCCTTATACGAATCAACAGTAAAAAGGAAGCGCCGGTAAAACACCGACGCTTCTGCTTTTATTCATACTGCTATTCAACTGTCATCTCAACAACGAAGAAGAAATTGCTAAAAAAAGAGGTATAAGTTCTTAAAAATCCACCCTAAAATAAGATGTATTGGCTCAATGTATGATTGAAACTCCCTGCTGATTACGATATCATTATACTACTGTATATTTGCTATTATACCGAGCGGCAAAAGAAAGGGAATAAGTATGAAGAAAAAAAAAGTTCTCATCACCGGCTCTTCACGGGGGATCGGGCGCGCCTGCGCTCTTGCTTTCGCGAAAGCCGGATATCATGTATTTATTAACTGTAATAATTCCGTGGATCAGCTAAAAGAGACAGAAAAGGAGATCATTTCCCTTGGCGGGTCATGCACGATGCTCCCGGGAGACGTAAGCGATCCGGATACCGTGCGCTTTATGTTCCGTGAGATCGCTTCCTTCTGCGGACATGACTGCGAAGATATCTCTTCCGGGAAAACCCCGCCGACATGCAGCGGCGGACTCGATGTGCTTATAAACAACGCAGGCCTCTCGCATTTCGGACTTTTGAGCGATATGTCAGACGAAGAATGGCGGAATATTCTGGAAACGAATTTATCTTCCGTGTTCTACTGCTGCCGGGAGGCAATCCCCTATATGGTCTCGCAGAAAAAAGGGAAGATCATCAACATCTCCTCCATATGGGGTATATCAGGTGCCTCCTGCGAAGCCGCTTACTCCGCCGCCAAGTCCGGGGTGAACGGACTGACCCAAGCTCTCGCAAAGGAGCTGGCGCCAAGCAATGTGCAGGTCAACGCCATTGCCTGCGGCGTCATCGACACTGAAATGAACGCACGGCTAAGCGGCGAAGATCGCCGGGCTCTTGCAGATGAAATCCCCGCCGGGCGCTTCGGCACTTCGGAGGAAATCGCCCGGTTTGCCCTCTCTCTTGCCGACGCGCCGGGATATCTCACCGGTCAGATCATCACCATGGACGGCGGATATCTGTAACTCAGTTTTTAAACGTCTATATACGTCCGTATATGTCTTTGGGAACATATGCTTTGACCGCAATCCCCTCAGGAACATATTCCTCACACAGGAGTTGTCCTTTGCTTCGGATGAGCTGTATCTTCCCGGCATCGGAAAACTCATACAGGCGCTCAATGTAGATCTGATCCCTGCGGACAATCTCTAAGAGCGCCTTTTTTAATTCCTCCAGTCCCTGTCCGGTCTTAGCGGAGGCGGGGATGGAGTATTCCGCCTGAAAATCCCGATGCCGCGCCGGTTGCTTAAGAAGATCCTGCTTGTTGAACAGGGTGACCACCGGGCGGCCTTCCGCCCCAAGCTGGCGCAGTGTGTCATACACCACATACATCTGCTCGTCCATCTGAGGATTGGACGCGTCCACAACATGGATAATAATATCCGCGTATTTTGCTTCCTCAAGCGTACTCTTAAACGCCTCTACGAGATGATGGGGCAGCTTCCGTATGAACCCTACCGTATCCGTAATCAGTATTTCCTGCGTGTTGTCAAGCATCAGGGAACGGGTTGTCGTATCCAGTGTAGAGAACAGCATAGCATCCTCCAGAATCCCTGCATCTGTGAGGGCATTCTCAATGCTGCTCTTCCCTGCGGACGTATACCCTACAAGCGCCGCCGTCTTAAGTCCGGACTGCCTGCGCTGTGCCCGAATCAGTTCGCGGTGTTTCTCCACATCCTTCAATTCTCTTTTCAGGCGGCTGATGCGCTCTCTGATAAGCCGCCTGTCCATCTCCAGCTTCTTCTCCCCCGGTCCTCTTGTGCCGATGCCGCCTCCCAGACGGGACAGGGATCTTCCCAGTCCGGTAAGGCGGGAGGAACTGTAGCGGAGCTGGGCCAGCTCTACCTGTATCTTCCCTTCCCCTGAAACCGCTCTTGCGGCAAAGATATCTAGGATAAGAAGGGTGCGGTCAATCACCTTGCAGCTTAATTCCGCCTCAAGATTCCCAAGCTGCGCGCTGGTCAGCTCATCGTCACATATAATTCCCGTAGCTTCCGTTTCCCAGAGGATGTCTTTGAGTTCCAACAGCTTTCCTTTTCCGACATATGTGCCGGGATGGGCGCTTTCTCTTGCCTGAAGGAGCCTTCCCGCCACCTG
Source organism: Candidatus Mediterraneibacter merdavium (assembly GCA_019118545.1). Classification (GTDB taxonomy): domain Bacteria; phylum Bacillota; class Clostridia; order Lachnospirales; family Lachnospiraceae; genus Mediterraneibacter; species Mediterraneibacter merdavium. Next base: position 25,400 of record DWYT01000160.1, on the reverse strand, counting down.
TGCCCCGGCGGTTTTGGCAAGCTCCGCCAGTTCGTCCAGCGAACGCTGTGCAAGCTCCGTACTTCCTGTATCAATTCCCACGAGGATCACCCGCTCCTCGATATGCTCTGTCTCATACATAGGCTGTTTCTCCATAATAATCAGTCTGTTTAAAAAACCGGCAGTGCATACGCACTACCGTGTTATTAAAAATTCCGCTTCCTTTTGAACGCTTTCATCATCTGGATATTCACTCAGATATTCATCCACTTTCTGCTTCGCGCTCTGCCAGTCCGCCTGCTGTTCCAGACAGACGATTTCATTGTATTTCATCTCCCGGAGCATATCCGCGTCCGCAGATTCCTTTCCATCAGTAGTCTGTGCCAGTCCCAGTCCTGTCTGGATGTACTCCAGCGCCTTCTCAAAATTCTGGGTCTGCATCGCGCACACGGACATCAGATGGTAAAGCTGTACGCTCTGCTTGGCTCCCTGCGCCGCCGCCTGTTCAAAAGCTTCCAGAGCCGCTCCATAATCTCCGAGGCCATAGTATGCCATACCAAGTCCCCGGTATCCCTCAGCCGCCTTTTCTTTGTTGTCGCCCTCTGCCATCTGCCGGAACTGTTCCAGCGCCGCCTCGTAATTTCCTTCCTCCAGAGCCGCCGTCCCCTTCTTCTGGGGATTGGCGCATCCGGCCAACATTCCTGCGGCAATGATGCACACCATCACAGTACGCATTATTTTACTAGCTTTTCTTATCATCTTTTACACTCCACGTTCCGGATACTGCATCATCCAGAATGAATTCAAAATATTGATCAGCATGACCGCCATATCTGCAATGATCGCATTCTGCATCGTCACAAACCCGAAAAAAGCCATGACAATAAGAAGCGCTTTCATCCCTATGGCAAATACCATATTCTGCCTCACAGACCTCAGAGTTGCCTTCGATATCTGGATCGCATTGATAATGCGGGACGGCTCATCCTCCATAAGAATGACGTCCGCCGCCTCAAGCGCCGCGTCCGCCCCCAGTCCGCCCATCGCGATTCCGATATCCGCCAGCGCAAGCACCGGCGCGTCATTGATACCGTCTCCTACAAATGCCAGCTTCTCGCCTTCCATCTGGTTTTCGCGGAATTCTTTAAGAAGCGACACTTTATCCTCAGGCATCAGCTCTGCATATACACTCTCAATCTTGAGCTTCGAAGCAGTATCCTCCGCCACCTGTTCATTGTCCCCCGTCAGCATAACCGTGGAAAGATCACGCTTGTGAAGCCATCGAACGAGTCTGCCCGCATCCTTGCGGATCACGTCTGCGATCAGGATATACCCCGCGTATTTCCCGTCTACCGCTACATAGACCGCTGTGCCTGCCTCTTTCACAGGCTCGTAGTATATTCCCAGCCGGTTCATCAGCCTTGTATTTCCTGCGTAAACTTCTCTTCCGTCCACTCTGGCATGCACACCGTATCCGGGTTGTTCTTCAACATCCCATACCCTTCTCTTGTCAAACTGTCTGCCATATGCCTCCATCAGGGACATGGCCACCGGATGCTTTGAATAAGATTCTGCCAGCGCGGCGACCTCCAGAAGATCTTCCTTCTCCATCTTGCGGGGTACGATATCCCTTACATAAAATACCCCCTCGGTCAGAGTTCCCGTCTTATCAAATACGAACGTATCTACCTCTGTGAGCTCCTCCAGAAATGATCCGCCCTTTATGAGCACACCCTGCTTTGCCGCTGAACCGATGCCCCCTAAAAACGCCATTGGGATGGACACCATCAGACCGCACGGACACGCGGCCACAAGGATAATGAGTCCCCGGTAGATCCATTCGTCCCTCGCCTCTATGAATATCATAGGCGGAAGGATTACTGTCAAAAGAGCGATCAAAATAACGATCGGTGTATAGTATTTGGTAAATCTGTCCGCAAAATGTACGCTCTCCGATTTTTTCTCATTGGCTTTCTCCACAAGCTCCATGATTCTTGCCGCTGTGGAGTCTTCGTAAACCTTTGACACCCTTGCCTCAAGCACACCGTTCAGGTTAATGCTCCCACTGTACAGCCTGCTGCCTGTACGCACTGCCCTTGGCTCTGACTCTCCTGTAAGCGCCTTCATGTCCACAGTACCCGTCCCTGATGTCACAACCGCATCCACGGGGATCTTTTCACCCGGGCGCAGCACGATGGTCTGTCCTAAAAACAGTTCCTGCGGCGGCACGATCTTCTCAGTCGCGCCTACTTTCAGATTGGCATACTCCGGGCGTATATCAATGAACTTCGCGATAGATTTCTTCGTTCTGCTCAAAGATATCTCTTCTACAAGCTTTCCGATCTGATAAAACAGCATGGCCGCGACAGCTTCTTTATGTCTCGCAACGAAAAAAGCGCCCGCCGTCGCAATAATCATCAAAAGATTCTCATCTATGAACTGCTTTTTCGTAATCTTTTTTATCTGCTCCCAGTACGTTGTCACCGAAAGGACTGCATATGCCGCCAGAAACAATAATGTGTCCGCACTGTCCTTAACCGTCCGGTTGGAGGTTATTGCCCATGCGATGATATACAGCAGCAAACCCGCCCCTATTTCAATGCCCTTCTTCTTTGCTTCTTTTGTCATCACTTTTCCCCTGAACTTTCCTTGTACATTTACTCCAGTCCTCTACAATTAACCCCTTTGAATATACAGTATAACGAAAAGTGCGAAAAGCATCAATATGTTTTCTCCTTTAAAACACCTGTCTTAAGAAAAATTTACACTTTCTTCAAGTTCACAAACTGGTCTTTATCTGCTACAATGTACCTAATCAGCAAACAGTGTTCATATCTTTTAAAGAAAGCGAGGGGGAAAATGATAAAAAAATGTACTTTGTGCGGCGGCAGACTGTCCGGAGGGAAATGTGAATTCTGTGGTCTGGACCACAGCCTGTATGACCGGGACTATCAGCAGAAGCCACATGAGACGCCGTCCGCGGGTTCTGCCCCGGCAGAAGGAGCCGCGCCCCACAGACAAAGCAGCGGCGCGGCGCGCGACAGGCAGACAAAAAAACGGCAGAAGAGCCCGGCTCCCCGCATGACGCCCGGCCGCTCCTCCCCAAATGGGCGGAAGGTCGCCTTAGTTCTCATCATCTCCATTGCCATAATCTTTGTGTCTGCCCTGCTTCCCGTATTGATTCAGGCAGGGAAAAATATTGTGCAGGAGTTTTCTGATTCCGGTTCAGGCTATTCATGGCAGTCAGATGGAGACAGCAGCTATTATGATCTTTATAGCCATGTGAAAAGAGAGATTCCGGCGAACGGGGACTCATATGAGACTGTCTTAGGAGACGGGTTCTATCTGGTGGGCGTACATATCCCCGAGGGAGTCTACACTGTGGAGCTTCAAGAGGGAACAGGCTCCTTCAATATCACAGACGAAGAAAACATAATCTATGAATATTTCTGGTTCGGGGATGACGAGGAATATGACCAGATACTTTATCTGGAGGATGTACGCCTTTATAACGGGGCATGGGTCGCTGTCAGTGACGTTGTGTTCTTAACTCTTTCCACTGACAATGCCCAGCCTCTCACCGCGCAGCCCGGGCTTGACCCGCTGGCCGACGGTACGGTAATGCTTGACGCGGGCACATATATCGCGGGAGATGATTTTACAGAGGGAGTCTATGACCTTTACCCCGCGACGGATCTTGAGACAGAACGCTCCACCATAGATCTTATATACCCTGACGGCGGCACTGACTATTTGTGGATGAGCAACAGCAGTTATAATGAGATCCCTGACTATTACTTAGAACACGGCGTCAAAAATGTCGTCCTCTCCTCCGGCACTGAGCTTCTTCTGGAAGGAGACGATATCCTCCTCCAACCCTCAGAAGGGTATTTTGAAGATTACCAGAGCCAGTCGCCATAGACACCGCAGAGAACTTACTAAACTACGAAAGGAGAACCTATATGAATACAGACATGTTTATTTTATCTCCAACAATGCTAAATCTTATATGGCTTGGACTGTTTATCATCCTGATCATCATTGAACTCTTTACCGTAGGACTTACGACCATCTGGTTTGCCGGAGGATCGCTGGCTGCCCTTCTGGCCAACATACTTGGAGCGGACATTCCCATACAGGTGCTGGTCTTTCTCGCCGTTTCCTGTATTCTGCTCATCTTTACACGCCCATGGGCGGTCAGACACCTGAATAAAAAACGTGTAAAGACAAATTATGAAAGCGAGATCGGTAAGGTCATCAAACTGACGGAGCGGGTAGACAATATCAATCAAACCGGAAAAAGTGTTGTAAACGGGCAGGAGTGGACGGTCCGCAGCAAAGACGACGGGGAAATACTGGAAGAAGGAACCCTCGCAAAGGTCGTCGCTGTATCCGGGGTAAAACTAATTGTAGAAAAGTATAAGGAGGAATTGACAAATGAGTAGTTTTATAGGAATCGGAACCATCTTTTTTCTTATCATTGTAATACTGATCGTAGGGATACTGATCTCCTGCGTTAAAATCGTGCATCAGGCACAGGCTGTCGTTCTGGAACGTCTGGGCGCATATCAGGCGACATGGAACACCGGACTTCATTTCAAGATCCCCATCATCGACCGGGTGGCAAGGCGGATCGACTTAAAGGAGCAGGTCGTTGACTTCCCGCCCCAGCCTGTGATCACCAAGGATAATGTCACAATGCAGATTGATACTGTTGTATTTTTCCAGATTACAGACCCGAAGATGTTCTGCTACGGTGTGGCCAATCCCATTATCGCCATCGAGAACCTGACCGCCACAACCCTCCGTAATATCATCGGTGACCTTGAGCTTGACCAGACACTGACTTCCAGAGAGACGATCAACACAAAGATGCGCGCCGAGCTTGATCTGGCTACCGATCCATGGGGCATCAAGGTAAACCGCGTGGAGCTTAAGAACATCATCCCGCCCACAGCAATCAGGGACGCAATGGAAAAACAGATGAAGGCGGAACGCGAACGAAGAGAGGCCATCCTGATCGCGGAGGGTGAGAAAAAATCCACCGTCCTTGTGGCAGAAGGTAAGAAGGAATCCGTGATCCTCGAAGCAGAGGCAAAAAAACAGGCTGCCATCTTACAGGCAGAGGCAGAGAAAGAAAAGATGATCCGCGAGGCGGAAGGTGAAGCGGAAGCCATCATGAAAGTCCAGCAGGCGACTGCAGACGGACTGAGATTTTTGAAGGATGCTGGCGCTGACAACGCGGTGCTCACCCTCAAGAGTCTGGAGGCTTTCGAAAAAGCCGCTGACGGCAAGGCAACGAAGATCATCATCCCTTCCCAGATACAGGAGCTTGCCGGACTGGTGAAATCCATTACAGAGATTGCCGCTGACGATACAGATGCAAAACCCGGAGCGTAAGCCGCCATATCAGAGTAGAGCACACTTTGACAAATACTCCGAATAGGGAGTTCCGCAAGCGGAACTCCCTCGCTGAGCGCGGTCGCTTTAGCAACTAATATAAAGAAACAAAGACCGGCGGCAGCTTACACTGTCTCCGGTCTTTTATCTGTCACTCCGTCCAAGGAGTCTTTATTCCCTTCCTGAACGATACATTCTTGAATTGCCTCATTTAGAGAAAGCATCTTATCGTCCAGCTCTGACACCATCTTCGCACATTCCCGAAGATCTCTGCTGATATAGTCCGGGGCATTCCCCTCAAACTTATAGTATATCTTATGCTCAAGGCTCGCCCAGAAATCCATTGCAACTGTCCGTATCTGAATCTCCACCTTTGTGTCCACTACACTGTCAGAGAGGAAAATCGGCACTGACACAAGCATATGGTAACTCTTATAACCGCTCTTCTTCGGATTCTTTATGTAATCCTTGATTGAGAGCACCTTCAGATCGCTCTGGTTCCCGATCATCTCCGCCAGACGGTAAATGTCTGACGTAAAGGAACAGATCAGACGCACCCCTGCGATATCATTGATATAGCGCACCATGTTCTCGATGGATGCCTCATAACCGTAGCGCTTTAGCTTTTTTACAATACTTTCCGGCGTCTTGATCCTTTTCTTAATATGTTCGATTGGATTATACCGATGAACATGCTGGAACTCGTCATTTAATATTTCCAGCTTTGTACCTACTTCTTTTAAAGCTGCATTGTAGAGAAAAATCACTGTTTTCCAACTGTCGACATCCTCGTAGCTCCTAAGCGCAGCCTCCACCTGTTGTTTGTTCTTCATCGCGGATATCCCCCATTGGCTGTTATTGCGGCCGCAAACCGGCGCTGGTATAATGCTTGCACTCCGTACAAACATTATACCACGTCCTTTGGACGTGCTATGCTCCGCAGGATGCGCACGGTTTGCAGTGGTTTGCCGCCCCCTTGGTCGGCCGCAAACCGGCGCTGGTATAATGCTTGCACTCCGTACAAACATTATACCATATGTATTCTGGTTCTTACAACTCCAGTTTCATGTCCCCGTAGCTTATCCATCTTCTTTTCCGCATAAATTCTGAGATAAGAAGCGTCACTGCTGCCGGAAGCACGAACTGTATGACAATAATCTTAAGAAGTACGATCGTCGCCGCTTCTGTCTGTGTCATCACCTGCCACGTCATCAGCGGCCCCACAAGTCCGGCCGTCCCCATGCCTGACCCGGTAGCGTTGTTCGTCATATGCAGAAGCATTGTCCCTACCGGCCCCAGAATCGCGCTGGACAAAATAGACGGAAGCCATATAAGAGGGTGTCTGACAATATTGGGCACCTGCAGCATGGAGGTTCCAATCCCCTGCGCAAGAAACCCGCTGAACTTATTTTCCCGCCAGCTTGCCACGGCAAAGCCGATCATGTTGCAGCAGCATCCCACAGTGGCAGCTCCCGCCGCCAGTCCGGACAGATTCAGGATAACGCCCAGCGCTGCGGAACTGATAGGCAGCGTCAGGATCATCCCCATCAGCACAGATACAACGATCCCCATGAGGAACGGCTGCTGTTCTGTCCCCCAGTTGATAAGAGCGCCCAGCCACGTCATGAAACGTGAGATCGGCGGACCGACGAAAATTCCCACTGCGGAGCCAGCTCCAATACAGACGAGAGGCGTGAGGATAATATCCAGCTTCGTCTTTCCTGATATGAGGATTCCAAGCTCAACCGCAATATATGCCGCCACGAACGCCCCCAGCGGCTCTCCCGGCCCCGAGAGCACCAGATTACCGTCCACAAGAACTTGTCCTGCCAGAAGCTTTCCCGCAAAGGCTCCCACCATACCGACAACCCCCGCAGATACGATGACAAGATGTCCTGCATCCAGCTTCCGTCCCACTCCGACGCCGATACCGGCGCCCGTCAGTCCTGCCGCCACTTTCCCCAGAGCATAGATCATACTTCCCAGATCTCCCCCGGAAAATGTACCGATCTGCTGGATGATCGTGCCGATGATCAGCGTGGCAAAAAGTCCTTGGGCCATCCCGCTCAGTCCGTCAATAAATATTCTGTCCAATAACTTCTTCATGATCGCTTATCCCTCTCTTGTGAGAACGGCCCACTCGCCTTCATATTCCGCCCCCGACAACCAGTCCGCCGCAGTGCCGTCCGCATCGGTTATCATTGGATCCGCCGCACCTGTCTCCAGCTTGTAATCCGTCAGAAGCCAGCTTACGATATTCACATTATCCTTTCTTCCCGCCACCTTATCCGGCGCAGAGATTCCCATCCACTGCTCAAGAAAATCAATATCAACATGGTTCTCTTTACAAAGCAAGATAATATTGCGGTATAAAAAGAGGTAGACACCGTTCAGCTTCACCTCTCCATCCTCCGTGCTTGCCACATCAACATAAACCGTCTGGAAACGCTCTGTAAAACCGAATCTATTCACCGCAGTCAGGATCATTCTGCCGTATGGCTCATCCTGAAGATAGGCTGTGACCATCTCCATGTCATTTTCCGTACATTCTCTTATCATGTCTCTTCCTCCGTTCTGACTCTATATTAAGTAATTTATCCCTAACAGTCACATACCGTCGAAACATCTCTGTCCCTGACGGTCATTCCGTCTGTTCCATCACAATCCGCTGTGCCCGGGACAGATATTCATACAGCGTATCAATATATTCATGGACGATTTTCTGACAGTATTCCTTAACAATATTACCGTCATAGTCATGTGCGAGCTGATTGCGCACCCTTAACATTTCCATCCATATATCATCAGAAATCAGCTCTGCTTTGTAAGCTGTCCGCAGCACTTCTCTAGGTGATCCGGTCACAAACCCGGTCATCGCATAGCGTTGGATCAGGATATCTTTCATCGTCTTCCACGCAAGGTCAAATGTAATACTGAACTTTGCGCTTGTCCCACTGAGCACAAAAGAATCCGACATATCTCTGTCCTTTGCTTCCGCGAGGGAATCCAGTGAATTATGAAATGATTCAAACCTTTTCGTAAATTTTTCGTCCATATTGTCTGATATCCTCCAATAACAACACATTCCTGCAAGTGTCCATATCTACCAGATCTACTGTATACAGTGTGGGAATCTGTTCGATATCTTCTGACAGAGAATCAAAATCTTCCGCCCCGGACACCGCGATATCAATATCGCTTCTTTCCAGTGCCGTTCCCTTTGCCCTTGATCCAAAGAGAACCGCCTCCTTCACATGATATCTTTCGCAAAGCTCTGTGACTTTCCCAAGTACATCCTCCACTGTCATGACGATTCGCCCCGCTTTTCTCAAATACTCCTATATAATATATCAAAAAGCAACAGGAGAGGCAACGGGATTTTCGAATGACTTTTCCGCTGTTTTGTGTTAGAATACCTTCATCCGGCAAAAGCCAGCGCCGACATAGGAAAAACCGCACCCAGACCGTGCCGTGAAAGGAGCCGCAATATGTTTCGCTTATGGGGAAAGGAATTTAAAGATAACAGGATGCTTCGGGATACCGTCGTCTGTGACGAGACGGACGATACCCGTACGCACAAGATATTCAACGCTTTGGAGCAGATCTGCTATGAATTTGACTTGAGCAAACCCATCTGGCTGGACAAGACGGTCAACGAGTTCAAGCGCCACTCCAAAGCAAGATTTTATCAGGATAATTTTGTAGATTCGATTGATTTTGATTATTTAGAAATACAGGTGATAGAGGAATAAGTCCTCTGCCGCTAAAGCGACCGCGCCCGGCGCGGGAGTTTTACAAGCGGAACTCTTTGTTATGTAAGCTCAACCGCAACAGCCTTAAACTTTTCTTTGGCACGGTATTTCAAAATCCCTGCTTCTATTGTGATCTCTTCTTCAGTATCGGAGTAAACAGATCCGATATTTTGCGGACATCCGGCAGGCAGGGAAATCTCGATCCATTCCGGGAACCCTTCTTCAAATGTATGTATGACCACATACGCTTTATTCTGGCGCCCCACGCGCACTACACCCTGCCAGCCGCAAGGATGGCGCATACTTTCTATCCTGTTCCCATGAATGTACGACTGTCCGTCCCTGATAACAGGTACAATCCGTTTATAAAAATCCATCCCTCTGTCGATCATATCCCACTGTTTGTCCGAAAGTTCTGTGACATCCCCCGATATACAGAGCCGCCCTAAAAATGTATTTGCCAGAGAATACGCAATTCTTTTTAACGAATCCTCCTTGCGTATTACTGCCCATATCTGGCTCTGCCTCGGATGGATCACCCGGTGAAGATTAGCTGCAATAATGGGAATCTCGGCGCATTCATGTGCGTCGGAAAAAGAAGCCATGCTCATCTGCGCCATAAGTCCCGGCTCCAGCCGATGCCCGCCGGATGCACAATTTTCCAGTACAATATCCGGGATCTCCCTTTTAACCTTCTCAATAAAAGCGGCAGATGCTTCCATGTTCTTTCTCAGGCCTTCACCGGGTGACTCCTCGCCGTCGCACCCAATTCCGATCGTTTCGTTATAATCAATCTTCATATAGCCGAAGCCATACTTTTTCAGTGTTCCGATCACCTTTTCTGTCAGATATTGCTCTACCCACGGATCCTGCATATCCCAGAATCTCCTGAAATAACTGGTCAGTACTTTCCCGTCTTTATGCAGGAGATGTTCTTTCATGTGGTAAGCCTTTGAAGCACTCCCCACATTTTCGATCTCAAACCACAACCCCGGGATCATTCCTGCACTTTTTATAGCGGAGACTGTCTTTTCTAATCCGTCCGGGAACAAAGTCTCCGACACTTCATAATCACCCATGCTGATGTCCCATGGAACTCCTTCTGCTTTATACCAACCGCAGTCTATAACAAAATACCGGAAATCTTTATCCTTGATCTTCCCCAGTATCTTTAAAATATTTTCATGTGACGGACTGCCCCATGTTGTACAATACTCATTAAACACCATCGGCAGCTCCTGCTCTGCATCAGGGACATTTCCAATCCCCTCTAAAGCCGCCTGTGTCAGCCGTCCCGTAAAAACGTCAAACGAATCCGTATGGGCTGTCGTCACTATGGCTTCGGGAGTAGAAAAACATTCGCCCGGTTTTACCTCTTTCATCCAATGCCCCAGTTCTCTGTCGGCAAGTCCGCCACTCAGACTCAGTCCGTCATCTTTCCGGTACAGTTCCATTTGCCACGAAGCATTGTGCGCGATCTGCGCGCCCCAGAACACATGATTCTGCGTGTCTTCTACGGCCGCGAACGGGAAAAAACGGTTTACCGGCATAGAACCGGCTTGTCCGAACCTCTCACATCTAACCGCATGCGGAGCCCATGCCGGTTCAAGCTGAAGCTCTTCTGCCGGAATTCTTTCATGTCTTCCTTCCATGCTCCATACGCTTCTGATCCTGTGGAGCATAAGCTGCCCGTGTCCGTCGCCTTCCAGATATGGAGAGAGCCCGCCCAGTGAAAAACTCTCCAGCATTTCCAGCGTACACGGCTCCGCGCTCAGATTTTCAAACAGACACTTTATCCTGACATACGGCGTATCATATTTCCATCGAAGGCAATGCGTCGCCCGGTATCCCCTGTCATCCTCCAGAACAGTATTGATCTCAATAGCATCCTCCGTTTCACTGCTGCTTTGACCGTGGTATTTCATCCTTCTTACCGTTTCACTGTTCCGCATGGTAGCTCCCATGGCATAAGCCGCATTGTATATATCCCCTGTCACCTTCAATTGCACAAGCGGCTCAGGCTCAGCAGCTTTTTCCGCATATTCCCGCATCCGCATATCATATGGCAGAAGGCGGAATCCCACCTGTCCGTTGTCCGAATCCAACAGATATTCCGCTTTCATATCCCCCAGCTTATATTCTTTCAGCAGTTGTACCGGCATATTTTCGTCCTCCTTCGTTCTTTATCCTTTTACCGCTCCGACAGTCATCCCTTTTATAAAATACTTCTGCAGACACAAAAACAGAATCGCGATAGGCAGGACTGAGATTACGATTGCCGCCATGGCCGTTGTATAGTCGCTGCTCTGTGCAGAAAACAAAGATTGTATCGAGACTGTCAGTGTTTTCAACTCTTTTTTGCTTACATACAGGCTTGCCAGCAGATAATCATTCCAGATCTGAAACGACTGCATAATGATCAGCGTAGCCATAGCGGGTTTCAGAATCGGAAGTACCACGGATATGTATGTCCTGAAAACCGAACACCCGTCGATCCTTGCAGCCTCTTCCAGCTCCAACGGCACAGTGGACATAAAACTGTTCATCAGGAAAACGCCAAATGATACACCAGTGGCCACATACATAAAGATAATTCCGAATCTCGTGTTTGTCAAATGCAGCTTGTAACCGATCGTATAGATCGGCAGAAACAAAGCCTGATACGGGATCAAAATGCCTATAATAAAATAAATATAACAGAATTTAAAAAACCTGTGGGAGCATCTTGCTATCGCCCATGCTGTCGTCCCGCACAAAATTGCCAGAATAACCACGCTGACAGCAGTATAGATAAATGTATTTGTAAATGTCGTTGCCAGATCAAGCTTCTTAAACGCTGCAATATAGTTATCCAGATTAAAGCTTTCCGGAAGAGACAAAGGACTGCTCAGATACAGTTCTTTCTTACCTTTAAATGAATAATTAAGAATAATAAATATAGGAGCTATAAACAGTATCGCAACTAATGTCATGCCAATCTGTATGCACAGCGTTCCTTTTGTATATGGCTGAGAGGGCAGCTCTTCTTTTCTGTTTGTGTTCTTTCGAAACCTCATGCCTGAACCTCCCTTTTCTTTAAGCCCTTTACCTGAATCATCGCAACCAGCAAGAGCACAATCACAAGCGTAACCGACATGGCTGACCCATATCCATACTGCCTTCCATTGATCGCGGTAGTATATGTTTCGTAAATAATGGATGTAGATGCTCTTCCCGGGCCTCCTTTTGTCGAAGATACGAGCAGATCATATACCTTGAGCGAACCGGTTGTAATTCCCACTACACAAATTGTAATTGATGGTGCCAGCATAGGGATCGTCACGTTGAAAAACCTCTTTACCGCTCCGGCGCCGTCGACTTTTGCCGCTTCGTACAACTCTGCCGGAACAGACTGCAGTCCTGCCAGATATATGAGCATCCAGTATCCGATCCACTGCCAGTTATTTGCAATCAGCAGACCGGATAAAACGGTATCCTTACTGCCGAAAAGCAGGAAATTGATATTCGTCCCCAGCATCGCATTGATCTCGGGGAGTACATTCGAAAATATTTTCAGCCACACAAATCCTACGATCACAGCACTGATCAGGCATGGAATGAAAAGGATCGTCCTGTAGATTTTCTGCGCTTTGATCCCACTGTCCAATGCAACGGCGAAAAGCAGCGCTACAACATTCTGTATAATCGTGTTTCCTATTGTAAATTTAATTGTAAATACCCATGCGTCCCGGAAATTTTCATCTTTAAACAAATCTATATAATTATTAAATCCGACAAAGACCTTTTCTGTGGACATTCCATCCCAGCTCGTAAAAGAATACCGCAGCGCCAGAAGCAGAGGAATGATCAATCCGATTGTAAAGATGATAAATCCCGGAAGCACCAGCACTAGATACTGGCGGAACAGCTTTTGTTCCATTGTTCCCCTTTTTTTCACTTTCATTTTTCCCTTTCTCTCAAAAAGGGGAGAAAAAACCTCCCCTTCACTTTTCGTCTCAGTCAATTTAGTTTGCTGAACTTGCGTCCACTCTGTCGTCCGAGGCTTTCAGGCAGTCCTCAAATGTAATATCGCCCTGCAGCCATGCTGCAATGTCTTTTGCATTTTCCTCCTGAAATCCGCCCCATACCAGCTGGTTATTTCCTAATGTCACATCCACAATTCTTCCCTCTGCCGCATATTTATCGATATCTTCCTGACTCGGATTGCTAAATGTAGGCGTCACATCTTTTAACATAGAAGCTGTCTTCGTATAATCTAAAATCTCAACCGCCAGTTCCTTGTCGCTGGTAAGCAGCTCCAAAACCTGATTCACCTCATCCTGATGCTCTGTATCTGCGCTTGTCATAATCGTAATATTGGGTTCAAAGATCAGCTTAGAATCTCCTGTCTGGTTCGGGAACGGGAAAATACCAAATTCAAAATTCTCGTCAATATCAAGGAAGTTCTGGATGGACCATGAGCCTGAAACCTTCATCGCCACCTCGCCCTGTACCATTCTTGCGTCACAATCTGTTTGCTCTGTAGAAAATGTTTCAGGGAACGTGTTGTCGTAGATGAGTTTATTATATTCATATGCGGTCTGCATTTCTTCACTGTCTGAAAAAGAAACCTTCCCGGCGCGGAAATCATCTCCCCATGAAGGATTGTTGTTAAATACGTCATTCATAGCGAACTGCATTGTCACATTTCCGATTGACCATGTATCTACCATATGGCTTCCAAACGGAATGATCCCTTTCTCGTTGCAGTCATCAATAATTTTCTGAAGATCATCCAGTGTTTCCGGCACCTCCCATCCGTTTTCCTCGAACATAGTCTTGTTGTAATACACGCCCTGATACATAGCGTTATATACAAGACCGTATGTTTTCCCGTCAATCGTCACGTTTTCTCTGGCCGCGTCCAGTCCTCGATCCAGATATCCGCTGTCAATTTCTCCAAGAACTCCCTGAGGAGCATATGTCGCGACATCCTGTGCTTTTCCGATCATAATATCAGGAAGACCAGACTGCATATACTGCTGCATCTTCGGCTGGAAGTCATTGCCCCAGTCCACACATTCCCACTCCAGTTCAATGTTTGGATATTTTTCTGCCAACGCTTCATCGATCATGTCTTCAATACCAGCATCCGATGTAGACTGTCCCGCCAGAACGGTCAGCGTCACTTTCTCCTCGTCTCCCCCTGAGCCTTCGCCGCTGCCGCATCCGGCTGCAAGAGTCGTTACCATAACAGCTGTCAGCAGTACCCCGGTCAATCTTTTTTTCTTCATTTTCTCGTTCCTCCTCGTTTTCATTTGATGACCTGATTATAGCTGTTCTGCCTTTCCCGGTAGTAGGACGGATTGGAAAAAATAAGTTGTACTTTTTTTAATCTTATGCTGCTTTTCTATAACAGCGCTCTATTCGTAAACACTGTTTTCCCTGTTCTCATCTGCGTAAGACAGCACTTCCCGGAGAGACTTTTCGTTTTTCAGCCATGAAAGCTGCTCTTGGGCAACACTATTCTGAAACTCCCACACAAGCTGAACATTCCCCACAGAAGCATCTATGATCTTCCCCTCAGCCTCATATCGGCTGATATCATCCTGAATCCGGCTGCTGCTCACTGTATCCGCTCCTGTTACTACAGATGATGACTGGGTAAAATCTAGCACTTCCTGAAGAAGTTTTTTATCTTTTAACAAAGAGTTGAAAATATCGTCTATCAGTTCATCATGCTCAGTAAAAGCACTTTTCATAAATGTAATATTCGTTTCTCTAATCAGAGCAGCATCACCGTTTTGATTCGGAAAAGGAAATATTCCAAACTCAATGTCCTTCCCATACTGGTTGGCAAACTGCAGGGACCATGATCCTGTAAGATACATTGCGGCCTCTCCCTGAGTAAAACGGCTGTCACACTCAAACTGATCCAACTGCAGCGCATCTTCCCATGAGGCGTCCAAAATCATCTTATTATTCAGCATACATCTAAGGATTACTTCATTATCTGAATAACTGACTGTACCTTCGCGGAACTTTTCTCCCCATTCGCTGTCATAGCGGAAAATATCATTTATCATATACTGCATTGTCATATTCCCCACGTTCCAGCTCTCTTGAAAATGTGTTGCGAAAGGAACAACTCCTTTACTTTCCAGACAGAGGATCACCTCTTCCATTTCTTCCAGAGTCCGGGGCGGTTCTATTCCCGCTTCCTCAAATATTTCTTTGTTATATAAAACGCCCTGATACCATGCGTTATAAGGAACTCCGTATATTTTCCCATCAATGGTGACTGTATCAAGGGCACTTTGTGCAATAGAACTACCGGCATCAATGTTGATCTCCCCCAACTGTCCGACAGCTGCATAGGTATGTACATCTTGGGCTTTTCCGATCATAATGTCCGGGACGTCGCCTGCGGCAAACCTTCCCCGCATTTGTGTATTAAAGCGGTCTCCCCAGTCTACACATTCCCATTCCAATTTCACGTCGGGATACCTCTGCTGCATCCATTCGTCGATCATGTCCTCGGTTCCCGCATCCGATGTAGACTGTCCTGCAAGTATTGTCAGCACGATAGGTTTCTTTTCTTCTGAGACATCAGACGGACTGCAGGCTGACGCCAGTGCCGCGACTAACGCCGTCAATATTATTACCGCTTTTTTCAATCAGTTTCCCTCCAAACATCTATTTCTGTATTCTCTGGGACTTACTCCCGTATTCTTTTTGAAAACCCGGCTGAAATATGTATAATCATCATATCCGACCATAAAAGCAATTTCTGTCAGATTCGTCTCACTGTTCCGCATATAATTCTTTGCTTTTTCCATTCTTTTTCGCGTAATATAAAGAATCAGAGTCTCCCCTATTTCCTGCCGGAATACTTTCGAGAGATAGGAACTCTCAACATGAAAATCCGCAGCCAGTGAAACAAGACTTAGTTCTTCATAATAGTGTGCGTCAATATACTCAGCCACTTCCCGGACAATTCCTTTCATAGTAGCGTTTGGGGAAGTCCTGCTCTCCGGCGCCAGATAGTCAATCGTGTCTAACAATGCCGCGCATACCTGCTGTTCGTCAAGATATTCAACGGCTTTATCCACTGAATCCGACAAATTCTCAATATCTGCCAGTCCTTTATTCCCAAAAGCCTCCGCCGCAAAGTCAGCAAATATATTCATCAGCCTCTTCACCGTCTGCTTCACTTCTATATAAGTCCATCCTTTTTCAGCACATCGGGAAAGCCCGCTCTCTTCCAGAACGGTTTTTGCTGCCAGCTCCTCATTCCCGGATTTTAACGCTCTCTTTAGCTGTTTTTCCTGTTCTCCGTTAAAATGTGATGCCATTTTCTGGCTGCCCGGCTGTCCGCCAGACACTATGATTTCATCTATTTTCTGAAATTTCCTTGTCATCAGCAATGTAACCGCATCTCTATATGCTCTGTCAACGCTGTCGATCGAATAAGAAGGGGCAGTGATACAGAAGGTCAGGCAGACATCTTGATACTTCTGAAAAAATATCCTTATCTTTTCCGCCGTCCGCGTCAGCTCTTTCTCTCCCTTTGAGGTAATCATGATAAATTCATTTGAGCGGTAAATATGGTTAAATACAACCGCATTTTCATCTCTGCTCAAACGGCTTATCTCTTTTTTTATTTTGTACGAAAGGAGATTCTTATCACTCCGGCTGCATTTATCAAGAATATGGAGGTTATGTATCTTAATCATCATAAAGCTTAAGCCTGCTGGCTCCATGCCATTATTATTTGAAATGCCCGGCACATAAGGCGCTTTTCTTTCTGTGATCAGTTGGCTGTATTCTCTGTCCTGAATCAGAGATGCCGCTTTGAGCAGCTGCAATTTTTCATTTTCTCTCTCTCCAATAATTTGAAGTGCCTTTACAATCGCATTGACAAGGTCAATTTTAGTCACAGGTTTTACAAGATAATTAACGGAACCCGACATGAAACTTTCTTTTACATAATCAAAATCGTCATACCCACTGATAACGAAAGCTACAACTTCCGGATAACTTTCTTTTAGCTTTGACAGCAACTCTACTCCATTTACAAAAGGCATATTAATATCTGTGATCAGGATGTCCACCTGCTCGTCTGCCAGTCTTTCCAGCACCTCTTCCCCATCTTTTGCCGGTTCCAGACATTCAAGAGAATATTTTTCCCATGCGATCATATGACACAGCTTTTCTCTTGTCCAGTATTCATCATCTGCTATGAGTATTTTATATATTTTTTTTGCTGTCATCCTGTCCCTCTCCTCCCGGTTTCTGTCTGGGTATTGTTACGTAAACTCGTGTCCCTTCCCCGGATTTACTTTCAATTCTAAGCCCGTATTCTTCTCCGTACAGCATCCGAAGCCGGGCATTGATATTATACACGCCGATCGAGCTGCCCTGTTCTACATAACTGATGTCGTTTTCTTCCAGTTTTCTATTGATCTCTTCTGCGTTGGCTCCTATTCCGTTGTCAGCCACACATATCACTCTGTTTCCATTTTCCTTTTTTGCCTCTATTCTGATATATTTTTCCCCACGCTTTGTCCGCAACCCATGGGTCAGCGCATTCTCCACAAGCGGCTGCAGAGTCAGCCTCGGAATTTCACTAAAAAGCAGACTTTCATCTATTTCGTATACATACTGTACGTGATCCTGCATACGCATCTCCATTACGTAACAGTAATTTTTTAAATGCGCGATTTCTTTTGCTATCGTCGAAAATGGTTCTTTCATATTGAGTGCATAGCGGAACATGTTGGAAAGTGACTGGCACATGCTGCTTACTTCCCCACAATCCTTTATTTGAGCTATACTGCTCATCGTGTCCAGCGTGTTATAAAGAAAATGTGGATTGATCTGAGCCTGCAAGGCTTTATATTCTGCCTGACTCAGCAGATAGCTTGTCTGCTTTTCTTTCTCATTGAGTTCCTCCATCCGGTCCAGCATCTCATTGAAATTTATTGCCAGCTGTCCTATTTCATCCTTGTTTTGAACCTCTGCCCGAAGCCGGGCGTTTCCCTCTCTGATTTCCTGCATAGTGTCAGTCAGTTTTACCAAAGGCCTCGTCATACTTTTGGAAAGGTAAATACTCAGGAACGCCGCCGCTATTACCATAACGCCTCCGATCAACAGCAGGTTTATGGTCAGAGCTTTCTGATTTTGCTTTAGAAGCTCCTGCGGCATCAAAGAGTATGCCGTGAGATTATACTTATTCTGCGCCGCCTGAAACAGCTCTTGGTTTTCCCGGTCAGAATACCCGCCTTCAATGGTATCCCCACCCCGTATCCTGTCTACGGTATCTTTATATATACTCCCTTGTTCTTCACTGAGACTGCCAATCGATGCGGCAGGACGGTCGCCCGCCGGCTGAAGCCATATAAACATAGAATCATCGATACTATATTTATCCAAAATAGCCGTAAAAGCTTCACTGTCAATATCACAGACAATATACCCTATCGATCTGCTATAATTCCTGCTGTCATACAATTTCAGAACAAACCGCATGATATCTGTATCCCTGTACTCATTAAAATAACTGGTCACCAGCATGCCTAATTTACCTGAGTCAATGTATTCTTTTACAATCTGCGTATTATACTTCTCCGGCTCTGAGTAAATATCGATTTCGTAATTATGTTTTGGCGTAACGGCTCTTCGATATGTACTTATAATTTCATGTTCCGGCGTATATAAATACAGCGCAACAACTTTATCAGACGTTTCAAATCCATTTGTGCCGATCTCATATGCCTTTCTGTAATATTCATTGCGCAGCTCCCGGATTGTCAGTTCATTTTTCAGCGCCTGAATAAATTCTTCTTCACTGTATACTTCAATCAGATTGCTCTCTATATGTTTTAAAAACGAATAAATCTCATTCTGCATATTTTGCAGGGAATTTTCACTCTCTTCCTTTGTCCTGTTATAGATGATAGATGAAGAAGTGTTTTGAAACAAAACCGTCTGCAGTACCAGAGCCAGCAATGTACAGCTGAGACACATCCCCAGAATTTTAGACCTCAGTTTCACAAAGTCATCCCCCTTAATATATTTCAATCCGTTTATTCCGTCTAATTATTTCAGTATAACCTAAAAACCCGTAAACTTGTAGTCTACAGGTTTTTAGGCAATCATCCGCTATTTCTTGAATTATATCTATAATTAATTTGAATAAGTAGTACTTTTTAGAAAAAAAACTTGTACTTTTTAGAAATCATATCAGAAAACTGTCTGCCTCAAACGCAAATGAATAATTAATGTCCTCACTCACTGCGGATCGCCGCCAGCGGACTTAACCTCATCGCCCTGCGGGCCGGGAAATATCCAGCGGCGGTTCCCACCAGTATCGCGAATCCTATTGAGGAAAGAAGGAGCCACACTGGAATACTTGAGATATTGGCCGGAATCCCCGTATCTCCTCCGGACGTAAGCACATTGATCACAACGGATATGATCAGGCTGAGAATATTTCCTATGACACCCCCCGTCAGACCGATGAATGCAGCTTCCAAAAGAAACATCTGGCGGATATTTTTCAGGCCGCAGCCGATCACCTTCATAACCCCGATTTCTTTCGTCCTTTCATAGATGGACATCATCATCGTGTTGGCAATGCCGATCGCCGCCACGAGGAGCGATACCGCCCCGATCCCGCCAAGAACCGCCTGCACAAGAGCGAACTGTTTCTTCATGCTGTCTATGTACTCAATGTTTGTCGAGACGTTATACCCAAGTCCCCGGATCACATTTGAGAGCTCCTCTACATTTTCCATATCATCCGCCTGTATCTTCACCATGCTGTAGACAAACTTACTGTATGGCTTTCCGCCCGCTGTGGATGGCTGCCCCGGAATGACGCGGCCGCGGAATTCTTTCTGGAGATAAGACTTCAATGTGTCAAGATCACAGTATACATTGGATGAATTCACATTATATTCGTCGATACCGCCCGCCATGACTCCGCTGCTCTTCACCACATATTTCTTCGGGGCGCTTGTACGTTTACCGCTGTCTGACGCTGTATCTTCGCCCGAATCAGCCACACCCACAGAAGGCGGACTCTGAGAGGCATTGTATCCGTCTGCATCGAGAACCAGAAAGAGCGAATCATTTTGCAGATCAATGTCAGGAACCTCTCCGGTATCCCAATACCCTTTCATGGTTCCTTTGTCATAAAAGTTCTTCAAAACCGCATTGCCATATACCAGCTCAAGCTCATTGCTGTCAGGATCAGGCAGCCTTCCCCCGTCTTTTAGCTCCAGTTTTAATTCCTTAAGGCCCTCCGGCGTCATCCCTGTGATATCAAGATATCCCTGATAATTTCCTTTCAAGCCAATGGCAGATACATTGAGAACCGGCTGCGCGCTCCTGACATGCTCCAGTGTGCGCAGTTCTTCAATAACTTCATCTGTAATATACTTCTTTGACTCCTCCTGCCCGGACGAGGAACCCGTATACATCATGCCCACTCCCCAACTGTCTTTGCCCGTCACAGTGACCGCCGTCGTGCCGCCGCTTTCTGCTACTTCCGCGTACATTGCCTCCTGCATCCCCAGACCCAGAGAGATCATGACCACGATTGAGGCTGTTCCGATCACTACTCCGAGGACAGTAAGGAAGGTACGCAGTTTTCTTCGCCTGAGGCTGCTAACGCTCATCCTCAGCAGATCGCTCCACCTCATCAAATAATTCCTCCTCTTCCAGATCCCGGATTTTTTTCTTTCTGCGTCTGGTCAGGAACACTGCCGCCGTGATCCCTCCCGCCGCCAGTATAACGACTATGATAATCGGCAGGACAGGTACGCCGCTTTCTTCCGGCACATCCTCAGCCATCATTCCCACATCACCCGCAGGCACCTCCGGCATGACTGTCATCGGGAACTTCTGTTCCGCCGTACTCACATTTCCCGCGTCGTCCTCATAGGAAAGCACCATCCTGCACTCTTCGCCGTCCGCAGTCTCTTTTATGGCAGTAATAATGCTGTCTACAGACCCTGTTCCGCCTGCGTCCAGATTTCCGATGAACTGCTCCGCTGCTTCGATCATTTCTCCCTCGATACGGACTTTTACATTATACATCTTCACTCTGCCAAGATTGTAAAGACTGCACGATATGTTTGCCTCTTCTCCTACTGAAACAGTATCCGGCGCAATCTGGACCTCGCTGAATTCAAATCTCGCCTCCTGCTTTACCGGAACGGCAAGACTGGACTGGGCCTCGTACTGCACCGCACTGCTGTCCTCGTACTTCATATTCATGGCAATGCTGTACGGCTTCTGGATCAGATCTGCCCGCGCGTTAAGGTCAATGGAGATATCCTTTGTCCCTCCTGCCGGGATACTCTCCAGAAAGACAGAGCTTGAACCCGAAGAAGGCAGAAATGCCGGTGCCTCCGCCGCTGCTTCTGTGCCTGACGCCGCTGCCTGAAGATCGCATACCATGTTGGACACTGCTGTCCTGTCGGATGTATTTTTCAGATGTACGACTAGCTTAAAATCACTCCCGGCCCGCACTTCCCCCGGCTGAGTGTCAAATCCTGTCACGATCACGCGCGGTACCGAGCCATTCCCGGCCTCAGAAGATCCCCCGCCCGAGATGACCGGCTCACTGTTTGTAAATCCCCCGCCGCTCAGCTCCTGAACCGGGACTTCTGGCTGTGGCACATCGTTTTCACTTCCCCCTGTCTGTTGCTGTCCGCCGCTCCCCTGTCCAGCGTTCCCCTGACTGGTCTCTCCCTGATCGTTACTTCCCTGTCCGCCACTTCCATCTGACGGTTTTTCTTTTGCCTCTGTTTTTACAAAGACATATTTTTCTGTTTCATACTCTGTTTTTCCGTCGTCATATGTAATGCGGAACACAAGTTTATACGCTTTGCCAGTCACATCATTTCTCACTGCCAGACCCCCGTCATCTGCTCCCCATACGGCTGCGGTCTGCTGTCCTGCCTGTATCGCTCCCAGTTCCTGCTCATAATTCAATTTATCCATCTCAAACGGCCACGAAGCCTCATCCACTATGACCGGAGCAATCCTTACATTCTGAGCGTCTATATTTCCACTGTTCTGCACGTTGATCTGCAGACTGGCCTTCTCTCCGGCTTTGAATACGGGCGTGTCCTGTCCGTCTCCCACGCTGAGCCGGATACGGGCCAATCCCATACTTTCCTGTGTTCCATCTGGTGTCCCCGCCGCGTCTCCTTCTTCCTGTACGCCGGACTGAACAGCTTCTTCCTCTTTGGCATTTACTTCCGCCGGACAGTACGCTCCCAGAACAAATACTGCGCATGCTGCCGCGATCCATGTCCTCTTTAAACTCATTCCTCTATGCCTTATCATTTTCTTCGTTCCTCCTGTTTTCCTGTATATGCACGATCTTTCCATCTATGATCTGAAACACCCTGTCCGCGTATGCCGCCTCATGGGGATCATGGGTGACCATCACCAGAGTACGTTTCTGCTTCCTGACAATCCGCTGCAGCAGTCCCATGACTTCCTCCGAGGTATGGGAATCCAGATTCCCTGTAGGCTCATCGGCAAAAATAATCTTCGGATCTGAGACGAGCGCCCTTGCCACTCCTACCCTCTGCTGCTGTCCGCCCGAAAGCTGGTTTGGCAGGTGGTTCTTATGCTTTGCAAGATTCACCATGTCCAGCATACGTTCGGCTCTTTTCAGCCTTTCCCTTCTCGCCGTTCCCCGAAATGTAAGCGGAAGAGCTGTATTTTCCAGCGCGTTCATTGTCCCCATCAAATGAAACGACTGGAAGATGAATCCTACATTCTCCCGCCGGAATTTTACCAGCTGATCCTCGTTCAGCTTCTCAATATGGCTTTCTCCGATGATGACTTCGCCTTTTGTCGGCCTCTCCAACCCTGCAAGCATGTTAAGCAGCGTAGACTTTCCCGAACCAGAGGTTCCTACCA
Organism: Candidatus Mediterraneibacter merdavium; assembly: GCA_019118545.1. GTDB lineage: Bacteria > Bacillota > Clostridia > Lachnospirales > Lachnospiraceae > Mediterraneibacter > Mediterraneibacter merdavium. The sequence continues at coordinate 2,343 of DWYT01000160.1, read as the reverse complement.
CAGCGCAGAACTCTCCTTCCCGAATGTCAAGGCTTACACCGTCCAGCGCCCTCACAACAGAATCACCGACCCGGTATAATTTGTATAGATTTTTTACACTGATGATCGTTTTCACAGCACCCCTCCTTGTCAGTATATGGTAACTGCATCATAACGAATCTTTTCTAATATTTTGTCATGGAAATTTTGAAGATTTTCTTAATCCTGCTCAGATATGGAAATATGAATACCAAAGACTTAATCTGATTTTTCTGCGAACTATTTTTTATCTGTACGACCAAGCATATAGTCTGCCGATACCTTATAATAATCACACAGCGCGACAAGATAATCTATGGGCATTGGACGCTTCGCCAGTTCATACTGTGAATATGTCGTCTGTGCTACTCCCAACATATCAGCAATGTCTTTCTGAGTTAAGTCATTATCTTCGCGTAATGCGCGCATACGTTCTGTATATCTCATAATATAACACCTCTGTTCGAAGTGTATATTAAACGGATATCTCATTTTGTATTTTAAGTCAGTGCGAGTTGAAATATGTATATAAGCATAAAAAAAGTGGTTTCAAATGAAATATCACAATATTTCTAACAAGAAGAACGAGCAAAAACTTGCCGCATCAATCTCTGGCCTGATCTGTTGGGGATTCCACATTATATGTGACTTAGAAAAAGAAAACAATAAATTACATGAAGATCTTCTCGTCCTGTTAGATGAAAATAAAAATTGTGATAACTAAAATAGCCTATACAAACAAACTTTGTCGGCATAAGCTATTTTTTATCTGTACGACCAAGCATATAGTCTGCCGCACTGTTACCTTATGGTTACCCTACAGCGCCATCAGATATCCGGCCGCCTCCCCAGCGTTCGCAAAGGAGTGTGGACTCCCCGTAATATATGTCACCGCATCGTTCCATTCCCACAGACTGAATTTCCCCGGGCAAATGCTTTGAACCGCACGTTTAATCACAGGGAGCCGTTCTGACTGGCGAAGGTCGGACAGATACATACATCCTGTCTTAAAACACAGTATTTCCAATAATCCTGTCATAGTTATCTCAGTCTTTTCCATGAGTTTTCTCCTTCCGATAAAACAACCGGATTTCGTCAGTTTTCCCTGAACGATAAATCAGACATTTTCGTTCAGGCAATGTATACTAAAATGGAGTATATTTAGATGGCGAAAACTGATGTTTAGAACGTAAAAGCTGTCAAAACACACCAGAAAATATGTATGAAGGAACGACCGAAATTCTCTACCTTTTCCAACGCAAAAATTGATTGACCTGACTGAAAAAATTACTGTAAAAATCAGACTTCGCTTTCGTGAACCCATCGCAAGAAGGTGTCCTGAGCGATGTGGAGCTTACCTGCCGCCTGTCTGGAAGCGATCTTCCCCTTTTTCCATTGCTCTTTCAGGAGAAAGAACTCCTCAGGCACCTGTTTCCGGGGTCTTCCAAACTGTACGCCCCGCATCCGTGCTGCCGCGATCCCTTCCATCTGCCGCTGCCGGATGTTCTCCCGCTCAGTCTGGGCCACATAGGAGAGGATCTGCAGCACAAGGTCTGCCACAAAAGTACCAGTCAGATCCTTTCCGGTCTGGCGGGTATCCAGAAGCGGCATATCCAAGACCACAATATTCGCCCGCTTCTCCTTGGTGATGATCCGCCATTGATCCAGAATCTCCTCATAATTGCGGCCAAGCCGATCAATGGACTTAATAACCATAATATCACCCGCCCTTAGCTTTCGTAAAAGCTTCTGGTACTGTGGCCGGTTGAAATCCTTCCCGCTGAGTTTGTCCATAAATATCTTGTTGTCTGATACGGGAAAGCCGCGCAAAGCGATCAGCTGGCGTTCCTCACATTGTTCTTTAGTGGATACCCTGACATATCCAAAGGTTGTTGATCCCATAAATTATTCCTCCTTATATTCTTATTGTTTCCACAAGAGATATTTTAAACAGAGGATAATCCCCAACCGAATCCAAAAAACCCAATATGTCTGCGGTTTTGCAAATGGCGCTCTGTAAACTGTTCCGCCGCGTATAATAATAGTACAAGGCAGGTAACTTTGGGAAAGCATCATCCAGCATGACCGATTAAGTCCGAAAAGCAAAAAAAGAAGATCAATTAGTATCAACTTCTTGAATGAATTTCCGTGATATGCTATATTATGAATAGAAAAGAAACAACCGCCCACAAAGTGATATGATACCCTCAAGTAGGACACTAAAATATAAAAAACCTACTTGGGGGTATTTTATGTCCAGAAAAAGTAAGATTGATGCACTGGAGAAAGTAAAAATTGTAGAGCAGTATCTGAATGGAGAAATCA